>DGLO01000025.1:12108-26464 GCA_002388005.1 Candidatus Neomicrothrix sp. UBA4542
TGGAACGCGTTTTCCACTTCAGTGATCCCTATTTTCTCGGACACGAAACGCTCGAGCTGAAGCCTTCCTTGGAGGTACAGATCGATCAGCATCGGGAAGTCGCGCGTGGGAAGGCAGTCCCCATACCAGGAACTTTTGAGTGACCCCCCTCGTCCAAAGACTTCGATAAGAGGCAAATCGATCCGCATTTCGGGACTTGGAACTCCCACCAGGACCACCGTGCCCGCTAGATCTCGAGAATAAAACGCCTGCTCGTATGTCTCAGGTAGTCCTATCGCCTCAATAGCCACGTCAACTCCGTTGCCTCCCGTGAGACTTTGCACTGTTTCGATTACTTGCGATGTGTCCATGTCGGCGGAGTTAATGGTGTGAGTTGCTCCAAACTCTTTGGCCCACTCAAGTTTTCCTTCATCGAGATCTATCGCGATGATCGTGTGTGCGCCAGCAATCCGTGCGCCCTCGATAGCTGCGTCTCCCACGCCGCCGCAACCCCAGACAGCAACGCTGTCGCCCCGCGTCACTCCGCCAGTATTCAATGCCGCTCCGAGGCCAGCCATGACACCGCAACCAATCAGGCCTGCAACTTCGGGTTCAGCCTCATCACTGACCTTTGTTGCTTGACCTGCAGCGACCAACGTCTTCTCGGCAAACGCTCCGATGCCCAACGCCGGGCTTAGGTCAATACCGTCCACAGTCATTTTCTGTTGGGCGTTGTGTGTGGAAAAACAATATTGAGGTCTGCCCCGCAGACAGCTGCGGCACTCTCCACACACGGCCCGCCAGTTCAGTACGACGAAATCGCCTTCTGTCAGATTCGAAACCCCAGGGCCTGTCTGACTAACAATCCCCGCCGCTTCGTGTCCGAGCAGGAAGGGGAAGTCGTCGTTGATGGCACCCTCCCGATAGTGAAGATCGGTGTGACAAACACCGCAAGCCTGAACGTCGACAATGACTTCTCCTGGTCCAGGATCGGGAACATGGATTGTTTCAACAGAAACCGGATCCCCTTTTTTTCTGGCCACGACCCCACGCACTTCATGTGGCATTGCGCTACTCCTCTTTCAAGACCTGGGTCCTATTGACGTCCAGGTCAATTGTGAAGCGAACCTAGCCGCCACGCCCGTGCCCTTCACCGATCTGTCACAAACAACGCTGAAATTTCAGCTCATTGCGTCGCGTAAGTCGCGTCGGAGCTCCCGAATTTCGTCTCGAAGTCTCGCGGCGTATTCGAAACGCAGGTCTTCTGCCGCCTCTTCCATTTCCAGTTCCAGTGAATGGATAAGTCGGTTGAGATCGTCTTCAGGAAGCTCAGCGAGATCTCTTCTGGCTTGTTCTTCAACGCGAACGCGACCTGAGGCAAGTTTCTCCGGAACAGGAGCGCCGGCTTCTTGGCCGCGAAGCACAAGCAAGATATCGGTCACGGCCTTTCGGATTGTTTGGGGGTCAATTCCGTTTTCCGCGTTGTAGGTCTGCTGTAGCCCTCTACGCCTGTTGGTTTCATCAATCGCTCTCCGCATCGAATCCGTCACATTGTCGGCGTACATAACCACTTGGCCATCGACGTTTCGAGCAGCCCTACCGATCGTTTGGATGAGCGACGTTTGACTTCGCAGGAAACCTTCCTTGTCCGCATCAAGGATCGCAACTAGTGAAACTTCAGGTAAATCCAGTCCTTCGCGTAGCAGGTTGATACCCACCAAGACGTCGAATTCGCCCAGGCGTAGATCCCGCAATATTTCGATTCGTTCAATCGTGTCAATTTCGCTGTGTAGGTACCTGACCTTAACCCCCAACTCCAGTAGGTAGTCCGTCAAATCTTCAGACATCTTTTTGGTCAATGTGGTGACCAATACCCTGTCTCCGCGCCCAACGGTTTGTTCAATCTGATCGATTAGGTCATCGATCTGACCTCGTGTGGGTTTCACCAAAACTTCTGGGTCGACGAGACCTGTCGGTCGAATGATCTGCTCCACTACTTGGTCGCTGGCGTCGACTTCAAAATCCCCTGGTGTGGCGGACAAAAAGACAACCTGGTTTAGTCTCTCCATGACCTCTTCGAACCGTAACGGCCGGTTATCACGAGCGGACGGAAGGCGAAAACCATGCTCGACCAGAGTGTCTTTTCGCGATCGGTCACCTGAGAACTGTCCATGGAGTTGCGGAACTGCAACATGACTTTCGTCAACTACTAAAAGGTAGTCATCTGGAAAGAAATCGAGCAGAGTGTAGGGCGGCTCGTCGACAGTCCTTCCGTCCAAATGCATTGAATAATTCTCAATACCATTGCAGTACCCAACTTCCTGCAACATTTCGAGATCGTACTCGGTTCGCATTCTTAATCTCTGGGCCTCTAGCAGCCTGTTTTCTGACTCAAACACGGCAAGCCGGGCTTGCAGCTCGTCTTCTATGTCTTTGATAGCCCTGTGGATTGTGTCTGTGTCTGTGACGTAATGACTCGCGGGAAAAACTGTGATCTCCTCGAGGTCAGCTAGACGCTCCCCTGTAACTGGGTCGATCTTTGTTATTCGCTCAATATCGTCACCAAACAACTCAATGCGAATTACGAACTCTTCATAGGCCGGATGTATCTCGAGAGTGTCGCCTCTTACTCGAAACTTTCCACGAATTAAGTTCATGTCGTTGCGCTCATACTGCATGTCGATCAATCGACCAAGAACTTCGCGTTGATCGCGCGTATCTCCGGCTCGCAGATACAACATGTGCTTGAGGTAAGCCTCGGGAGGCCCTAAACCGTAGATCGCCGAAACAGACGCGACCACTATCACGTCTCGGCGCGTAAGTAGCGCAGCGGTAGCTGAATGACGCAGTCGATCAATTTCGTCGTTGATCGATGAGTCCTTTTCGATGTAGGTATCTGAGGCTGGCATGTACGCCTCTGGTTGGTAGTAGTCGTAATAGGAAACGAAATACTCCACTCGGTTGTCTGGAAAAAATTCACGGAATTCGTTGGCCAATTGGGCTGCCAACGATTTGTTGGGCGCTAGAACGAGAGTGGGCCTCTGAATTTTTTCTATCGTCCACGCGATGGTTGCACTCTTACCCGAGCCGGTTATGCCGAGCAGAGTTTGGAAGCGGTGTCCCGCTTCCACTCCAGCAGATAACTGCTCCACCGCTGTTGGTTGGTCTCCCGCAGGCGAGAAGTCGGAGACAACCCGAAACGGGTGGGCCGCAGTTGGCGATAGCCGTGATTCAGAGCTCACACAAACAGCTTAGGAACAGCGACGGAATGGTATGGGCGTTGAAGGCTTCGTTTGGCAAAAAATCGTTGATCTTTTAGGGATTTGCTGTTTCATTCACACTCATAGGCCGATCTGTGGGTATCCTCCGGCGCGGAGTGACAAACACGGAACTTTTGTGTCTACGCTCCTGAGGCCGATATGAGCAAGAAACCCAAAGATGACGGCAGCGACGAAGAGCGCCCCGACCCTGACGCGCTCGACGACGAAATGGCTGAAGACCCTGAACTTGATCTAGATGAAGACGCTCTCGCTGACAATGACGGCGACGATGACGAAGACGACGACGATGAAATTCCGGCTGGTGCGCGCCCGAGTTCCGATGACGAAGAAGATGAAGATGAAGACGACGACGAGGTCGAGGCCGACCTTGACACCATTCTCAAGGAACGGCTTTCCTCAGCCGAGGACGAAGATGAAGAAGAGGAAGAAGACGAAGGGGTAATCACTACCGCTGAGGGCGATCGCATCCCAAGCAAGCAAGAAGACGAAATTCTCTGTGAGGGATGCTTTCTGTTAGTCAAGGAGTCTCAATACGACACTAGGGATAATGTGCCAAGCTGCCCTCATTGTGGAACGCAATTGAACGTTTAAGGATCGGGGCGGGTCGTGGATTTGAATGGCAAGGTAGTCGCCATCACCGGTGCCGCCAGCGGTATAGGCGAAGCGTGCGCTCACGCGTTCGCGGCTGTTGGGGCGAAGGTAGCGGTTGTCGATATCGACGAGGTCGGTGCTGTGCGGGTGGCCTCGGCGGTTAGCGGTGCCGCAGTGCCGTGTGATTTGGGAGACCCGGCTGCCATCTCGGACATGGTGGCGCAGATAGAAGCCGATCTTGGCCCTGTTGAGGTCCTATTCAACAATGCTGGAATCGGCTCCGGGGCGGGGTTACTCACAAGTTCCCTGGATGAGTGGCAGCGCCAATGGGATGTGAACCTAATGTCACATGTTCATGCCATTCGCGCCGTTTTGCCTGCAATGCTGGAACGGGGCGAGGGGTACCTTTTACACACCGCCTCCATGGCCGGTGTGCTGTCATCACATGGCAACCTGCCGTATGCGGTGAGTAAACACGCTGTGGTCGGTTTGGCAGAGTGGCTTGCCTTTACCTACGCCCACCTCGGCATTCGCGTTTCGTTACTAGCACCGTTGGCCGTTCGAACTCCAATGTTGGGCGATGCTGCCGAGGGTGAGTGGGCGAGCCAAGCAGGGGGTCCGATCAAAGAACCTACAGAAGTAGCTCAGCAAGTACTCGATGCCATCGTCGCAGAGCGCTTTCTGGTTCTAACAGATCCCATCGCTCAAACTTGGATGGAGAGAAAAACCGCCGATCCGGATCGTTGGCTCCTCGGCATGAACCGGCTCCAACAACGCCTTGAGGGCGCAGAGGACGCTGGGCTTCCCCAACAGTGATCCTTTAACCAGTTAATCCTCCGAAGGAGATAACGGATGCCGTCGGCCGGAGCAATCTGGGTGCCTTTGACCTTGGGAGCGACAGTCGCTCAGGTATTGAGAACTGCGCGCCAGCACGAATTACGACAATTTCTTTCTGCGACGGGCGCCGCATACGTTCGCTTCTTGTTCGCGTGGCCGCTTGCACTGATCTTGGGGTTAATGGTTTGGCTGCGCCTACCAGATGAAGTTGACGTGACGCGAAATTTCTGGCTCTGGTCAGGGACAGCCGGAGTGGTCCAAATAACTGGAACCATTCTCTTACTTCGAGCCTTCCGGGCAAGAGATTTTGCGATTGGGACTGTCTATTCGAAAGCCGAAGTCATTCTCGTAGCTGTTGGATCCGCCGTGTTTCTTAACGAACCCCTTCGAGCACTCGGTTGGTTCGGAGCAGCGGTGGTGCTCCTAGGAGTGGTGCTCCTCGCTGCGCCTGTAGGCATCGAGTCAGCGCTCCAACGATGGGGGGATCCGTCGGCGTGGCTCGGGATTGGAGCTGGCCTTTTTTTCGCTCTTTCCGCCGTGGCGATCCGCGGTGCCACTACGTCGATTGTCGCTGCTTCTGTTTGGCACAGAACGTGTCTGACATTGCTCGCTATTTTGTCGTCCCAGGCTCTCCTACACGGAGCTTTTCTTGCGATCACTGACAGCAGTCAACTGGTCGCTATCTGGAAGCACCGGAGGAAGTGTTTACCGGTTGGGTTGATGAGCTTCGCAGGCACAACTGGTTGGGTGGCAGCAATGGCTGTAGCGAATGCTGCGAAAGTCCGAACCCTCGGTCAAATCGAAATCGTTCTCGTTTTCATGATCTCGCTGATCCGGTTACGTGAGCCACATCCCATTCGAGATTATTTGGGTAGTGGCCTTGTTCTTTCGGGCGTGGTTCTTGTCGTCGTCCTGGGATGAGGTACTCGACTTTCGCCTCCGGGTAAGCCGCAAAACCTTCAGTCGTCCTCAGGCTCAGGAGTCGGCTCGGTCGCAGGTAACGCTCTCGCCCACTCGTATGCTCGGTCAATTTGCCTATAAAGACGGTCAAGATGTACGGAATTATCGATCACGAAATCGGCGACTTCGAGACGCTTTTCGCGCGCTACCTGCGCGGCAATCCGAGAACGAGCGTCGTCTTCGGTGAATCCGCGTTGAGCAACTAACCGGTCGACCGCTATTTCCGTTGGAGTGTCAACAACCAGGATGCCGCTAACGATATAACGCGGAGGTCCACCCGCGATGATCCCCTCGACAAGGAGTGGAATGTCGAGTACCAACAGATTGTCGGTGTCCGCTTCCCTCCGGATTCTGCGACGGATCTCGCTGTTCACTGGCGGGTGAACAATACGGTTCAGCTCGCGTAAGGCACCTTTGTCACCGAAAACAATTTCAGCGATGGCCTGTCGATCAAGCGACTCATCGCTATTCAGAATGGTGTCACCGAAATGAGCAACCATCTCTGTGTGGACTACCTGCCCTGGTGCTTGCATCTCGCGAACGATCACATCAGCGTCGACCAAAATTGCGTCATGCTCGACAAAGCAATCAGAGACGGTGCTCTTGCCGCTCCCTATGCCACCGGTTAGCCCGATGACTATCACTTATCGACCTACGTTTCTTCAGTTGCCGCTGAGACCTCGTCCGCCGACGAAGCTTCGGCGCCTTCAGCAGTTGAGCCATTGTCCTCATACTCGGCCACCGCTTGACGATACGCCTCTTCACCATGTTCTTCGTAGTACTCGCGCCAGGCTCGCTCCGCTTCGGATTCTTCGCCTTCTGCAGGGGCCGCGTAATCAAATTCGCCGATAAAGTTGCCGGCTTCGTCGTAGGCATGTTCTCCGAATGCTTCTTGGTATTCTGCCGCGACCACGCCACCTTCAGCGGCTTGTTTAATCGACAGGCTGATTCTTCGCCGTTGAAGATCCAGATCAATGATCTTCACCCAGAGTTCTTCGCCGGGAGTAACCACTTGCTCTGGAAGTTCAACGTGATGTGCGGACATCTCCGAGATATGAACAAGACCTTCGATCCCGTCGCCAACCTGCACGAAAGAACCAAAAGGAACCAGTTTGGTGACGCGTCCGTACACCAATTCCCCCACTTTGTGACCTTCGGCAAATTCCTGCCACGGATCCTGCTGTGTTGCTTTGAGCGACAGCGAAATCCGTTCTCGTTCGCGATCAACTTCAAGCACCTCTACATCGACCTCGTCCCCTACCGTCACCACCGAACTCGGGTGATCGACATGCTTCCAGGAAAGCTCTGAGACGTGAATGAGGCCATCCATGCCGCCTAAGTCAACAAAGGCCCCAAAACTCACAACCGAAGACACAACGCCGCTGCGCTTTTCGCCAGGCAGGAGATTGTCGAGAAACTCTTCTCGCTGTTCTTTTTGTGTCTCCTCTAGCCACGCCCGGCGAGACAAAACAACGTTGTTGCGATTTTTGTCGAGTTCGATGATTTTGGCCTCAAGTTCCATGCCTATGTAGGGGTCAAGATCGCGAACACGACGCAACTCCACCAGTGACGCTGGTACGAACCCGCGTAACCCGATGTCTATGATGAGACCGCCCTTGACGACCTCTATAACCGGCCCCGAAACCACACCTTCAGAGTCCTTAATTTCTTCGATCTTGCCCCATGCCTTCTCGTATTGGGCGCGTTTCTTAGAGAGAACAAGCCGTCCGTCCTGATCTTCTTTTTGAAGGACGAGGGCCTCAATCTCTTCGCCTAGCTCAACCACTTCCGATGGATCCACGGCATTCCTGATCGAAAGTTCGCGGCTAGGGATGACGCCCTCGGACTTGAACCCAATATCGAGTAGCACTTCATCGCGGTCAATCCGGACGACGGTGCCTGAGACAAGGTCCCCGTCATCAAATTCGACGATCGTGCTGTCTATGGCGTCTGCAAAGGAGGTCGCACCTAGGTCGTTCTCAACTACGGTGCGGGGGATGTATTCACCGGCATCATTAAAGCTGCCGAATTCTGTGGTATCGGACACTAGGATTTGCTCTCGGTAGACAATACGGGGTGACGGTGACAGAGCTCTCACCGGGCACGGCGCTCAAGGCTACACGGCCCGCTTGCAGGAACCATCTCCGTTAGCTATTTCCGGCGCCGCTTGGTTGAAGCGCTAGGGGCGGCGAGCTAAGAGCACTAGCTCCGGGTGGTCCGCAACCAATGATTCTGCCTTCCAGTCTTCGCCAGAGTGGACACTTCGGATCTGCAAAGGTTCAAGTCCTGCCATCTCTGCCATCATCCAAAGCTCGCGGGGCGTGAAACAGGTTGTCCACAGCTCGGTAGCGAGAGCCCGCCCTGCGGGATTTCGAACCTCTGTGTGTTCGTGACGGGTCGCCGTCATTAGGTCAAACTCATTCGAGTTTTCTATATTTTCGAGATTCGCGACGAGGAAGTAGGCAGAAAACGCTGCCACGAGGAGCCGGCGACCGCTCCTCAGCGCTTGCCCCATACCCGAGAGGATGCGTTGATCCGCCGCCAAGTTGGGGGCATCCTCCAACGCCGGACCGCCCTGTAGCCCAAAGGCACCTTCACACAATGAAAACGCACCGTCGAATTCATTTGAGAATTCAAGCTGCCGGGCATCGACGCGATCGAAAGTAGCTAAATCCGTCAAACCTTCCTCAGCCGCCGACTCGGCGGCCAATTCGAGGAAACGTTGGGAAATGTCGATGCCGTGACACCTGATCCCTCGTCGAGCCAACTCAACAGAGTGCCGACCAGGGCCACAGCCGACATCTAGAACACGGTCACCCGGATGCAGGCCCAGTTGAGAGATGATGTGATCGACTTCCTCATTTGTGGTTTTGGTGAATGAATAACGAAGGTACGTCTCGTTTAGGTGGTCAGCAATACTCTCGAACCAGTGATTCGTTGAGCCGTCCCCCCCTTTCGGCATCGCGCTTCAAATCAACTTTTTGCTTGAGCCCAGGTTGGTCCCAGCGCGACATTCACTTCGAGTGGCACTCGTAGCTGTGCAGCTTCACTCATGGTCAGAACAGTCATCTCCTGAATTTCCTTACTTTCTTCGGGATGAACTTCGAGAATGACCTCGTCGTGCACCTGTAGTACCAGTGAACTCTGAGCACCCAATGCGGCCAGGGCACGGTCAATTTCGACAAGCGCAATCTTGAAGATATCTGCAGCCAATCCTTGGATCGGTGCATTCATCGCCTGACGCTCCGCTGCTTGTCGAACCCTATAGTTCGGTGAATTCAAATCAGGGATCGGTCGACGTCGACCAAAAAGAGTTTCCGTGTAACCAGTCTCTCTAGTTTTCTCAACAATCTCATCCATGAAGGACCTCACCGAAGGAAACGCCGAGAAATAGGCTGCGAGAATCTCAGACGCCTCGTTCGTGGGGATTCCTAAACGCTGACCTAGGCCATACGCCTCCATTCCATAGGCGAGTCCGTAGCTCACCATCTTCGCTTTGGACCGCTGTTCGGTGTTGACATCTTCGGGTTTCACTCCGAACACCGAAGCAGCGGTTGCGTTATGTATGTCCTGACCTGATTCAAAGGCATGAACAAGCCCGGGATCTCCAGCAAGGTGCGCAATAACTCGCAGTTCGATCTGGTTGTAATCCGCAACTAGCAACTCATAACCGTCTCGGGGAACAAACGCTTTCCGAAATTCCCTACCCAAAGCGGTGCGAACAGGGATGTTATGAAGATTTGGGTCCTCAGAACTCAGTCGCCCCGTGCGCGCAACGGTTTGATTGAAAGTCGCTCTGATTCTTCCGTCGCCGTCAACAACATCAAGTAATCCCTGACCGTATGTCGATCGCAACTTTTCAACCTCGCGGTACCCCAGAAGCAGTTCGACGATCTCGTGCTGATCGCGGATCTTTTCAAGAGACGCTGCATCGGTTGAGTACCCGGTCTTGGTTTTCTTTTGGGGAGTAAGACTTAACTCATCGAATAACACTTCGCGAAGTTGTTTGGTGGAGTTCACGTTGAACTCATGTCCAGCGAGTTCGTGAATACCTGCTTCTAATCGACTTACTTCTGCCACCAAGTGGTCGCGCATCCGAGTTAATTCAGCCGCGTCTACCCCCACTCCAACGTCTTCCATTCGCGAGAGCACGGAAATCAGCGGCCGTTCTACCTCATCGTAAAGCCAGAACATCGACCGCTCTTTCAGTATTTCCAGGAGCACTGGTACCAACCGGTTCACCGCCAAGGCGTCACGGGCTACATCGAGTAGCAGGTCATTCGAACCGCCGTCGAGATTCAACTGGCCGGCGTTTACCGAGTCGTCGCGGGCTAACTCGCTTCGGCAGTATTTGCGCAACAGGTCGTCAAGCACATATCGGCCGCCACTTGGATCGATGAGATAAGCGACGATTGCCGTGTCTGCCCTCAATCCTTCAGCGTTGAGTCCAAGTCGCCGGAGGCCGCGACCGAATTCTTTGGCGTGATGGGTGTCGAAGCCAATCCCTTCAGGGGACGCTACTTTCTCCAGAGCATTAAGTACGGCCGGGTCTTTGAGGACGGCTTCCTCCACCACTAGCACTTCACCTGCTTCGGCGTTGAGAACTACCGAAAGGGCGGACAGCGAACCGTCAAGATCGGTGCTCCAACCGAGCGAAAGTGGTTCCCTTTTTTTGATTAAGGAATCTAAACGAGACACGAATTCCGTTGGCGAAGCCGCTTGTATCAATTCGGCCTCTATAACTCCACCATCGGACTCTAGAGTCGGGAGCAAGTCACCCAGGATTTCGCTTAAGCGTTCGTAGAGAGAGTTGAACTCCAAAAGCTCGAAAAGGTGCTGCACCTTCCCCACATCAACTTCGCCCCATGCCACTGATCGAACATCGAGATCAATTGGGACGTCAGTTCTGAGCACCATCGCGTCAAGGTTTCGTCTTGCGCGATCTTCGAATTCCACAAGGTTTTGCCGCAACTTGGGTGTTTGGTCATCGGCGTGTTCAAAGATTCCGTCTAATCCTCCGTATGCGTTGATGAGCTTGGCCGCAGTCTTCTCTCCTACCCCTGGAACTCCTGGAAGATTGTCCGATGGATCCCCACGAAGTGCCGCGTATTGGGGGTACAACTCTGACGAAACTCCCGTCCGGTCGACAATCCCAGCTTCGTCGTATAGTGCGTAGTCGCTGACCCCTCTGCGGTTGTACAGCACTTTGATATAGGGATCTCGGACCATTTGATAGATGTCACGGTCGCCCGTGACGATGATCGCTTCATCTCCCAAATCAGCGACTTGAGTGGCAAGCGTTGCCAAAAGATCGTCGGCCTCAAATCCGACAACATCAACGGTAGGCACCTTGAGAGCTTCTAGAACCTCTCGCACCAACCCGAATTGTTGAACCAGCAAATCAGGGGTCGGCTCTCGTTGGGCCTTATATTCTGGGAGCATCTCATGTCGAAAGGTGGGTTCGGGGCGATCGAAAGCGACGACAACCCCTTCGGGCTGCTGGTCTCTCACTAGATTCAAAAGCATCGAGGTAAAACCGAAGACAGCATTCGTGACTTGTCCCGACGCAGTGGCCATATCGGTGGGCAATGCAAAAAAGGCCCGATATGTCAGGGAATTGCCGTCAAGTAGGAGAACTTTCGCCACGTTGGCAACCCTAGGCCCCGAATGGGTCTCTATGGACGACCCACTTCCCGTGATGAGACCTGGGGCTACCTCAAGGCTCTAAGAGTCCACCAATGATCTTGTTTGCCACGTCAAGCATTGTTGATCGCTTGCTCATAGCCGTCTTTTGGATGAATTCAAACGCTTCTTGTTCCGATATTCCATGATCGTCCATGAGGCGACCTTTAGCGCGATCCACCGCTTTTCGTGCTTCCAATTGATCCTGCAACTCCTGCACAGTGGCATCAAGCTGTCGCATCTCTTCGAACCGACCCATTGCAACCTCGATCGCCGAGACGAGTTCCTCGCGTTGAAATGGTTTAACGAGATATGAAAGGACCCCAGCGTCGCGGGCTTGCTCAATCAAATGCCGCTGACTGAATGCTGTGAGGATGACCACCGCAGCTTGCCTCTTGCTCGAAACTTCGCTCGCTGCAGCCAAACCGTCCATGCCAGGCATCTTGATGTCGAAAATGCACAAGTCTGGTGAGTGTTCCTCTACTAACTCAACTGCTTCATCGCCACGACCGGTTTCGGCGACGACCTCATAACCTTCGTCTTCAAGCATCTCGCGAAGATCGAGCCGAATAATGGCTTCATCCTCCGCAATAACTACTCGCTGTGACAACAGATTCCCTATCGGTTATGGGCACTACCTCTAGTGGTGAGGCATACAACTCTACCGAACGGAGCACTGATCTCTGTTTTTTGGACACGGCGCTAGTTAACGCGAAGACCCGCTCATTTGGTCAAGTAAGGCGTCTTGTCGGCATTCGAGCTCGCCCAGCCGTGCCGCTAACTGGCTTCGCTCTTGACCTATGACTTCGACGTGTCTGGCTGCTCGCTGGTGA
Organism: Candidatus Neomicrothrix sp. UBA4542; assembly: GCA_002388005.1. GTDB lineage: Bacteria > Actinomycetota > Acidimicrobiia > Acidimicrobiales > Poriferisodalaceae > UBA2110. Next base: position 24,272 of record DGLO01000025.1, read on the forward strand.
GTTCTTTCCGATATGGGAGTTTCCGAAACTAATGATTGAAGTCGGGCCGTGTCTGCCTCATCAGAAAGGTGCGCCCATTGCTCGTCGAGAAGGACCAACTCTGTCCGTAAGGCAACAATCTGCTGGCTGGTTCTTCGCAACTGGCGTTCTATGGTCTTGCTTGACATGGGGTCGAAAATCTAGCCGCTAAAGGCGCAATTTCCTATTTCAAGTGGCAATTAGGGCTTGTGGCCGACACATCGGGCCAGTATTCCGGGCACGAAGTCGATGACTTCAACATCTGAGAATCCCGCTGTCGTGAAATAGTTTTCACACTCAGAGCGAGTATGTGCACGGCCTTCGCTACCGCAGATCAGTTCGTTCATCCCCCACATGGCTGCGTCTATCGGGCCTTTTCGATCATCGTTCAGCATTTCTCCGATCAAATGCATTTCCCCACCAGGTTCCAATGCTCGAAATGCTCTTGCTACAACGTCGGAGACGACCTCGCCATCGTAGATCGGTAGGTTGCTCGCCATCACAATGACGTCCACCGGAGAAGGGAACTCTCCGGTCGTAAAATCCGCCCCGACTGTTTTGACGCGGTCTTCTACTCCAGCATCTGCAATATATTCCTGAGTAGCCACCACCACCGGAGGCAGGTCGAGCACTGTGGCCCGCAATTCCTTGAAGTTTTCGACTGCTGTGATGCTGTAGGCACCGGACCCGCCGCCCAAATCAAGCAGATGTCGACGGCTGCTCAAATCGACAGTTTTGACAAACCTCCGCGCCGCGCCAAATCCGATGCTTGAAGTAGCTCGGTGATATTTGCGTGCTGAGTCCACAGTTAGCTCTTGATACATTCCGAGTTTGCTTGACTCAGGTTCCCGCATCTTTTGAGTCATTTCGAACCATCCCTCTACGTCGGGACGGGTGAACATCATCCACGCACCGGCGTAGCGGGCCTTACCTTCAACTAGGTAGGTCTCGACGTCTGGACTGTTAACTAGATGGTCGCCTTCCCAGTCGAGTAGTTCGAGACTGAGCGCACACGACACCAAACGGTCGACGTCAACGGGGCGAAGTCCAGTCGCTTCAACAAGAGATGTCTCACTATTTAGACCACCGCTAACATGAGTAAAAAGGCTGACATCAAGTGCCGCATACAGCACTGCAGACGCAGTGTACGCCCGAGCCATTTTTTGTAATCGAGTGGTATCTACTCGCTTATCCATCACGTTCCAATCGGTAATAGTTGTCAGTCTCTCAGGAATCCTCGACGCGAAAATAATCAGGTTTTCCCAATGCCCAATATTCGCCCCACACTTGTTCACCACCTGCGACGTGGAAAACCTCCCCAGTTACATAGGAGGCAGTTGTAGGTGAACCCAGAAACGCTACGGCTTGTGCTACATCTTGAACATCGCCAAGGCGCCTTTGAGGATTGTGATCGAACGAAGGTCGCGCTTCGGGTGGGTAGTTCACTAGTCCTGGGCTGCGTACTACTCCAACTGCGATGGTATTCACCCGGATGTCATGAGGGGCCCACTCGACGCTAAGTGACGCGGCTAAGCCAGCAGCCCCGGCTCGCGCGGCAGCCGTATGAGGTATTCCGACTGATGCGCGACCAGTAATGGTCCCGATGTTTACGATCGATCCCGGCTGGGACTTATCAATCCAGGCTCGGGCCGCTTCCTGCATAACAAACCAAGGTCCATACAAGTTGGTCTCGACCACAGCAGCCCAACCCTTGGGCGAAATCTGCATTGCGGGCGCCGCGAACTGCCCTCCAGCGTTGTTAACAACTAGGTCCAAGCCGTCGAATTGATCCCAGGCTGTGGCGATCAGCTTGGTTACCTCTTCAGGGTTGCGGATGGTCATTGGGATTGAGCAGACATCAATCCCGTGTTCACCTAGCGATTTTTCAAGGTCGCGAAGTTTCGTTTCGTCTCGACCACACGTGATGATGCGAGCCCCAAGCCTGCCCAACAGCATGCAGATTGCTCTGCCGATTCCACCAGATCCTCCGGTAACGAGAGCGACGCTCCCGTCATATAGATCACTTCGAAGGCCGTGTTCTAGAACGGCCAACTCGTCGTCAGTCCAAGATACGTAGGGGTCAACGCTCATAGCCACAAGCTAGAGCGAAACATCGCGATGGCGCTCAAGTTGCCGAAACAGCGTTCTTTCGTGCCCGGAGCGGGATTTGAACCC
>DGLO01000032.1 GCA_002388005.1 Candidatus Neomicrothrix sp. UBA4542
ACTCTGTGAGCTTTGGCCACAGGGTTCCTGCAGGGGGTCTCTGTCGGGTACCGGGCGACAAATGCTGCGTGAGTTCTATCAAGCGATATTGAAGGCAGAGGCAGTTTGTCCTGTGAACGTAACTTGGACACGGTCTCCGCGGGTAAATGGAGCCGACGGCTCGCATCGAACTCGCAGTTGTTCGCCGCCAAGCGTGACAAAAATCATCGTTTCATGTCCGTAGTATTCGACAAGTTGCACTGTGGCTTGGTCTCCGAGTTCAAGAGATAGCTGCTCAGGTCGCACCACGATGTCCACGGGCCCTCGGGCATCTTTGTCCACCGGCAATGATCCGAGTGAACATTGTGCTATTCCATCAAGAGCGTGGCCTGTGAGTACCGACATTGTTCCGACGAATTCAGCCGTCCAGCGGTCAACTGGATAGTGGTAAAGAACGCGAGGAGTGTCGGTTTGGACTATGCGACCGTTTCGCATGACTGCAACGCGGTCCCCGACGATAAACGCTTCATCTTGATCGTGAGTGACGAATAGTGACGTAATGCCTAGGTCCGTCAAGAGTCGGTGGACTTCGGTCCGGACCTCTATTCGCAAGTTTGTGTCGAGATTTGAGAATGGTTCGTCAAGAAGGAGCACAGTCGGGCGAGGGGCAAGGGCTCTAGCGAGTGCGACTCTCTGTTGCTGGCCGCCTGAGAGAGTTGCTGGCATGCGGTCCGACAGATCGGCCAGATCCATCATTTCGAGTGCGCCAGCTACTTCTTGATTCCGAGTCGCCGATTTCTTGATGCCGTAGGCAACGTTGCCCGCCACCGATAGATGGGGGAAGAGTGCCCAATCCTGAAACACCATTCCCACACGACGGCGGTCGGGTGGAACCCACACGTCGCCTGCGACGACTTCGTCACCAAGATGTATTGCCCCGCTTGAAGGTCTCTCCAGTCCGGCTATAAGCCGAAGTAATGTTGTTTTTCCACAGCCACTTGGTCCTAAAAGCGCCATCGACTCGCCGGGCTCGATGTCTAGGCAGACCTTGTGCAATACCGGATCTTGTTCGTAAGAATGTTCAAGGTCCCTGATCGCGACCCCGCGTGCAGCGGCTGTCGTCATGTCCCTGGGGTTACGACTATTCGTTTTGCGGTTGCTCCGCCGACCTCAAAGGGGTTATCGCCCACTTTGACGGTCGCAGTTCCATCTGATGCGAAAGACAGAACGACTCCGGGTCGACCCGGCATCAGACCGGTGCCTTCTAGGAATTCAAGTTGGCCGGGTTCCCATTCCAACTCTTCGGGAATGCGGACGACCGTAAAGGGGTCGCCGGCGTCAATTTCGGATAGCCCGACCGTCCCTTGTGGCTCTTCGTAGCCGCTTCCGGGTATCGGATTCCCATGGGGGCACGTCTGGGGATCTCCCAAAGCGCGAAGCATCGCAGCTTCCACAAGGGGCGATATCACGTGTTCCCATCGTCCCGCTTCATTGTGAGCGTCGGTCCAGTTCAACCCGAGTACGTCTGTAAGAAAACATTCCGCCAGCCGATGCCGTCGTACGATAGTTCTCGCCAAGTCTTCGCCTTCGCTGGTCAGAATGATCTCGCTCCCACCTGCGATTTCGACGAGGTTTTCGCGTTCCATCCGACGAATCATTTCGCCGACCGCTTGACGAGATATTTCGAGACGATCGGAGATCCTGGCCTGAATAACAGGCACGCCGTCTTCTCCCAACTCAAAGATGGCTTCGCTGTACTCCTCAAAAGCCGGGTGGTGTTCGGTCGGTTCATACGCCACATGACGACCCTACCAGCGAACTAGTTGGAGTCCCGATTCCAGAATGTCGAGGTCCCTTAACGCTTGACCCCCCGTGGTTTTTTGGCTCGTTCGCTTACGCGAACTCTGCCGGGAACAGCTACGGTCGGCGCCTGATGCCACGACGAGCCCGCAATCTTCTTGGACGAATTTTCCAAGTTCGAACATTTGGAAGACAATTAGCGGGTATTCGTCTGACCGAAAATCAGACGTTCGCCCTCATGGCTGTTGTCATTGGATTGATCGGGGGATTAGCGGCAGTCGCCTTCCACTATTTGATCGACTTCCTCAGCGAAGAGGTCTTCGGTCGACTGGCTGCCTGGTCGGACATTCTTGGACCATTCCGGTATCTGCCCGGAATTGTTATTGGAGGGCTTCTCGTCGGGCCGCTGGTAACCCGCGCAGCTTCAGAAGCCAAAGGCCACGGTGTTCCCGAAGTCATGGAGGCGGTAAATCGTCGAGGGGGACGAATCAGAACTCGAGTTGCGTACGTTAAAGCGGTCGCTTCAGCCCTCACCATTGGGTCGGGAGGCTCAGCTGGCCGAGAAGGCCCTATTGTCCAAATTGGTTCAGCATTGGGTTCGACGCTGGCACGATTATTTCGAATGTCAGACCGGCGGCGCTCTACGTTTGTCGCGGCTGGAGCCGCTGCGGGCGTCGCCGCAGTTTTCAATGCCCCCCTCGCGGGGGTCTTCTTCGCCTTGGAAGTGGTGCTCCGGTCATTTACCGCTCGAGGCTTTTCAACGGTGGTCATTTCCGCAGTTGCAGCTAACGCCGTGTGGCGGGTTCTCGTAGGTGACGAATCGGTATTAACTGCAGAAGTGCATCATCTGGTGCATCCCACCGAACTGGTTTTTTATGCCTTGCTGGGAGTTGTAGCGGCGGTCGTTGCAGTCGGTTTCGTCCGCCTGTTGTATTTCGTAGAGGACCGATTCGATGCGCTTCCCGTCCTAGCGGACTTTCGACCCGCGATAGGCGTTGTGGCGGTGGGGGCATTGGGCGCCATTTCGTTTGATCTACTTGGATCGGGGTTATCGGGCATAGACAAAGCTCTCGCCGGAGAGTTCGCCTTTCGGTTCTTGCTGCTTTTGCTAGTGGGAAAGATGCTTGCAACGGCGTTGACTCTTGGCTCAGGAGGATCGGGGGGAATTTTTTCTCCAGCATTATTTATCGGCGCTCTCCTTGGGTCGGCCTACGGTCAGATAATCCATGATCTTTTTCCGGAGTCGACCGCTACTGCTGGGGCCTATGCGGTAGTCGGAATGGCCGCGGTCTTTGCTGCAGCAGCTCAGGCGCCCATGTCGAGTATTTTCATTGTGTTCGAAATGACGAACGACTTCGGGTTGATTATGCCGCTGATGGCCGCTTGCGCGGCGGCGACAGTGGCCTATTCAGCAATAAAGAAAGATTCCATTTACGAGGTCAAACTGCGACGCAAAGACGCACTGGGACCAGATCGCTCCCGCGATGACCACCTCATGAGCCAAGTGGCTTTAGTGGGAGCCGCCGAAGCAAAATACGCTGCAACCCTCAGAACAGCGTCGCTCCAACAAGCGATACAGATCATGAAGCGGGGCCGCGAGGAGATGCTCCTGGTTGTGACTGCCGATCGTGCTCTCGAGGGAGTGGCCTACCTCCGTGACGCCGAAGCGAAACTCGAGGAATCCCCCAATGCCAAGGTCCTTGACATTGTGCGTGACGACCACCCTGTCGCTCACCCCGGTTCCACTCTCGAACAGGGCATGCAAATGCTCGAAAACGCCAACACTGACCTCCTCCCCGTGCTCGACTGGAATGACCGAGTCCTCGGAGTAGCCAACAGAGTGTCAATGGTCAAGGCTTACGAGAATGCCGCACCTCAACTGTCGAGCGACTCCTAGTTGAGGCCGGCCGCCCGTGCTAGTAGAGCAAGGTGTTCGTCAAAGTCTTTCGTCGGAATCGCAGGGGCGAGCACCAATTCGTCGACTTGAAGCGATGCCGCAATCTCGATCTTAGATTCGATCTCAGCTGGATCAATCCTCGACAACGGGAGTCCGAGCTTAAAGTCAAAGTCATCGTCGGCTAGATCGCGGTCGTGGTCGTTCAAGATCTGACCAAGGGTGGCCAGATGAGCATGAATGTCGGGCTGAGCCCACCAGCCATACCAACCGTCACCTAAGCGCGCTGCACGCCTCATGGCAGCAGCTGAGTCTCCGCCGATGATTATCGGAGGCCCACCCGGCGTGACGGGCTTCGGGTTCATCACCGCGTTTTCGAAACGAACAAATTCACCTTGGTAGGTAGCACGTTCTTCGGTCCAGGTGACACGCAGCGCCTCTATGTATTCATCAAGACGTTTGCCTCGGCGAGCAAAGTCAACCCCAAGAGCTGCGTACTCTTCCCAGGACCAACCTGACCCGACTCCAAGTTCGAACCTGCCATTAGTGAAGTGATCCAGGGTGAGCACTTCTTTAGCTGTCAGCAGCGCCGGTCGTTGAGTCAGAATCAGTACGCCAGTGATGAAACGCAACGTGGTTGTCGCATGCGCCGCGGCCTGTGCGCAAAATAACGGGTCGAAAATTCCGGTATCTGGACCCCAGTTAGGTTCGCCGTCCTCTGTATAGGGGTAATCAGACTCATAACTTGTGAAAAACACCACATGTTCGGGTAAGGCGAGACTTCGAAAGCCCAAACCTTCAACCGACTGAGCAAAATCCCGGAGGAAAAACAAATCTCGACGAGGTGAATTGCCGAAAAACCCGGCAACGCTGATTTCCATATTGGTTCCCCCTCAAACAAGCAAAAATCTGGCCGTTTCATACGCCCGCTGTTGAAATTCAAACCACAGCCTCATATAGAGCCGAGAATGACGCAAATTTCATTCCGCGAATCGGTAGTTTCTTCGAACGTGTCTGACGATTTTGCTGCCAACGCGGACCAACTGGTCCTTCATAACCGCCATTTCGCCAAAAGGTTCGAAGACGGCGACCTTGCAGTCGCTCCAACTATGCGCCTAGCGGTGGTTGCCTGCATGGACTCTCGAATGGATATCTTCAAGATCCTAGGTCTAGAAAACGGTGAAGCTCACATCGTCCGCAACGCCGGCGGCGTGATTACCGACGACGTCATCCGGTCCCTCTGTCTCTCTCAAAGATTCTTAGGAACCCAAGAAATCATTCTGTTGCATCACACCGATTGCGGCCTACAGATGGTCAGCGAGGATGACTTCAAAGCCGAACTCGAAGCAGAGCTCGGGGTTAAGCCCCGCTGGTCCTTGGAGCCCTTCGCGGACCCATACGCTGACACCCGCCAGTCGATGCAACGGCTCTTGCTGACTCCGTTCGTTGACGCGCAACATTTACGAGGCTTCGTCTACGACGTTACCGACGGACTGCTACACGAGGTGTCACAAGCAGAATAGGTTTCACACCGCTACCGTCTCGGCGAGATGACTCACCCTGATACCTCCGAAAACCGTCCGAAAGAGCGACGGCGGCTTCTGCCGCTTTACCTGTGTGGGATTCTCGGACCGTTCGGCGGGTCTGTCTTATCACCAATGATTCCCGAGTTGAGAGAGGCCTTCAACACGACCACCGCGACTGTCGCCTGGGGCTTTGGTGCTTACTTCTTTCCGTATGCGGCCCTTCTTTTGGTTTCGGGAACGCTTGGAGAGAAATGGGGTAGGG
>DGLO01000067.1 GCA_002388005.1 Candidatus Neomicrothrix sp. UBA4542
TTCAGCGTTGTTGCGAGTGCCATAACCGACGGTGAAGCCGATGCTGGCCTTTGCGATTAAGGAATGTCCTCCAATGATGAAGGGGCGTTCCATTGCAATTTCGAGCCGATCTGCAACGAGTCCGACGTCGCTTCCGTCTCTCAGCTCCGGACATACGATTGCGAACTCGTCGCCGCCGTATCGGGCGACGGTGTCGGTTGGTCTCACCGCATCGGCAAAGCGCGCACCAATTGCCGCCAGCAACCGGTCACCGACGGTGTGCCCATAGACATCGTTGACGACTTTGAAATCATCCAGGTCGCAGAACACGACTCCGACCGCGCGTCCGGTGGACCGCGATCGTGCGAGCGCTTCTTCTAGTCGGGAAAGCGCGTGCACGCGGTTCCCTAATCCAGTTACCGGGTCATGGCGAGCGGCACGAGCCAGTTGGGCTTCTTGTTGCCCGCCTGTCCATAAGACAGCGATCGAACTGCTCACTAGCAACAGAGATGCCGCAATCGCTGCCAGAACTGCGAGCCATCGTAGAACACCTGATTGCGACTGAGGATCCAGTAGTAACCAGGCGCAGATGAGAAGGGCAGCGAGACAGGACGGTACAGCTGCGAAGAAAAGTGTTCGGCGAGCGATCATCGCAACAACCGAGAGTACGGGCATATGGCTTGTTGGGCGAGAACCTTTATCGAGCGATCCAACCACCGTCGACTGGCAGCGGGATCCCGGTGACATAGCTGCTGGCGTTGCTGGCCAAGAATAGGAGCGCTCCATCTAGCTCTTCGAGTGAACCACCCCGACCCATTGACGCGTTTCGCTCAATCCACTTTGTCGAGCGTTCGTCCTCAAACATGCCGCGCGTGAGCTCGGTGTCGAAGTAACCAGGGCACAGTGCATTTACGCGGATGCCGCGCTTGGCCCACTGAACGGCAAGGTCGCGGGTCAAATTCACCAAGCCCGCTTTGCTCGCCGCATAGGCCGGTTGGAGATTTGGGGCGGACGCCACGAGGCCATGTACCGACGCAACGTTGATAATGCTTCCTTCCTCACGGGTCAGCATGTCTTGAGCGGCTAGTGCCGATAGGAGGAAACAGGCGTTGAGATTCACGTCGACAACGTTTCGGAAAACTTCGATGTTCGCTTCTTCGGCTGCGTGAACTGCATCGGTAATGCCGGCGTTGTTTACCAGCACATCTACTTGTCCGTAGTGGGAAATGGTCTGAGAAATCAACTGTCGGCACTGTTCATCGTCACTTACGTCACATCGGATCGCTACTGCGTCGGGCAACTCTGACACCAGCTCCTCAAGTCGGTCACGGCGACGCGCAGCAGCAACGACTTTGCCTCCGGCCGCGGACAACACTCTGGCGAATCGGTCGCCGAAGCCGCTGGAAGCGCCAGTTACGACACAAACCTTGCCGTCGATTCGATATAGGGCCTCGATATCGGGAGTTTCACTCATATGCCCAAAGACACTAGGCAAAGGTTGAGGTCAACACACACGGCGTGTTCGCGTTAGCTGCCCTAGGGTCTTGATATGAAGATCCGTGTTGGCTTTGGCCTAGGAACCCGCAGTTTCACCAACGACCATTCAACCTTTGATCCGTTCGTTGATTCCCTCGAACAACTTGGCTTCGATTCCTTGTGGCTCAGCGAACGCTTGGGTGGCGAATGCCCCGACCCCATCGTTGGGCTGGCCTATGCCGCGGGCAGAACAACGAGAATGAAGTTTGGGTTTTCTGTAATGGTTCTCCCTGGCCGAAACTTGGCGGTCCTAGCGAAAGAACTCGCCAGTCTCGACAGGCTCTCTAATGGCCGTCTCCTACCAGCATTCGGACTAGGCGTCGCAGACGTTCACGAACAAGCTGCCTTTGGCGTTGAACGCAAACAGCGCGCCAAAATGTTCAACGAGGCTCTCCCTTTGTTGAAGCGAATGTGGGAGGAGGGCCCGGTGACCCATCAAGGAGACTTCTACCACTACGAGGACGTAGATCTGCTGCCCAAGCCAAGCCAAGAGCCTATGGACATTTGGCTAGGAGGCGCGGCTGACGTTGAGTTGCGTCGATGTGGAAAATTTGGAGACGGATGGCTTCCCTCATTTTGCACACCTGAGATGGCAGCACAGGGGTGGCGAGTCGTAAATGATGCCGCGGATGAACAGGAGAGGTTCATGGATCCCGAACATTTCGGCGTCCTAATCCCCTACAGCCACGGGGACTTGCCAGCTAGTTATCGAACCATCCTCGATCGCCGTGCTCCCGGTGTCCCTCCCGAAGAAATCATTCCCCTCGGCCATGACGGTCTGAAAAATCAGATCGAACGATTCATCGAAGTTGGGGCGTCGAAGTTTGTTCCAATTTTGGTGGGTGAGCCCAATGATTGGTTTGCCGAATTAGAAGGGGTAGCGAACGTGGTACTTCCTCTCCAGACTTAGTATCCGTTGACCAACGGAAAGTGACCTGACTATGCAGTTCGGCATCTTTTTTGAGCATCAAATCCCGCGACCATGGGATGTAGGAGCGGAGCAACGCCTAATTACTGATGCTCTCGACCAGTGTGAACTCGCTGACAAGCTCGGAATTGAGTACGTCTGGGAAGTCGAACATCACTTTTTAGAGGAATACAGTCACTCGTCTGCTCCTGAGGTGTTTCTTTCCGCCGTAAGTCAGCGAACAAGAAACATGCGTCTTGGGCACGGTGTCATACTGACGGCCCCTAGGTACAACCATCCTGCTCGCATCGCCGAGCGATTGGCAATGTTGGACCTGGTTTCAGGAGGAAGAGTTGAGTTCGGTTCGGGCGAGTCGGGTTCTCTAGCGGAATTGGGGGGATTCGGAGTCGATCCAGAAACCAAACGCGACGAGTGGCTCGAAGGCTTGGAGGTCGCAATCAGGTGTATGACTGAAACGCCTTTCAGTGGGGTAGACGGAACTTATGTGACGATGCCTCCTCGCAACGTGGTTCCCAAGCCAGTCCAAGTTCCCCATCCCCCCCTATGGGTCGCCTGCAGTCGTCGCGACACGATATTGATGGCTGCAGAAAGAGGTATGGGCGCTCTCACATTCGCTTTCGTCGATCCCGAAGAAGCTCAACTTTGGGTCGAGGACTACGAGAAAACCTTTATTGATAGTTGCGTTCCAGTAGGGGAAGCGGTTAATCCGCAGTTGGCCTGTGTCTCAACGATGATGACCCATCACGATGAAAGTGAAGCTCTCCGTCGAGGTCTGGAGGGAGCAAACTTTTTCGGGTACTCGCTCGCTCACTTCTACGTGTTCGGTGATCATCTGCCTGGGACTACCGATGTTTGGCGAGAGTTCATCGAAAAACGAGCCGAGACAGGTTACTCACCGGAGGCGGTGGTCGCGGAGGCCAAAGAAGTTCTTGGGGCGAAGATCGCCGCGGGCGAAACCGAAGGCCTTCGCGGTGCGATCGGCACACCCGATCAGCTCCGGTCTTTTCTGGAACGCTACGAGCAGGCAGGAGTCGATCAGGTCATATTTGTCCTACAGGCAGGAAACAATCGTCACGACCACATCATGGAAAGCATCGAGATCTTTGGGACAGAAATCTTGCCGGAGTTCAAAGAAAGGGACTCTGAGGCTCGCTCCAAAAAGGCGGAGAGGCTCGCCCCGCACATCGAAGCTGCTATGGCTCGAAAGGTGCGTTCTGTACCTCCGCTGCCTGAAAATTATTCGATGCCGGCCTTACCTAAGAAGCTCCTCCAAGAACACGGGGGAGAAGAACTCTTGAACAAAATCGTTGAGGGATCCGCCACCGGTCAGTTTGATGTCTTTCGTGATCTCGCGAATTGATCACCGTTCGAGGGCTCCCCTGTTCCTCGTGAACACATTTTTTCGTGGGTCGACTCAGCGGAGAGTTTGGCCGTGGGGTTCGATTTTCTGGGGCGTTAACGTTCGTTACCTGTTGCCCGACTCGCCAAGGTAGCTCGCGCGCAATTCTGGGTTTGCGAGAAGGGCTTCGGCACTGTCGTCTAGGACCACTTTCCCGGTCTGTAACACCCATCCTCTGTCCGCGATCGAGAGCGCCATGTTCGCGTTTTGTTCAACTATGAAAATCGCGACGCCTTCTTCGTGAATCTGTTGAATTAGTTCAAAGTTTGTTTGAACGAGAGCGGGGGCTAGACCCATAGATGGTTCGTCCATGAGAAGGACCCGGGGATTGGACATTAATGCGCGCCCCACTGCAACCATCTGCTGTTCGCCTCCCGATAAGGTTCCGGACTTTTGATTAAGGCGCTCTTTGACGCGTGGGAACATCTCGAACACGCGCTCTAGATCATTGGCTATTCCATCTCGATCTGTACGTAGATATGCGCCGAGTTCTAGGTTCTCTCTGACCGAGAGTCGTTTAAAAAGCCGGCGGTTCTCGGGAACCATTGTCACCCCGCGCTCGACTCGGTAGCTAGTGGAGCGATGAGTGACTATCTCCCCGTCGAGAACGACATCGCCTGTTGTTGGCGTCACCATGCCGAGCAGCGTCTTGAGGGTCGTGCTCTTCCCGCTTGCATTTCCTCCGAGAAGACATACGAGTTCTCCCGCAAAGATGGAGAGGTCAACGTCTTTGAGTATGTGGACGGCCCCATAGTGGGTGTTGATGCCGCGAAATTCGAGGAGTGGTACTTGATTTTCGGTCAAGGTGACGTCTCCTCTTCAGCTTGCTCATCTTGCACCTGACGCCCGAGGTAGGCCTCGATGACGTTGGGGTCGTTCGCGACCTGTTCGTAGGAGCCGTGAGCAATGGACTCCCCGTGGTCGAGGACTACTACTCGGTCCGAGACGTCACGCACCACACTCATGTCGTGTTCGATGATGACGATGGTGAAACCCCATTCACTTCGCAAACGGCCGATCAGGGCAGTCAACTCGGCTGACTCTCGCGGGTTCATTCCGGCGACGGGTTCATCAAGAAGTAAGAGTCGTGGTCGCGTCGCCATCGCTCGCGCTATCTCAAGCCGCCGTCGATTGGCATATGACAAAACCGACGCCGGTTGTTCCAGCCGATATCCCGTGAGTCGCGTGCCGAAGAACGAAAGTACTTCTTCGCCGTACTCTCTTATCGCGTTTTCCTCTGATTTGAAGGCATTGGTTTGGAAAAGGGCGCCAAAGACCTTTTGGTCGGTGCGACAGTGCTGGGCGACCATGACGTTTTCCAAGATGGTCATATTGGCGAAAAGTCGCACATTTTGAAAGGTTCTGGCGATACCACGCTCAGTTACTTGACTGGGGTCTAGACCTAGGAGTGACTCGCCTTCGAAGACGATGTCGCCCGAGGTCGGGGTGACCATTCCGCTAATCATGTTAAAGAAGGTCGTTTTGCCGGCTCCGTTAGGTCCGATGACGCTAACAATTTCGCCTTCTGTAACTTGGAAATCTAAGTTTCTTAACGCGTGAAGGCCACCAAAGGTGACGCTTAGATCGCTGATTTGCAACATGCTCACGACGGGTTCTCTTCGTCATCGGTGTCGATTTCGCCTTTTAGCCACGCGTCTTGGAGGAACTCTTCCTGGTGGAGTTCGCGGCTACGCCGCACATTTGGCACGAGACCTTCTGGACGTTTGAGCATCATCCATACGAGTAAGGCACCGTAAATCAACAGTTTGAACTCGCTGAACTCCTGCAACAATCCCGGCTGTTTGGGGCCACCTAAGATGCCGATCAGTACCAGGGCACCGACGATTACTCCGACGATATTCCCCATGCCACCAACGATGACGACCACCAGGATGATGATCGATATAAGCATGAGGAAACTGGTCGGGAAGATCGATCCGACTTTTGCCGAGAAAATTGCGCCCGAAAAGCTCGCTAGTACTGCTCCGACGACAAAGGCCATCAGTTTGGTGTTAGTGGTGTTGACTCCCATGGCTTCGGCGACGTCCTCGTCTTCCCGGATCGCCATCCAGGCGCGTCCGATTCTGGAATGCTCCAGGCGCCAGGAGATGTATATCGCGATCGCTGAGAACACCAGGACGAGTAAGAAGATTGATCTAGGATCGATGCCATTTACTGTTGCGAAACCAACGTCAACTCCGGGAATGTTGGTAATACCTTGAGCGCCGCCGAACCAGCCGGACAACCAGTCGCTTAGGAACAGCAACCGAATAATCTCGCCGAAGCCGAGGGTCACGATCGCTAGGTAATCGCCACGCATGCGAATTACGGGCGCTCCGATGAAAAGCCCTACTAGGCCGGTCAAAACGACGACGACGATTAGCGCCACGGGCCAAGGTAACTGGGGAGAGAATCCAGGAGAGTTGGGTGAGGTGAGGACTGCTGTGGTGTAGCCGCCAACAGCGAAGAAAGCCACGTACCCGAGATCTAGAATTCCTGCTAGCCCGACGACGATATTGAGACCCAGAGCGAGCAAGACAAACAGACCCACGTTGGCGAGTAATTCATTGGTGATCTTCCCAAGGAAGAACGGGAGCACAAGCAGTAGCGCCGAGCCGACCAGAAGGAGGATCAGGTTCACTCGGGATCGCTCGTCTGCGGGCATTTCCCGTACGCGGGTTCGCACCACTGTGATTCGGTCGCCTACCAGCAGTGGGATGACAATTGCGAGTGCGGCCACTAGGAGCGCTCCGACGATTTCGAGGCCACCGCGTTTGTAGTAGATGAAGTCTGTGAAGATCTCGAGCTGAAATCCTTTGAGTAGGTCGGTAATGAAGGTTTCGAGGACGGAGACAGCCAACACGGAGAGCAGAACGGTCAGGGTTTTGGAACGGACCGCTGTAGGGACTACGTGCATTGCTCCACCCATCAGGCCCAAAGTCGTGCCGAGGACAATCCAGAACACCATGCCCAAGCCCGCAGATCGATTGAATGACAGCAGGTCGAGGAGTTGGGGGCTCCAATTAACGAGCGGATCTCGAATGTTGAAATTTTTCACCAGGATCATTAGCGCAACGAGTCCGAGCGCGCTGCCTAATCCGACGAGTGCTCCAGCCACTAGATCCTTGGAACTTCTTACTCTTTCGGTCATCCCCTCTAGGACGACCTGACTCCCCGCGAGGCTGGCCAAAACAAAGGGCACCCACAAAAGCGACAAGTACCCCATGCTTAGTAGGGGCTGGATGATGTTTCGTCGGTCTAACCCAACGGGCATTCCGGCGAGGGCGATAAACGCGCTGCTTAGGGCGCCGATGAGCGAGAACCTGATCTGTCGACGCCAGTCAAGTCCTGGGGCTTCGAGAGTCGGGGTGCCGTTTGATGTTGCTGTCATGCCCGTTCATCTTCCGACAGTCGTTCACCGAAAAGCCCGCTCGGTCGTACCAGCAAGACGAAGATGAGAACGGCGAAGGCAACAGCGTCGCGAAGCTGTGAAACCCCGTCCACTCCAAGCGGTTCGAGCAGCATCAGAGGAGCGGTGGCTTCTGCTGCTCCAAGAGACAGTCCTCCTGCCATGGCTCCGCCAAGGTTGCCGATTCCGCCGACCACCGCGGCGCTAAACGCTTTGATTCCGGGCAAGAATCCAGTCGTGTGGATCACGCTGCGGAACAAAATGCCCCACAGGATTCCAGCGACTCCAGCCATGGCACCGCCCACAGCGAAGGTGGTGACAATGATTCGGTTGACGTCGATTCCCATGAGGGCAGCGATTTCTTTGTCCTCTGCCACCGCGCGCATTGCTTTGCCGGTTTTCGTTCGCTCCACGAGGTACCACAGACCCGCCATTGAGACGGCGGCGGTTAGTAATACAACAAGCTTTGTTCCCTCGATTTGAAAGCCGATAAGTGAACGTTTTTGTGAAAGCCAACTCGGCAAGGCCGGGTAGGACTTCGCTCCAGGTCCAAGAAGGACTACCGACACGTTTTGGAGGAAGAATGAAACACCTATGGAGGTGATCAGGGGGATAAGGCGCGGGGCGCCGCGCAACGGCCGGTAGGCGATGCGTTCCATGATCACCGCGGTCGCCGTGGAAAGAACAATTGATGACACAACTATGAAAAGAAGACAGAAAAGAAACGCGTCTTCCCATAGGCCGGCATCTGCAAGCTTGTTTGAAGTGATCATCCCCGACATGGCCCCGACCATGAACACTTCCCCGTGTGCGAAATTGATGAAGCCAAGTACGCCATAGACCATTGAATATCCCAGCGCGATGAGTCCATACATTGCGCCCTGAGCTAATCCGGTGACTAGTAATCCTTTGAATTGGGCTGCTGTCAATCCTGTTGCGTCGGGATTGATCCACTGTGCGAACGGGTTCTGGGGGTTGATTTGCTGCGCGATAAAGGCCAGCAGCCCGACCGATATCACGAGGATGAACACGAATCTGATAAACGTGAGGAAGCGATCAACCCATAGGACTCGAGATGTAGGTTTCGCGTCGTACGTCGTTGTCACATTCGTTCCAAAAGTAGAGGCGGCTTGAGACGCCGTATCAAGTTCGCCAACGTCGTCAACCGACACTCGGCCCCGACCCGGCGGGGTGCCGAGTCGGGGCCGATGTCGATTCAGGGATAACCGATGACTCCGAAGAGCCGATCAGCTTGACCCGTTAGGGGTCGGGGTATTACGGAGCGAACTCGAATACCACGTTCTCAAGTGAACCCTGGAAGTCTGCTGAGTTGTTCTGGACAACGGTGATGCGTGCAGCACCACAGTCGCCGAATGCGTCGCAGGACAGGGTCCCGATAATGCCCTCATAGCCTGACAGGTTGTCCAGGTATTCTCGGACTCCCGCGCGGTCGATTACGAGATCATCGCCGTCGACGTGTGACGCAGCCTTGATGGCTTCCAAAAGAATCGTGGTGGCATCGTAGGAGTGCGCCCAGAAAGGAGCCTCTGGAGCGTTTCCATTATTCGACTCATAGTCAGCCAGGAACTTCTCCGCTGTCGCGCCAGTGCTTTGGTTGGTGTTGCTGCCATAGCGAAGATCCGGACCCGAGAGATACATGCCGTCGGCTTGAGACAATTCCATGAAGCTTTGGACCTGCAGACCGTCTGCGCCGAGCAATATCGTGCCCTCGAGGCCTGATACTCCCGGAGCCTGATCGGCGACCATGTCACCTGCGGGCTGGAAGATTGGGAAGAAGAGCGCTCCGGGCGAGCCAGCAGCGATTTCAGTAAGGACTGGCACCATGTCGGTGTCTTCCTTGTTCACACCAGTAAAGCCAGTGATGGTGCCGCCCAGACCCTCGAACGCATCCGCGAAAGCTTGAGCTAGGCCTTGGGTGTATGGGTCGCCGTCGTGAATCGCGGCAGCAGCGCTGACACCCAGGTCTTCATATACGAACTTCGCCATTGCGGCGCCTTGGAAAAGGTCATTGTGCGCTGTGCGGTAATAGCCGGCGTGATAGTTATCACCGGCCGTCCCAGCGAGGTCTGACGTTAGGGACGGCGAGGTGTTCGACGGGCTAATCATCACCATGCCAGCTGCACTGATCAACGGAGACGCTGCGGTAGCGGCGCCCGAGCATGAGGTGCCGATGACACCGACGACCGATTCATCCGCGACGATGGTTTGAGCCGCAGCCTGACCACCATCTGCTGAACAAAGATCATCAAGACCTGTGCCAATAGTGACACTGAAGCCATGGATATCACCGAAGTCGGCGATGGCTTGCTCAACGCCACGCTGGTTTGGAATACCGAGGAATGCGACGTCTCCAGTAATTGCGTTCAGTGAACGAATTTGGATGTCATCGCCAGCCTCTACGGTGACGGTTCCAAGGGAACCGTCTCCTAAGCTGTCCCCGTGAGCGGGACCTGATGAGTCATCATCGGACCCGCATGCGGCAGCGACTAATGCGAAGGCGAACAACGCGCCTAGCAGTCGCAGAAACTTGAACTTCATGAATGCACCCTCCCTGGGCGTAACAGTGTGGCGCTCGAAGTCGATCAATCCGTTCGACTTCATGACGACGACGCCATGAACCCTCCGGAGTCTAGGCCGCACGGCGAGCCATAGCGACCCCGTTGCCTTTAGGGCCTGTTCAGGGCCGCTCCACGGTGACTAGCCTCTCGACGATGAAGCGCACTACGCATAGCGCCGTCAGCGACGATCGCAACGAAAATATTGAGATTTGGATTAACGGCGAATTTTTTCCACGACATGAAGCCAAGATTTCGGTGTTCGATAGCGGTTTTCTCGTTGGCGACGGAATTTGGGAAGGAATGCGCCTACACGAGGGCAAATTCGCCTTCCTTGACCGCCATTTAGATCGGCTCTTCGCAGGAGCAGCGGCAATTGACCTCGACATCGGGCTCGACCGCGAGGGACTTTCAAATGCCCTCAACGCCACGGTGGAGCGCAACGCTATGCAGGACGACATTCATGTGCGTCTAATGATCACGAGGGGTGACAAATCCACGCCATCACAACATCCCTCAAATTGTTTGGGCGGCCCCAACATCGTGATTATCGCCGAACACAAAACAGCCGATCCTGATGTACAGAAAAACGGCATCACGCTATTCACAGCGACTGTTCGACGGCCTGGACCGGAGATTCTCGACCAAAGATTGAATTGCCACTCCAAGCTGCATGAGGTCATCGCCTTGATCCAAGCAACTAAAGCAGGAGCGGACGAGGCTCTTATGCTCGATCCAACAGGAGCGGTAGCGACGTGCAATGCAACCAACTTCTTCTGTGTCAGCGACGGAAATTTACTTACCTCTTCTGGTCGCTACAACCTCAATGGCATAACAAGGCAGGTGGTATTAGAAGTAGCCCGGCTCAACGATATTCCGACCGCTGAACGATCCTTTTCTCTCACCGACGTGTATTACTCATCTGAAGCGTTCGTGACTGGAACTTTCGGAGGACTTACTCCAGTCATCGAAGTCGACGGACGAGTTATCGGCTCCGGTAGCGAAGGTCCGATGACACGTCGGCTACGTAAGTTGTATGAGTCGGCGGTAGAGGCGGACATTAGGTCGTGATCAAGCGAATCAACTGCTGGTCGGGCCCCCGAAACATTTCGACAGCTTTGATGTATTCATTCCGTGAACGACACGACACAACGGTTGTCGATGAACCGCTTTACGCGCATTATTTGCGCGTTACCGGCAGAGATCACCCTGGGCGCGACCAAGTTCTCAACGCCCAAAATCCTGATGGGGAGGCGGTCGTGCGTGACGTCTTGTTGGGCAGTTACGACTCTCCCGTAGTTTTCTTTAAGCAGATGGCTCATCATCTCGTTGAGCTAAACGAAGACTTCCTCGCTGCTACCACAAATATTCTCTTAACCCGGGACCCTCGAGACATGCTGCCATCGCTCGCGGTGCAACTTCCCGACGCGACACTGGCTGACACTGGTTTGGAAAATCAGGTGCGTTTACTCCACAGCATTCTCGAACACGGCAAACAACCTGTCGTGATTGACTCCGGTGTCCTTTTGGAGGATCCCGAAAGTTCCTTGAACAGTCTGTGCGAGCGGGTCGGTATCGAACCGAACAAACAAATGCTGTCGTGGGCTACAGGCCCCAAACCCGAAGATGGGGTATGGGCCCGGTTTTGGTACCAAAATGTTCATGGCTCCACCGGGTTCGACCGTCGCCTTCCATCTTCTCGAAGCGTGCCTTCCGACCTCGTTTCGGTGTTAGACGAAGCGATCGGCCTTTTCGACCAACTCATTGAGTTCGCGTAAGTAATTTTCCAATGCTTGTTCTCTCCGCTCAAGACGTCGCCGCCTCTCTCCCTATGAAGGGCGCTATTGAGGGCATGCATCGCGCGTACGCCGCGTGTACTAACGGCGACGCGGAAATGCCGCAACGAACGGTGATTTCACTAGGCGCGGCCTCGAATCTCGCGATTTTCATGCCGGCGCACATCAGGGGATCTTCTGAGGTATCTCTGAAGTCCGTGACCTTCTCACCCAACAACGAGCAACTGGGACTGCCGGTAGTTCAAGCGATGGTCCAAGTTTTCGACGTGTCGACGGGCACTCCGGTCGCATTAATTGACGGAGGTGAACTTACTGCTATCCGCACCGCAGCCGGTGGAGGAGCGTCGATGGAGTTATTAGCTCGCGAAGAAAGTCGCTCTTTAGCCATGTTGGGAAGCGGCACCCAGGCACGCGCGGGTATCGAAGCAGCATGTTGTGCGCGCGATATTGAAGTTGTTCGACTGTTCAGCCCAACAAAAGGGAACGCTCAACGACTTGCCGACCAGTTGCAGCAAAACAATTGGTGTCCGGAGATTCACGTGGTCGACAATCCCCACCAGGCAGTGCTCGATGCCGATGTCATATGGACGGCAACTACTTCAGTGTCACCAACGTTTTCCGGCGAGTCAGTCAAACCCGGAGCTCATATTGTCGGAGTCGGGTCCTTCCAACCATCGATGATTGAAATTGACCCTGTGCTATTGGGGAGCGCTTCAATTTTCGTCGACGAGACTGAAGCTTGCTGGGCGGAAGCGGGGGAAATCATCGCGGCCCGAGCGGAGGGGCGGATCCAATCAGCACAGGTGAGAGAACTGGGGGAGGTCGTCCTAGGTCGCCACGCGGGGCGATCCAGCCAAACCGAGTTGACGGTGTTCAAGTCGGTTGGGGTCGCCAGCCAGGACGCTGTCGCTTCTTCTTTAGTTCTGGAGGCAGCCACACGACTTCATCTCGGGACCAGGGTGAACATCTGATGGCAAGTGTCCGGCAAACCCCACCTGAAGCTCTTTTCGCGATCGGGGGTATCTCTCAATATCTCGGCGCTGCGACCGCTGTCGGTTTGTTCGATCAGCTCGCCCCGGCGAGCGTGGCGCTTCTTCGAGTGCTCGGCGCGGGCCTGGTACTAATCGGCTTCCGTAGATCGTGGCGACGAAGGTGGACCAAGCAAGATCTCTTGTGGGCCGGCGCGTTCGGCGTCGTTCTAGCGTCAATGAATTTGTTGATTTATCTAGCTATGGATCGACTCCCGCTGGGAAACGCTGTGGCAATGGAATTTCTGGGTCCCATAGCTGTTGCCGCTATTGGGGCACGAAACCTACGGTCTGCGGTGGCTCTCATTATCGCCACATTAGGAGTCCTGATCTTGGCGGGGGTGCAGAGTGAAGGCACGTTGCTCGGAGTCGTTTTCGCGCTCCTTGCGGGGGCTATGTGGGCTGGCTATATCGTTTTGGGTCACCGCGTCGCCCGAGACGGCCCGGCTGTCGACGGCCTGGGAGTAGGCATGTTGATCGGCGCTTTAGCGATTAGCCCTTTGGGCATTGGCGGTGTAGGTGATGCATTCTTGAGTCCCGGTCTCTTAGGTCTCGCTCTCGCTACCGGCCTGTTGTCCAACGTCGTTCCGTATGGCATTGACCAGGTAGTGATGAAAAAGATTACGAGAGCAAGATTTGCTTTGCTCCAAGCTCTGCTCCCGGTAACCGCCGCAGTTGTAGGGTTCCTCGCTTTGAGTCAATCGCCGAGCGTGACAGAGTGTCTCGGAATTGGAGCGGTGATGCTCGCTATCGCAATGAGTGGCGAGAAGTAGGAATCTGGCGGTCAACTGGAAGAGAATGTCGTTGTGACCGAGCCGACATACGAGCCGATGGAGCACGATGAGAAGCTTCAGTGGATGCTCGAAACCCACGGGTGGGGTATCGAACCGGTCGCTCCTTCCGACCAAAAGCAACTCCGCGCTGCGTACTCCTACACGTTCGGGCTTGAGGCACTCATTGGACACCCCGAGTTGGTCATCTTCGGTCTCGCACCAGTCGCAGCTCGCGGGTTGCTCGATTTGATCGTCAACCACTTGCGTCTCGGTGGCGCATTACCTACGGGCGAACTTTTCGATGGTCTGCTCGATAATGATCTTGTTAGCGTTCTTCTCGACGTTGAAATTGTCGAATTCGGTCATTATTTTCCCACGCTGCCTTTGATCTATGGCGATCAACCGTGGCGAGTTCGTCAATTCGTGTGGCCTGACCGGTCGGGTGTTTTCCCTTGGGACCACCATTGGCCCGAGAATCTCAAATACGTTCAACCCGTGATCGGTACCCGGTAGCTCGTATTTGGTCGTCCACATGGTGGCCGCGGACGCGACTTGCTTCGCAAGCCAGTTATTGACTTCAGAAAAGGGGATCCATCCAAGTCCGTGCTGCCATCGCGCCGAGAACAAACCCGAATATTCCCAGGGAAGGAAGTGTTAGCCAGACACGAATCGGTGAGCGCCTTCGTTGGTCACCTACGGCCCAACCAGCCAACAGGCCACCAACGAGACCACCAAGATGACCTCCGATCGAGATGCCTGGAATGACGAAGGAAAGAACGACGTTAATGACGATTAGCGTCCCCAAACCTTCACTCCATGGATCACCACCGCTTAAACGCTCCACAATGTAAACCGAAGCCATGATTCCGTAGACGATTCCTGACGCACCGACTACCGCAGTGTTCGGCGCCGCGACCAGCGCACCAGCTGAACCCCACAGCATCGAGTTCAAACAGACCACTCCGAAAAGGACTGAGCCCAACTGCCTCTCTAATCGTTTCCCGAGCAGGAAAAACATGACCAAGTTCAAGATGAGATGTCGGATATCCGCATGGAGAAATGCGCCTGTCGCAAGGCGCCACCACTCCCCCACTTCAGATATCGGGAAACCGTAAGTCGCCCAGTCCACGAGAGCGTTTCGACGCAACGAGGTAGCCCCTATGCGAGCCATGTCGTGGGTAAAAACGAAAAAGGTTGCGTTCGCGGCGATAAAGGCAACAACCACTCGCGGTAGGGGGTTTTTCGCGGCACTTGTAAGCACCCCTGCACCGTAGAGCCCAAATCGCCCCCGGCCACTAGGGTCAGCACATGAAATTTGGAGTGATGTTTGCCAACACGGGTCCCTTCGTGGAACCTGACGCGGCGGTAGAACTAGCCCAAGCTGCTGAAGCGGCCGGCTGTGAGTCAATTTGGACAGTCGAACATGTCGTAGTGCCAGCGGGATACACCTCGCAGTATCCCTATGCAAAAGACGGACGAATGCCCGGCGGCAGAGAAGATTTTGATATTCCCGATCCGCTGATCTGGCTGTCTTATGTGGCCGCCGCCACTGAGAACATTCGCCTCGGTACCGGT
>DGLO01000130.1:0-3974 GCA_002388005.1 Candidatus Neomicrothrix sp. UBA4542
TCTGCAAAAAACTCTCGTTGGTCTGCAATTCTTTCGGTTACACCATGAGACATATTGAGTGTCCTACTTGAGTAAATAATCGATGACGACTCGCTCAAAGTCGTCTTTTCGTTCTATCTGAGCCCAATGACCGCAATTCGAAAAGACATGAAGGTCAGCATTGGGCATTTGACGGAACGGGAACAACGCACCCTCAAACGGCAACATCCGATCGTCGCGGCCCCAAGTAATTAGAGTCGGATGATGAATTTCATGAGCGCGGGACCACAAAGGGTTCGGATCCGGGAATTTGAAGAAAGTGCCGAAAATAGCTCCCGTTGAGTCCATGACCCCCGGTTTCATAGCGTTCTCCATCCGCAAGTCAATCAATTCGTCAGTAACCAGCGTTTGATCAGAAACCATCGTTCGTACCCACGCGATCATCCCTTCCCGCGACGGGTCCCCCATGAACTCAATAAGACGTTTGGTACCTTCATTTGGGCTCGGTCCGAAAATATTTACGGCAAGCCCGCCTGGTCCCATCATCACCATGCGCTGCACCCGATCCGGATACTTGAGAGCTACATGACTGGCAACATTGCCGCCCATTGAATTCCCGAGAAGGTGCGCCGAATCCAACCCGATACCTTCCATGAACATTCCGACAGCATCCGCGGCCGCCTGCGGATATTGCTCGTCGTACTCCGGGCTGGCACTTCCTCCGAAGCCCGGCATATCGAGAATGATCGTTCTGAAATGTTCCGCAAAGACAGGAAGGTTGGCACCAAAGTTCGTCCACCCCGTCACACCGGGACCCGACCCGTGAAGCAGTATCAACGCAGGCCCTTCGCCGGCTTCGTGATAGTGAAGCCGATAGGCAGCTTCGAGCGTTCGGCTCGTTTCGTCGTACGAGTACATGTTTTCTTCGGCTTTCCGCGAGACGGAATGCCATCATATTCCCGAGACGGGTACCAATTTCAGTCTCAGTGGGCGGTTCATGACCAAAATGAGCACTATGGAAGAAAATTTGTACGACTACGAAGCGGACGTATTAGTCGTCGGCAGCGGCGCAGCTGGCTTCAGCGCGGCGATCAGCGCCAGCCTTAGCGGAGCATCGGTCATCCTGTTTGAAGGAAACCAGCACGTTGGCGGCACCACCGGTCTTTCCGGGGGAACCGCTTGGGTACCCAACAACAGTTCAATGCGAAGCCAAGGCGTCGATGATCCAAAAGATCACGCGCTGGAATATTTAGCGCGACTGGCTGCCCCGCAATATTTCTCATCAGAGCACCCAACGCTCGGCCTTCCTCAAAACGAATTCGATTTGCTCGCGACCTTCTACGACGAAGGGGCAGACGTCATCGATGCCTTGACTGAGGTTGGGGCTCTCGACCTGGTCGCTGAGGTGAGCGACACCGATCATTACATCCAATTCCCTGACTACGGGGGTCACCTACCTGAGAACAAGGCCCCGCGAGGTAGACATCTGGCCCCTCGACCCGGCTCAGGATTCATGATCCAACAACTAAAACGCGGAGCGGCCAGCAAAGACGTAACTGTGTTGCTTGAACATCGAGTCCACGACACCATTTTGAACGAAGCAGACGAAGTGGTAGGCCTCGAAATCCGCGCCGGTCACCGGACAGTGATTGCCGCCGCCCGGCGCGGAGTTATATTCGCTTCAGGAGGCTTTGGACAAAACGGCGAACTACTTCGCCGACACATACCTGGTCGAGTCTTCGGGAGTTGTGCTACCCCTCACGCACAGGGCGATTTTCTGCGGATCGCTAACCGACTTGGAGCATCCTTCGGTCAGATGAGCGGGGCCTGGTGGAAACAGATAGTTGTCGAACCAGCCCTCCGTTCGCCTTCGCCTCCATCTCTATGGATGCCTTTCGGAGACAGCATGGTTCAAGTGGACCGGACCGGTCGACGGGTCGTAAACGAAAAAGCTCCCTACCATGATCGCGGTCAAGTACATCTTCACTACAGCGCTACTTCTCGCGATTTTCCCAACACCTTGCTCTTCATGATTTGGGATCAGGTCGTAGCTGATTCCCCACTCGACGTTCCGTTTCGCCCACCGGTACCGCTCCCGAACGAACAACTCGACTACGTGATCGAAGCACCCGACCTTGAGGCTCTCTCCGAAGCAATAGACCAGCGCCTCACTCAGCTCGGTGACACCATTGGTGATGTACGTCTCTCCGATGATTTCGCTCAAAATCTTCACGACACAGTCAATCGCTTCAACAATTTCGCCGCTGAAGGCGTAGATCATGACTTCCAACGGGGATCAACGATGATGGAATTGGCATGGAACTTGATGGAGCGTGACAACACTCCAAACCCAACCATGGCCCCCTTGTCGGACAACGGTCCCTATTACGCCTCGATTATCGGCGCAGGGGTTTTGGACACAAACGGCGGTCCGCTCATTAATACAGAAGCTCAAATTCTGGGGTTCGATCTTCAACCCATCGTCGGACTGTACGGCGCGGGTAATTGCGTTGCGACTCCAGCCGGCGCTGCGTACTGGGGTCCTGGAACAACCATCGGTCTCGCGTTGACCTATGGCTTCATCGCGGGCCGTAACGCAGCGAGAGAACCGGAAAAGAGCCTGACGCCGTAGGACCTACCGCCAATATCGCCAGAAAAGACCTGTGCTATAAAGGCGATACCGGGGGAGACAAAATGACGGACAAATGGGACACAATCGACAGGTATGTAGTGATCTCTGCCGATACGCACGCTGGGGCAGAACTCCATGAATATAAGGACTACCTAGAGTCCGAATGGCACGACGACTTTGACGCCTGGGCGTCAAGCTATGAGAGTCCCTTTGATGACCTTGTTGACTCGACTGCTTCACGTAATTGGGACAGCGACTACCGACTCGAGATTCTGGATGAAGACGGCATTGCGGCAGAGGTTGTTTTCCCTAACACAATCCCCCCATTTTTCAACACTGTTCACACACTCGCGGATCTTCCCGACACAAAAGAGACTCTCGCGCCAAGGGCCGCGGGTTTACGCGCACATAACCGATGGCTAGTCGAATTCTGTGCCAAGACCCCCGGGCGTCGTCTTGGGTTGATCCAAATAATGCCTCACGATGTTGAGACTGCTGTCGAAGAAATCCGGTGGGCAGCGTCAACTGGTGTTATCGGGGGTGTGCTGATACCAGCTATCCCCGCCAATCACCCGGTTGGGCCTTGGTTTGACCCTCGGTATGACCCAATGTGGGCAGCTTGTGAAGAGTTGGCTCTACCCATCCACCAGCATCCAGGCACCGGTGCGCCGACGGTAGGGGCGGACCTACCAGCGGCACGCGCAGTGATGATGTTCGAATTCAGTGATTGGACAAGACGGACCCTTGCTCACCTCATCTTGGCTGGTGTCTTTGAACGCTTCCCGAAGTTGAAAGCGGTGTGGACTGAACAAGGCCGCGGTATCCAATGGGTTCTGCCCGAACTTGGTCGCATGGACCCCACCGTTGCCGGCATCAAGGCAAGCAGTGCCAGCCGCACAATGCCTCTGTTCGCTTCGGAGGTGATCCGTTCGCTCTCACTTACCCCCAGCGAATATTTCGCACGGAACTGCTACATCGGTGCAAGCTTCATGCCCCGTCCAGAGGCTAAATACATTGACGCAGTTGGAGTTGACCGAATCATGTGGGGATCGGACTTTCCTCACGAAGAGGGGACTACCCCTCATTCGCTCGAAGCTCTTCGCTCAACATTTGCTGATGTGCCCGAAGAAAAGTGCAGGCAAATCTTTGCTGGTGTAGCAGCCAACGTATACGGCTTCGATCTCGAGGCATTGACACCGGTAGCTCAAGAGATAGGTCCCAAGGTCAGCGAGATCGCGGTGCCACTCACGCAAGAAGAACTACCCGATTCCAATTCCGGTGCTTTCGCTGGAGTCTTTAGCCTGTCAAGAGCCCCACTTAACGTGGAACCCGCGACAAGCAAGTCCTAACTGAAAGCTGAGCC
>DGLO01000130.1:4382-6090 GCA_002388005.1 Candidatus Neomicrothrix sp. UBA4542
GAGAAAAATGCCACATCGATGCTGAGGTGGCTGATGAGCCAACGGCCATCGACTTTCTCGTACTGATCGGTATAGGTAGCGGCTAGCCATACAGCCTGACCACTGGAGGCGTCGGTACAGGGCTGGAATAGCAACCAGTGGCCAGTTGCGGACTCATTAGTGACTTCAATTATCGGGTTCATTACCTGATGCCGCGCGATGGATATTCGGCTCCCGGCGCCTTCGAAATGCTTCCGAATGGCGGCCCGACCTTCGGCTAGCCCAAAGGTACGACCACCATCCCAAACTCCATTTTCGGTGAAAAGGCTGGCAATCCCGTCAGGGTCATACCCCTCGTCACAAAAGCGGCAATATTTGGCCTTCAGCTGTTTTATTTCTTCAATGTCTTCAAGTCGACGAAGTCGAGTTTCGAGATCAGGCAACGACAAACTCCTTTATCCAATGGAAGCTTGGGGCGAGACCAACCCTCCAAATGGTCATTGCGACCATAATTGCATCAATACTTGAAAGAGCAGGACTTATGCAGATCGGCTTGTACGCAAATACCCACGGTGTGGGTTTCCGAGATGATGTGAACAACTACACCCGCAGCGTCCCTGGGGTGATGCTGCAACCCGTCGAGGTCGCACAAAGCGCTGAACGAACCGGGTTTCACTCCATTTGGTTCCCAGACCACGTGTGTATGCCCTCAGAAACCAGTAGTGCACATATTGCTAACCAGACAGGAGCCCGCTCCTATTCACCAAGGCACGAAATGCTTGATGCTGCAGTAGTAATGGGAGCAGTTGCCTCAGCTACGAGCACAATCAAACTCGGCACCAGCGTGCTTGTGGCGCCCTACCGTGGACCATTGAGTGATGCCCGTCAGTTCGCGACTGTTGACGTGCTGTCCGGGGGGCGTCTTCTTTTGGGAGTTGGAGCGGGCTGGATGGCTGAGGAATTTGCTGCGCTCGGCGTCGACTTTGCCGAGCGCGGCAAACGAACGGTTGAGTGCATCGAAATTTACAAACGAAGTTGGTTAGACGACTTTGTTTCGTTTGACGGCGACTACTACACGATTAATGACGTTTCCATGGACCCCAAGCCCTTACAAGAACCTCGGCCACCGATCATCTATGGCGGCGTGTCCCCGCTGGGTGCGCGTCGAGCGGCTGCGCACTGCGACGGGTTCTACCCAGTGTTTCTAGACCCGTTCGCGGATCCGAACCGGCATTCCGGCCTGCAGACGATAATCAAAGCTGAGCTGGAACTAGCAGGGCGACCCTTTTCCAGTTTCATAATGATGGCCGCCACAACAATGAGGATCACCGACCAGAAAGACGCGCTCGCACATCAAACGCCAAGGAAGATCTGTACCGGTACCCCAGAACAGGTCTTAGAAGACCTCGAAACGTTTGCACGAGCGGGTTACTCCCTGGTGGTCGCGAAGATGGATTGTCCATCGGGTGAAGTTGAAGAGATCCACGAACAAATCGGCCGCGTCGGCCAGAACATCATCCCCCAATGCGAGGCCATTGAGGCCTCTGGCGGGTGGAACACCCAATTTTGATCTGTTTGTTCATCGGAAGCGCTAGTCTTCCCCCGATAGGCCCTCAACACTGAGGGTTCGAGGGGAAAACAAAATGTTCAAGCGATGGATAAAAGTTCTCTCGCTACTCGCAGTGCTCTCGTTATTTGCAGCGGCATGTGGTAGCAGTGACTCCGATAG
>DGLO01000029.1:0-1177 GCA_002388005.1 Candidatus Neomicrothrix sp. UBA4542
CCGAGCAGATCGGCCAGCGACGGCGGGAACGGGTCGACGTACGGCGGACATGCACGCACCCTGAGCGTGTTGTGCTCCCCCTCGCTGGCGTCGACGTGCTCGCCGTTCTCCACCCTGACGCTGCCGGTGTGGCGGTTGACGAGGACGGTCACACCGGCGATGGTGATCTCGATCGCGTCGGCCGGCTCGTCGGTCTCGAAGTCGACACGCGACGTGGAGGTGATTTTCATGGTGATACTCTCTCCTCAAGTCGGCGAATTCTCGCCATCTAGTATTGCTACTAGACCATGTCACCACCGGAACGGGTATACACGAAGTTGAGGTAGCGAGTGAAGACGCGTCAGTCTTCAGCCAGTAGCTCAACTTCGATACTGATCATTTATATAGGTGCATGTATTGCTACATTTATACTATTATAGCACAGGATAGTTGAATTGTAAAGTATTTGATGATATAATGGTATTGCACCGATTCGATGAGTGTCGTGCTCCCGGGACACCCCGTCACGAGAGCGCACCCACCCATCGACGGAAGGAACATCATGCCCATCCAACCAGGAGTCGAGCTTGCTCAACACGACCGAGTCCATCCCATGCACCTCGATGCGCTCGGGTTCGAACGCGAAGGGGTCGCCCCGATCCACTTCTCGGACGCCAGTTTCACTCTCGAGGAGGCACAGGCTTCGCTCTTCGCAAGCACGGTCTGGCGACCGGTCTCCGTGACATTGGACGACGGTGGCGAAGGTCCACAACAGCGCGTTGTCATCATCTACGCCAAGGCTGTCTACACCTCACGGGGTATCGACAACGGCTGGTATGACAAGCCCGACTGGTTATTGGAGGGCGTCCTATATAAGGGCGAAGGGAAGCTGAACCCCGTGCTGATGAAGGTTCGCGTCTTCGCCGCCACGTTCCGTGGCTGTGATGACTTCACCGCCATGGCCTGGCAGTTCATC
This sequence comes from Candidatus Neomicrothrix sp. UBA4542, assembly GCA_002388005.1. Lineage (GTDB taxonomy): Bacteria > Actinomycetota > Acidimicrobiia > Acidimicrobiales > Poriferisodalaceae > UBA2110. The sequence goes on from DGLO01000029.1 coordinate 956, forward strand.
GTCTGAGCCCACGAGGAAGACCTTCGTCAATATACCCGCCCCATACAGGTAGAGCCTCGCTCCCTGCAAAGGGGCGGGTTTCTACTATTCTACAAAATTATGGTGTAAATACGCATAAATTCTACACGTGTAAATATCAAATAAAAATAACACTTGGTGGAAATACCAAATGTTATCTTTATGGTGGGCGCTGAGGGGCTCGAACCCCCGACCCCCTCGGTG
>DGLO01000029.1:1464-2929 GCA_002388005.1 Candidatus Neomicrothrix sp. UBA4542
GTGGGCGCTACAGGACTCGAACCTGTGACCCCCTCCTTGTAAGGGAGGTGCTCTAGCCAACTGAGCTAAGCGCCCGACTGCGAAGAGACTAACGGTCGAGTGCTTGGACTACACCGAGTTGTTCTAACAGTTCTGGTGTTGATGCTGCTGCTGGACCTAAGCGACGTTTGTGGTCTAGGTGAACCAGCTCGCGGCCCTCAAGTTCACCGATTACCGCTCCCGCCTCACGACAAATCAGTAATCCTGCGGCGTAATCCCATACTCCATGATGGGCTAAGGGGTCGAGGTAGCCGTCGAGTCGGCCAGCAGCGACTGAACACAGATCCAGTGCTGCGGCACCAAAGGCGCGGAATTGACGCGCTGCGATTGGTTCTGGAGGGTTTCCGGCTATTCCGATGATTGCTTCGCTGAGGTGTGCGCATTGGGTTGGGTGGATCTCTTCACCGTTTAGGAAAGCTCCTTGGTCCCTCACAGCCTCGAACCGTTCGCCGTTGGCGAGGTTGAGTACTAACCCAACAAGAGGGCCTTGGTCGTCAACGACGCACAGACTTGTGCAGTAGTGCGGTATTCGTCGTGATGCGTTTGTGGACCCATCCACAGGGTCAATGATGACGACTTCGGTTGTTTCGCCCTGAACAAAACCTGATTCTTCACTCAACACCGTTGCCTTCGCGGTGGTTAACACAGCTAGTGCGGCGGAATCCGCGACTTGATCAAGCAAATATTGGTCAGGTCGATCTCCGCCTTCTGACCACTTCTGAAACGTTTTGAGTGATGTCTCAACTGCTTTAGCGGTTTGTTGGAGAAGTTCGAGCCAGCTATCTGACGTCACCCACTTGACGGTACCTGCTGAACTCATCAAGATCTGCAGTCGCGCAGTACCCTGCACATCGCGGAAAGGTGGCCTATGGCTGCAATCGACATGTCGGGATATGTCGCGGATCTAAAAGATCATGCCGCTGAGCACGGTTTCCACATTCACGATGAGCGACATTTTCTCGAAACCTACAGTCTTCGACAAGCGTGGGAAGTTGACCTTCATCCTGAAGAAGCTTGCGGTGGACCTCTCGACCTTCATCTGACTTTGGAGACCGACCCCAGAACGATGTTGGCGCTTGAGGATGTGATCCTCGCGGGGGCCGAGGGTGAACTACCACCAGATGAATTTTGGGCTCAATTGACGTTCACGTGGGCCCTTCCACCTTTAGATAACAAACCTGATTTGCTGGTACTTGCGACTGATTTGGCTGGACTTGGTGGTCAAATTCTGCCCGTCGAAGTTTCAGCGATCGATTCGTTCCCGTCTGTCACCGATGCAGCGCAACGGACCTTAACGATCGTCGCCCGGTTCGAGCTTTCTTTGCGGGCTCTACTCACTGGTGAGGACAGAATGTGTGACGTCCTTGACCGGTGTAACGAAATTTGTCGACACTTACTTGAACGCGCTGACACTTGGTACGACTAG
>DGLO01000029.1:3351-17739 GCA_002388005.1 Candidatus Neomicrothrix sp. UBA4542
TCGCAGTGCCTACGCTCAGGGCGGGCCGGTAGCTCAGTGGTTAGAGCAGGCGACTCATAATCGCTCGGTCGCGGGTTCGATCCCCGCTCGGCCCACTATCCCTTTGGTCGTATCGGTTGGTATCCTCGGCCTCTGCCTTCCGGGGTAGCTCAGTTGGCAGAGCAGCGGACTGTTAATCCGTTTGTCGTGGGTTCGAGCCCCACCCCCGGAGCCATTCCCCTTAGTTCAGGTTTTGATCCGATGGTTGGTCGGGTTCGCCTGTCGTTTCTTGGTTTCGTAGCCAGTCCACGATGGCTTCAACGGCTGCTGTTCGTGTGTCGTCGCTGTGCATTTCTTCTTGTCGGTGAGTCAACCATTGAACGATGGGTTGGTGTTGTCGGAGTTGTTCAATGTCATGGACGTCGTAACGCAGTTCTGTATTCCACCGGTTGATGACCGCGTCTAATGCTCGAGAAACAAGTTCAATCGGGTCGGCGTCAAGTTCTTCGACGAGAACGCGGCCAATCAATGTGGTGGCAGCCGTGGGTGTTTCGTCTATCTGTTCTCGCCAGCCGTCGGTTGTCACTAAGTGGTAGGCGTCGATAGCTATCGGGTTGCTGAACATCGCGGGTAGGGCTAGCGGGGTGACGGTTTCTGGGTCGTGTACTAGGGCTCGGAGAAGGTTGAGTTCTGCTTGTGGCACTGCCGGCGGTTGAGTGCTTTGTTGTGTATCGGAGTTATCGGGCGGCGATCCGGGCGGTGGCGTCGGTTGGTGACGGGTCGGGTTTGGTTTCTTGACGAGGCGACGCATTTGTTCGATGTCGATGCGCACTTTTTGTGCGACTTCGATGAGGTATTGATCGCGTACGACTTCGTTGGGGTGTTCAGCGATGATGGCACCGGTGTCAGCGGCGGCTCGTGCCCTGCCTTCGACCAGAGATAGGTCCGATTTGTCGAGGACTCTGTTGATTCGGTAACTCAAGAATGGTTCGGCGGCCGCGAGGGCGTCGGTGAGCGCGCTTGGGTTCTCCTCAGCTAACTGGCCTGGATCTGCACCTTCTGGCATGGCTGCTACGAATACTTCGGCGTTGTGTCGGTCTTCCCACCCATAAAAGCGATCGGCGGCTGCTTTCCCGGCTCCATCTGCGTCGAATGCGATAACGATTCGTTTCGCGAAGCGGGTCATGAGTTTGACGTGGTCGTCGGTGAGTGCTGTTCCACATGTCGCCACGGCGCGGGGTATGCCTGCGCGAAAGCATCCGATGACGTCTGTGTATCCCTCACATACAACTATTTCGTCGGCTTCGACGATGTGTTTTTTTGCCAGATGAAGTCCATAGAGGACTTTGCTTTTGTCGTATAACCGGGTTTGAGGGGTGTTCTTGTATTTGGGTTGTTGCCCGTCGGGCAGCATTCGTCCGCCGAAGCCCACGACCGCCCCGTTGGTATCGAACACTGGGAACATGATGCGGTCTCTGAAGAAATCGATTGGTCCTCCGCGTTGTCCGGGGCGACCCAGCCCGGCTGCTTCAAGTTTTGGTGTTGGAATACCGAGGTGGGAGGCGAGGGCGTCCCATTTGTCGGGGGCGTATCCGATTCGGAATTGGTCCACCGTTTCTGAGTCGAAGCCGCGGCTTCGTAAATATGACCGAACCTTTCCTGCTGATGTTCCCGAGCGCAATGTCTGGTGGTAGAAGTCGGCGGCTTTTTCGAGGATGTCGGTGAGTTCTTGTCGTTCTTTGCGGTTTGTTCCGTCTGAGGTGTCGGTGTATCGAAGAGCGATACCTAAACGGTTCGCTAACCATTCGACGGCGCCTACAAAATCGAGGTGTTCCATTTCCCGTACGAAAGTGATCGCATCTCCCGACTTTTGGCAACCAAAGCAGTAGAAGAATCCTTCCTCGGCGTTCACTGAAAATGATGGGGTTTTCTCGTTGTGGAACGGGCACAGCCCACTCCATCTCTGGCCTACCTTGCGTAGGGCAACGTATTGCGACACGACACCTGATAGATCGGTTTCGATCTTGACTCGTTGGAGGTCTTCGTCGTGAATTCCCATCTGGCTTTGACGCTAGTGCCTGTCAGAGGTGGCTTATCGCTCAGTGGCTGCGACGCGCTTTGATTGCGATGTGTGCGGCGGCTAGTCGGGCGATTGGGAGTCGAGGCGGTGAGCAAGATACGTAATCGACCCCTGCTGCGGCTAGCAGCTCGATGCTGGCTGGGTCACCGCCGTGTTCCCCACAAATTCCAACGGGGAGGTCCGGTTTTGTTGATCTGCCACGTTCGATGCCTGTGCGCACAAGCTCGATCACAGCGTTGGGGTCGACGTGTTGAAAGGGGTTGGCTTCAAGTAGTTCTTGTTCTAGGTAGAGGTTCATTATTCGGTTCTCGATGTCGTCGCGACTGAAGCCGAAAGTGAGTTGGGTGAGGTCGTTGGTTCCGAAGCTAAAGAAATCTGCGTGATGAGCGAGTTCGTCTGCCACTAGCGCTGCTCTCGGTGTCTCAACCATGGTCCCGATTTTCACCGATGTTGCCGCAGGGTGAGATTGAACTACCGATTCGATCCATTCGCGTGCGCCCGCCAATTCCTTGGCGCTGACGGTTAATGGGATCATGATTTCAACGATTGGTTGCCCGCCGGCGGAGATTCGGTCCTGTACTGCGTCGAACAGCGCTTCAACTTGCATTTCGTAGAGGCCAGGTTTTAGCCAGGCGAGCCGCACTCCTCGTGTACCAATCATCGGATTGCGTTCACGCCATTTGCGAGCGGCTTGGAGCATGGCTACCCCGTCGGCGTCAAGTTCGTTTCGGGCGGCAGCTTCGACGAGTTCTTCGAGTTCGGGGAGAAATTCGTGTAGCGGCGGGTCGAGGAGGCGGACCGTGACTGGGAGCCCGTCCATTTCCTCGAGCAGGTCCACGAAATCGTGGCGTTGTGCTTCTCTCAGGTCCTGAAGAGCTTTGGCTTCTATGTCAGGGCTTGAGGAAAGGATCATGGTTCGTATGATCGGCAGTCGTTCTTCGGTGAGGAACATGTGCTCGGTTCGGCATAGCCCGATGCCTTCCGCTCCGTTGACTCGCGAAACTCGTGCGTCTTCGCCGGTGTCGGCGTTCGCTCGGATAGCGAGTTCTCTGACCTCGTCAGCCCAAGACAACAATGTGTCGATTTCTGGAATGTTTTCGGCTTGATTTGACCCGATAGCGCCGCGCATAACGTGACCGGACTGACCGTCAATGGAGATAACGTCGCCGACCTCAAGACGTTCACCGTTCACCAAGATATGGTCTTCGCCTATTTCGATGCCGTCAGCTCCACAAACTGCTGGCTTGCCCCAGCCTCTAGCAACCACTGCGGCGTGGCTTGCGAGCCCCCCTCTGGTGGTGAGAATCCCTACCGCAACTTGCATCCCGTGGACATCAGCAGGTGAGGTTTCTTGGCGAACGAGGATGACATCGTCAGTTGCCATCATCGCTTCGTCGGCAGTGAGAACGATTCTTCCCACCGCGGCTCCTGGTGACGCACCCAGTCCGGTGGTCAGAACATCTTTGGCTGGTCCTTCAAAGCTGTCGTGCAAGAGTCGTTCGAGTTGGTCGGTGGACACTCGCATCAACGCGTCATCTTGGGAGATCGTGGCGTTGGGGCCGGTAGCGAGCGCGACACTTTCTCTGATCGCGTTTGCTGCATCGATCGATGACTCAGGAGAGTTCATTGAGTAGGGACTAGCACCGAGGCGCGAATTTCTCCGAGTTCGCGGTCGAGCTTTTGCCAACTTCCGCAATAGTCTTCACTGATGTAGATCTGCCCATACACCGAGGTCGCCATCGCGACGCCGGGAAGTTCTTCGTGGGTAGCTATCCAATACATCGTCGCTTTGGGATTTTCGGGCAGTTGAGCACGGTCAAAGGATTTGCCCCCATCGCGGCTCACTTCTATCGCTCCGATGCGGCCGGGGATGAAATCACCGACGCAAACGATGACGGTGTCGTCTTCCCAAGGAGTGCGCACGCATCGCGAGTACGCATATTCGAGCTTTGATCCTTCTAACGGTTGGAATTCGTGCCAGTTCCAGGTCTTGCCGTCGTCTTGGCTTCGACCAAGACCGAACGGTGAGGTGATAAGTAATTCTGTCTCGTTATCGCGACTCCGGAGGGCGAAACCGTGGACGTCGTTGTAGAACTCGGAGGGTCCAAGGTCGCCGAACGATTCCCATGTTGCACCTCGGTCGCGACTTCGATGTAGCCCGTCGACTTCCACCGAGGCGTACACAGTGTCCGAATCGTTGGGGTCGACTAACACGTTCGTTGTTCGCGGAACCCCGATCGGGCATCGGTCACTGATGGTGGTCACCATTTCTGAGAACGACGCTCCAGCATCATCAGAGACGAATACTCCGGGTCGAGTGCCGGCATAGATTCGCTGGGGGTCGTGGGGGTCGAACGAAAGGGACCATATGGGTCGGTCGGCCAGAGAAGCTGCGTGTTGCCAGTGGCTGCCTCCATCAAAGGACTCATAGATGCCGTCACCGTCTACTGAGGCGATGAGATGTTGTGGGTCTCTGGGGTCTCCCGCTATGGCACGTACGTTGGATTCGGGGTCCATGGGACCTTGAATCTGTCTCCACTTTTCTCCGCCGTTGTAGCCGACCCAGAGGCCGCCTCCGACTGTGCCTAATGCGATGGTGTAACTCATCGTTGCTCCCCTCGCCGACAGGCTAGTTCTCTAGGTGAAGTCTTTACAGTGCTAACTGGTCGGTGAGGTGTGCGACGAGATGGTCGACAGGGATCCGTTGTTGTTCCATGGAGTCACGTTCGCGGACGGTGACGGCGTTGTCTTCTAGGGTGTCGAAGTCGATGGTGACGCAGTATGGGGTGCCGATTTCGTCTTGACGTCGGTACCGCTTCCCTATCGCTTGGGTGATGTCGTAGTCGCACATGAAGTGTGGTTGCAGGGACTGCAGCACCTCTTCTGCTTTAGGTAGCAGTGTGTCTTTTTTGGAGAGAGGCAATACTGCGACTTTGTAGGGGGCTAGTCGCGGGTGGAGGCGTAGCACCGTTCTGGTGTCATCGTTGACTTGTTCTTCGTCGTAGGCGGCCATAAGGAAAGCCATCATTGATCGAGTTGCCCCGGCGGCGGGTTCGATGCAATGGGGAACGTATCGTTCTCCGGTTCCCTGGTCGAAATATTCAAGTTTTTGACCCGAATGCTGTGCGTGTTGTTTGAGGTCGAAGTCGCCGCGGTTCGCGATTCCTTCTAGTTCACCCCAACCCCAAGGGAACAGAAACTCAACGTCGCTGGTCCCCGATGAGTAGTGGCTAAGTTCATCGTCTTCGTGAGGTCGGAGGCGTAGCTGGTCGGCGGGTATTCCGAGATTTATGTACCACTGGTATCGCTCGTTCACCCAGTACTCATACCAATCATCTGCCTCATCGGGTGGAACGAAGAATTCGAGTTCCATTTGTTCAAACTCGCGTGTTCGGAACACAAAATTTCCGGGGGTGATTTCGTTTCGGAATGACTTCCCGACCTGGGCGATACCAAAAGGCGGTTTTTTTCGGCTGGTTTCAATGATGTTCTTAAAGTTGACGAACATGCCTTGAGCTGTTTCGGGTCTGAGATACACGTCGGCGCCGGCCCCTTCGACTGGGCCAGCTTGGGTTTTGAACATCAGGTTGAAGGCCCGAGCTTCGGTGAAAGTCCCCGATTCGCCACAAGATGGGCACGTATCTTGGTGTTCAAGTTGGTCTTGTCGGTGACGGGTTTTGCATTTAGTGCAATCGACGAGGGGGTCACTGAAGTTGTCCAGGTGGCCGGATGCTTCCCATATCTGTGGTGGGCTGAGGATGGCCGCGTCGAGACCCACCACGTCGTTGCGCAGTTGGACCATCGACCGCCACCAGGCGTCCTTCACATTGCGGAGCATCAGCACCCCGAGAGGGCCATAGTCGTAGGTGCTTCGAAATCCTCCATAAATTTCTGCGGACGGGAAAACGAAACTGCGGCGCTTACACAGATTTACGACCTGGTCGAAAAGCGAAGACTCGGTCGATGTCATGGCGCCCAGAGTACCGACCACTTACCCTCCCTGACCCTTCAATTCTTTGACTAACTTTGCATGACGAGCAAGCGAAATGATTGAGGGCTCATGGGGGCAGCATGCGATTAGAAGGCAAAGTAGCGGTGGTTACAGGCGGCGGTAACGGCTTAGGTCGAGCAACGGCTCAACGTTTTGCTGCTGAAGGAGCCAGTGTGGTGGTTGCTGACGTGATCGATGATTTGGGTGAAGAAACCGCGCAAATGATCGTCGACAGCGGCGGACAGGCCTCTTTTGTGCATTGCGACGCGGTCAACGCGAGCGACAATCACCGAATGGCCGCCCATGCTTTAGAAAGCTACGGAGCGATCGACGTGTTGGTGACCGCGGCAGGCGTCAGTCACGCCGGATACAAGAGCGGCGATCACGAAGCCAGTGTCAAATGGTTCACAAAGCGCATGGATTATGTCGAACGACCTGCTGACGAGTTGTTGGACCTTGACTTAGACGACTTCCGTCAGGTGATGGCAGTCAACCTTGACGGAACGCTTTTGGCCGCTCAGGCATGTGTGGCTCCGATGTTGGAAGCCAATAACGGTGGCAGCATTGTCACCATTGCTTCGATCGCGGCGAAACATCCCGACGCTGGACCGATCCCTTATGTGTGTTCAAAATCAGCGGTGTGGATGTTGACGAAGAAGTTGGCTCGCCTGTTAGCACCGTCGGGGATCAGGGTGAACGCGATAGGTCCCGGGTACATCGATACGCATATGACGAGCATGATTGATCTGTTCCCAGAGGATCGACTGACAGAGTTTTTTGCGAATATTCCGATGGGACGCAAAGGCATCCCTGATGAAATCGCGAATACCGCGCTGTTTTTGGCGAGCGACGAAGCGTCCTATTTCACTGGCGAAATTTTGCACCCAGACGGCGGCTACTTCACCGAGTAACTGCTCCACGCTGAGTTAGGGTGGAGTTGTTATGTTGAGAGATCGAACTGTGGCATTTATTTGCCTATTCCTGACCGCTCTTGTCTGGTCGACACCAATCACGCTTTTCAATACCGAGTTTGAAGGCGTCGACAACGATCGTATGGAGTGGTCATGCCCCCGCCCGATTCTTTCACCGTCGCCAGACGTAGTTGATTTGGACGCGTTGCGGGTCGAGTTACTGGACACTGCGCAGGGAACGGTGAAAAGCGAGCATCCTCAATGCAGGTTACTTAACCCCACTCAGCTTGTTCTCGGGCTGTTATCTCTGGCGGGCGCGATATGGAAGGGCCGTATTTGGTGGCTTTCGACCGCTGACGCTAGAGCAGAAAAAAAGTTTGCGCGTTTGCACGCTAAAACGTCCGGCAAAGCCAAGGGCATGTTGGATTAGCTGAACGTTGATGTCGTAGTTCCGCTTAGGAAAGTAGTTCGGTGCTACGTAGTCGTCGCTCAACGTGAAATTCCCACAACCGATGCACTATCGATGACACTTCGTCGGTGTGTGGTGCCTGTTGCACTTCTAAGACTTTGGCAAGTGCACCGCCCAGGGTTGCTCGCATCAACTCAAGCGCCGAAGAAGAGATGGGGCGTCCGCGTTGGTGAGCCGCACACGTCACACCGCCAGTGCCTGGATCAAAAAACTCGAGAGCGCTGGTTTCGCCGCCTATAACGCATTCGTCGAGTGCGGGCGCTACACCTTCCAGGGCGAGGACTTTCAGCATGAACGCTGGCACCATGAGTGCCGGATCTGCAACGTGAAGTGTTGCCAAACCGCCACAGAGCATCCGGTAAAGCTCGCTGTTTGGTTGCCGATCCTGAGCGACTTGGTCTACTGCTTCAGCGATTGTTAAGGCTTTGCCGAGACGGTCAAGGTTGTTTCGAATTTCAGGCCAGTGATCTCGAGTTTCTGCCTGGGTGACAATGTCGAGATCTCCTCTGCCTTTATAGAACTGAAGGTCAAGGTGGCGTAACAGCTCGAGTCGCCCGCCGTAGCGGCTGCGAGTTTTGCGAACCCCTTTCGCGACCGCTCGAACCTTCCCGTGGTTTTCTGTGATGACCGAGAGAATTCGATCGGCTTCACCAAGTTTGTATGTTCTGACGATGACGCCGCTGTCTCGGTAATGCGCCATCGCTCCGCCTTATGAATTGAGGCCGCCGAAACGGCGGTCGCGAGCCTGATATTCGAGGATGGCGTCGTAAAGGTCGTTGCGCCGGAAGTCAGGCCAGAGGGTTTCGGTAAATAAGAGTTCGCTATAGGCAACCTGCCAGAGAAGAAAATTTGAAAGTCGATGCTCACCAGAGGATCTGATTAATAGGTCTACGTCAGGCATTGTTGGGTCATAGAGGTATCGCTCAAGTGCGCGTTCATCGATTCGGTCGATTTGCACGCCGTCGTCAACCATTGCTTTGACGGCGTCAATAATTTCGGCGCGCCCTCCGTAGTTAAACGCGATGGTCAACGTCATACCGGTGTTGTGTTGGGTGAGGTCAACTGCCTCGTCCATGCGACGAAGTACGCGTTTGGGTACCCGCCAGTTTTTTCTTCCTACGAATCGGATTCGCACTCCCATTTCGTGCAGTTCCTGTGACCGGCGAACCAACAGAGATTCGTTGAAGTTCATGAGGAATTTGACTTCGTCGGGTGGTCGTTTCCAATTTTCGGTAGAGAAAGCGAAAACTGTGAGCCATCCGACGCCAACCTCTTGAGCGCCTTCGATGGCGTCGAAGAGAGCTTCTTCGCCTGCGGCGTGACCTTCGGTTCTGGCCATGCCTTGGGCCTGAGCCCAGCGTCCGTTTCCGTCCATGACACACGCGACGTGTTGAGGAACGCGCGACAGATCAAGAGCAACCGGAATCACACCCCGCAGGTTAATCCGGTTCTTGGAAATCGAGCAGACGGTCCAGGGACTCTGATTTTCTTTGCCAATCCTTGTCGACCTTTACTCGAAGTTCGAGATGGATGCCTTCGCCTCCATTTGCTAATTGGCTTCGGACGGCTATACCTACTTGTTTCAGAACATCACCGTTTCGACCTATGACCATGCCTTTTTGTGATTCGCGTTCGACGAGAATTTCACATCGGATACGAGGCCCGTCCCATTCGGTCACTCGAGTCGCGATGCTGTAGGGCAATTCGTCGTGGAATCTGGAAAGCAGCTGCTCCCGCACGAGTTCGGCTATGAACCAGGGTTCTGGCAAGTCGGTGATTTGATCTGCCGGGAAATAGGCAGGTCCCTCACTGAGGCGGTTCTCTAGGTGTTCGACCAATGCTGGAAGGCCTTCCCCTGTAAGTCCCGACACAGGGAAATAGGCCTCGGCGTCGAATAGTGATGCTTCTGCGAGTTGCTGCACCACCATGTCGGGAGAAGCGCGATCGCACTTTGTGAGTACGACAATTGATTCTGGGGGCAGATGTTCAGCAATGAATCGGTCGCCTCGACCGATGGATGCGGTGGCGTCGATAACCAGGCAGGCCACATCGACTTCTGTAAGCGCGGACTGTGCAGTTTCGTTTAATCGTTCCCCAAGTCGCGTCACCGGTTTGTGGATACCGGGGGTATCCACGAGAACGATTTGGCTGGCTGGCCGATGAAGTACTCCCATGACTCGCAGGCGGGTGGTCTGCGGTTTGTCTGAAACAATGCTGACTTTGGTTCCAAGCAGTGTGTTGACCAGAGTTGATTTCCCGGCGTTGGGTCGGCCGACGAGGGTCACAAACCCCGATTTCATTCCGGTGCCCTGCGCTGAGCGCCGATGGTGTTGATTCGCCGGTTGTTAATTTCTTTCGCCGTTAGTTCCCACCCGTCGTGGACAATGGTTTCACCAACTTCTGGAACATGGCCCAGTAAACCAAACACAAAACCTCCGATGGTGTCCCAGTCACCCTCGCCGGTTGTTATACCGGTGAGTTTCTCGAAGTCATCTACTGGTAGTCGCCCTGAAAGAAGCAACGAGCCGTCGGATTGCTCTTGAACTAGCGACTCCTCACGATCAAACTCATCGACGATTTCGCCGATGAGTTCCTCAAGAATGTCTTCCAGGCTTACCAACCCGGCTGTGCCTCCGTATTCGTCGACAACTATTGCGAGATGCGATTTCGATGCCTGCATTTCTCGCATGAGTTGGACCACCCTTTTCGATTCAGGCACAAATACCGCTTCTCGGATCAGGGAGCTGATGGTGCACCCCGATGGGTTCTTCAGGTGGGCGGCTACGAGGTCTTTGGAGAGCACCACCCCCAGAACATCGTCAGCGGTTTCCCCTACAACCGGGAGTCGCGTGAATCCGCTGTCAACAACGACGGAAAGCGCTGCAGCAACACTGAGATTGCTTTCAAGGGTCACCATGTCCGGTCGAGGGACCATGACTTCGCGAACAATTGTGTCTCCCAGCTCGATAATCGATCCGATGATGTCGGCTTCGTCATTTTCGATAAGACGTGCTTCTGCCGCTGCTTCAGCTAATGCAACAAGTTCATCCTCCACTACCAGGTCGAGAGCTTCGTCACGGTTTCTTGGTCCGCAACGACGTGCTAATGCCGCTAGCGGACGAGCTATTAGCTGTAGCGGGGTAAGTCGTGTGATGAGTCGAGCAGGTCGCGCAAGCCATTTCGCCATTTCGTCGTTTGCTTCAATCGCCCAGCGTCGAGGGATTGCTTCACCGAGCAAGAACAATACGAATGCCGCGATGACAGTAACCAGTAGGGTGCGATCGGTCGCTTGACCTATGAAGATCGCCAAGGCAATCAGTCCTACTTGACAGACCACTCGTAACACAGTGACGGGTGCGAGTAGCACTTCCCGGTCTGCTATGAGTTCCGATAGTTGAGAATTACCTTCGTTTGCTTCGTCTAGACCTGCGGCTCTCGCACGGCCTAAGCGGACGAATGTGACTTCGATGAGACGCAGAACAATTAACGCCACCAGCAAGACCACGACGACAAGGGTCGCCACCGCCCCACCCATTATTGGTCTCTTTCACGAAACGTCGCGAGATGGGTGCGCTCTGATGCCTGCATGAGGTTGCGCTCTTCGTCGTCTGCGTGGTCCATCCCGAGGACGTGAAGTATGCCGTGAACGACCAGTAGGTCGATTTCGTCGCGGAGGGAACCCGCGTGACCTGGGTAGGAATGGCTGTTCGTTGAGCTGTTGGCGGCCGCGACGGTGGGGCAGATCACGACGTCTCCGAGTAATACTGGGATCGGGTCGCCGTTTTGGTGGTTCACGTCATGAGCATCGATTGGAAACGCCAACACATCGGTGGGTTCTTGACGGCCCATGTGTTTGGCGTTGAGTTCTGTCATGTCTTCGGTTGATACGAACACAACTGTAAGTTCGGCGCCCGCGGGTACTCCTTCGTCGGTGAGAACGTTTAGAGCAAGGTTTCGGTATCGATCTAGGTCAAGTTGATGACCGCTGTGTTGGTCAGTTACCTGGACTTCTGGAGAGTCGAGTGTGATGCGCGTCTCGCCGACGGGCACCGGTTTCGGTGGCTCAGAAGAGGTCACGGAGACTGCGCAGCACTGCCGTGTCGTTCGTAAGCGGCCACGATGGCCTGCACGATCCGATGTCGGACGATGTCTCGACCGCCTAGGTTGGCGAATGCAATATCGTGCACGTCGGTGAGGGTTTTTTGGACATCGAGGAGTCCGCTCTTGCCTCCTGGGACGTCGATTTGTGTGACGTCGCCGGTAACGACCACTTGGGATCCGAACCCGATGCGAGTGAGGAACATTTTCATCTGTTCGGGGGTGGTGTTCTGTGCTTCGTCGAGGATGATGAAACTGTCGTTGAGGGTGCGCCCTCGCATGAACGCTAACGGAGCTACTTCTATGGTGTTTTTCTCGAAGAGCCGTTCGGCGGCTTCAAGGTCAAACATGTCGTACAACGCGTCGTAGAGCGGACGAAGGTACGGGTCGACTTTTGCCATTAGGTCGCCTGGCAGAAAACCTAACCGTTCTCCAGCTTCGACCGCTGGGCGGGTCAACACGATGCGCCGCACTTGCTTAGCCATGAGGGCCTCTACGGCAAGTGCTACCGCGAGCCATGTTTTTCCGGTGCCTGCGGGCCCGATGGCGAAGGTAACGATGTTGCTTCGAACCGTTTCCACATACGATTTCTGTCCGGAGCTCTTCGCTCGAATGATCCGACCGTTGGGTGCTTTGAGTACACGGGTCGAGAGAACTTCGCTGGGGCTCTCATCTGATTTCACCATGTCGATCATGCGAGTGACTTCTGCTTCCCCGAGACGATGGCCGCCTTCAAGGATTTGAACCAACTCCGAGAAGACTTGACCCACGACCGGTGCTTCGGGTCCTTCAACGGTGATCTCGTTGCCGCGCACATGAATGATCGCGGCGTCAAAGTGATTCTCAACAATGCGTAGGTGTTCATCGCGTTGGCCCAGTACACCCATCATGAGGTGATTCCCAGGGACGTGAATTCTGACTTGGGTGTCGCTCAAATCCGCTCCTGCGACTGCGAACGCTTAATGGAGGCTAGCGCCGTGCGATGTCGTCGCGATGCTCGTTTGTTAAACGAGTCGACTGTATGGCCGATTTACGGTTCGGATAGTTTCCGATTTGAGCATCAACTGGGTCGCTCGTTGAGGTTTCGACGCAGGAAGTCGACTTGGAGTAGCAGCAAATTTTCTGCGATCTCTTCTTGAGGTGTCATGTGAGTTACACCCGATAGAGGTAGCACTTCGTGGGGGCGTCCGGACGCTAGCAACGCTGCTGAAAGCTTGAGTGTGTGGGCCGCGACGACGTTGTCGTCGGCTAGGCCATGTATCAGCATCAGGGGCCGTTGGAGTTGTGCCGCGTCGGCTAGCAGTGAGGTGCGCCGATAGTTATCCGGTTCTTGTTCGGGGTGCCCTAAGTAGCGTTCGGTGTAGTGGGTGTCGTAGAGCCGCCAATCAGTCACTGGGGCGCCGGCGATCGCTGCGTGAAATGTGTCGGGGCGACGAATGACGGCAAGCGCAGCTAGGTATCCGCCGAATGACCAGCCGCGGATAGCCACCCGGGTGAGATCAACTCTGCCTGGATGAAGTTCGGCAACTGACTGTAAGGCTTCGATTTGAGCTTCGAGGATGGGGCCAGCTAGATCTCCTCTGATGGCTCTCTCCCAACCGTCGCCTCTGCCTGGGGTCCCTGGCCCGTCGGCGATTACCACACAAAATCCTTGGTCAGCGAACCACTGGGGCACCAGATATGCGTTTCGGGTCCGTAGGACTCGCTGGGCGTGGGGGCCGCCGTAAGGGTCGAGGAGAACAGGGAGTGGTTGGTCGTTCTCGTTCGACGGGAACAAAACGGCGGTATGGATACCTTGTCGACCTGTTTGAAGGAACTGCACTGTAGGAGTAACTATCGGCGCCGTTTTCCAAGAATTAATTTCCCATGTGTTGTTGCCAGCGGTGACCGTGACGTGTGAGGAATTTTCCAGTGAGCTTTGTTCGATGATGGTGACAGAGTTCGATGCGACGGCTTGCACGACACCATTGCCGTTGGTTAAACGGTCGTGTTGGTCGTCGCGAAAGGCCCACAGATCAATGGTTGTTGGATCGATTGATGCCGTGTACAGGATCTCGGAGTCGTTGACATCTATCAGGGACCGTACCCATTGATCGGGTGGTGATATGGGTGCCCCATTGAACACGAGTGAACGAGTTCGGCCGGTTTCTTCGATCGTGAGCCAACCGTCGTTCCATCTTCTCGGGGTACCGGGAATAATTTCCACCCAGTGAGGGTCGTTGAGATCAAGGACCGTGTGAGTATCGCCACTCGATTCCTCTACCTCGAGCACCCTCATTGAGCGTTGATCTCGACTTTGCACTGTGACGGTCAGCGGCCAGCCATCTTCCCATCCGACGTCGACAAGGTACGGGTGGGTTGAACGATCCCAAATGACTTCTACCTTGGCAGAACCGTTGAGGTTGACAACCCAAAGCCTGACCTCGGCGTTTGACGTTCCCGCAGCGGGGTAACGGATTGATTGTGGAGGTTTCGTCGGGTCGTCTGGCGCGGATATATGCCACACGGGTACCTGTGCGACATCTACTTGAGTAACCGCCAAACGGTCGGCACTAGGGTCCCACCAGTGTCCTCTGCTACGGCGCATTTCCTCAGCGGCCACGAACTCTGCTCGGCCCCAGCTAACGGTCTTCCCGTCACCTTCGAGCAGCATCTGTGCTGGCTCCGATCCATCGGCGGGACCCACATACAGACTGTCATCGACAACAAACGAAACGTATCGGCTGTCCCCCGACAAACGGGGGTCAAATCCTGCTCCTGTGCTGATCACCGAGGTCACTGATCCGCTCTCGACGTCGGCGACGAAGATCTCTCCTGTGAGAGCGAACGTCACCGCAGTGCCTTGACTGTTGAGAGAGTA
>DGLO01000029.1:18132-24100 GCA_002388005.1 Candidatus Neomicrothrix sp. UBA4542
GAGAATCATCAACAAGCTTTTGGGGGTCGACGATCTGGCGTTCGACGCCCGTCACAGTGTTGATCGCCCACAAAGCATTCACCGGGTCCTCAGGGCCACCGCTACGTAGAAACAAAACCTGGGTGCCATCGCCGGTGACACCGAAGCTTCTAGGCGAACCCAGGCTGAAGCGTTGAGTCCGTGCATGTTGGCGTGGGAAACTGTCCGACACAACGACGACGGTAGTCCTGGTTACCCTCAATGGTGTGGCCTTACCTGATCCTTCTTCCTTTGAAGAGCTTTCCGAACAGCAAAAAGCATTATGGGCTCGTTATGGGTCAGGCGATGATCCGTTGTTCGTGCAACTGGTCGGTCTACACGTCCAAGAAGTGCGTCACGACTACTGCCGACTCGGTTTGGCCTTTCGACCCGAACTTCTTCAAGCAGGCGGAGTCATTCACGGTGGAGTCTTAACAACACTTTTGGATACATCATGTGTGCCAGCAGTAGGCAGCGGATTCGACAAGGCACGCCCATACAGCACCATTTCGATGCACGTGCAATTTCTGGCAAGTTCAGCTAGCAGCGATCTGGTGGCCGCGGGCTGGGTAATTCGCCGCGGTAAATCAATCGCTTTTTGCGAAGCCGAAGTGGAAACAGCGGAGGGTAAGACCTTGGCCAAAGCCGCCATGGCGTTCAAAATTTGAGTTAGGACGTCTCTCCGGATAGTTGAGCAGCCTGGTGTGTCGCGATGGCAGACATCACTTCGTCGGAGGTTGGGTTGACCATGACGGCGCCTCCGACTTCAACAGTTGGAACGATTTCGTTGCCGGCGGCGCAGTTTCGAACAAAGGCCGCCGCGTCAGGGTCTTCCCAAATGTTGCGGAACATCATCTCGACACCAGCTACCTGGAGTTGGCGTTCAAGCGCCATACAGAATCCGCATCCGGGGCGCCAATAAAACGTGATCTGGGTTTCGTGAGTTGTCACCGCCCGACCGCCTTGAGGCTCTCGAAAATATTTTTGCATTCTGGACACACGGGAAACCTCTCCGGGTTCCTATTGGGGACCCATTTTTTTCCGCACAAAGCCCGCACCGGCGCGCCGGTAACGGCAGATCGAGTCATATCAGTTTTGTTGACATAGTGAGCGAAGCGTTCGTGGTCGCCATCATCGAGTTGATTGTCTACTCGTCGGTCAACGACGGTGTCCTGGTTCATCTCGACCTCTCACTCATAATTGGTTCAGGTTAAGTATGGTGCGTTGGAAGGCGCGTTCAGAAACCGGGGGTAAATGTGACCGAACGGCCGAAGGGCATCGACTCAGCGGCTGGTTGGGTAGTGGTTGCCGCAACTGTTACCGCAACTTTCGCTGTATTTGGGGTGGCGTACAGCTTCGGCGCTGTTTTCACGACCATTCGCGAAGAGTTCGGTGTCGGCAAAGGTCAGGCCTCTCTTTTCTTCGCGATCACGACGTTCATTTACTTCGTCCTCGGTGTGTTTACCGGCCGTATAGCGGACCGCTACGGACCCAGACCGGTGCTTCTCGTTGGTGCCGCGGCGATGGGAACGGGCCTATTTCTGACATCACTGGTGAACAACATCACCGTCGGCTATTTGACCTACGGCCTTGGAGTCGGGATCGGTGTCGGTTGCGCGTACGTGCCAATGGTGGCAACCGTTGGGGGATGGTTCGAACGAGACCGGACAAAGGCAATGGGGGTGGCCGTAGCCGGCATTGGACTAGGAACACTAGTTGGTGCACCTCTAACCAAACGGCTGGTTCTTAGTTACGGGTGGCGGACCACTTTCGTCATTCTCGGGATCGGGTCTGCGGCGCTCTTAGCTTTGGCTTCTTTGGGAGCGCGACGTCCTCCTGGGTCCGGAGCACAGGACTCACCTCCGCCGTTACGAGTACTCCTGAGCGATGCTCGGTTCCTTTGGCTGTACACGTCCATGGTGTTTCTCAGTTGCGGCTTGTTCGTACCCATGGTCTACCTCGACGATTACTTAGAGTCGCGAGGGAAAGCTGGGGGCGCCCTACTCATTGGGATCATTGGGGCTACGTCGGTTGTGGGTCGACTCGCGTTAGGAGCCATAGCCGCGAAAGCTGATTTGATGCGGCTCTACCAGTTGTGTGTTGCTGCGCTGGGTGCCAGTTATGTGATTTGGATAGTGGCGGGCTCGAACTACACGGTGTTGGTGATTTTCGCTATTTGTATGGGGACCGCGTATGGGGGTTGGATCGCTCTGTCACCGGCAGTCATCGCCCATCTTTTCGGCCCGGTGGGGTTAGGCGGGGTTCTGGGGGCTCTGTACACGTCAGCTGGCATTGGCGGGCTCATCGGGCCACCTGTTATCGGCGTGCTAATCGACGCAGCCAATTACGAGACCGCTATTGGCGTGGCGATCGCGTTTAGTGGAGTGTCGTTAGTGTTGTTGATGGCTGCGAGTCGGGCATCAGCACCTATCGCTGACCGCGCTAAGGACCAGCGCGAAGAGAGGTCAGTGGTTCTGGCAACGGCGAGCGCGTGGCTGGTTCGTTCTCCTAGCGGGGAGACGCGACTTACCCGTCGGTGAGCACTGGCGGGTTGTCCCAACCAATCGCAGAACATTCTCCTAAATACCAGTCGAGGACTGAGCCCGCGTCGGTGACCGATTCCACGTTGGCGTTCTCATCGAGGTTCAAATTGGCTCCATAAATCTGGAACCAAACGTCGGTGATTTCTTCGTTGTCTTCTGGCACCAGCAAGGTATGTATGGACCCCGCGGGTTCGTACAGGAACGATCCTGCTCTGTTGATGTATTCACTTTCTGCGTAGTGCCACGCTCCGGCGACTGTATAGGCATACACCTGTCCGGTATGTCGGTGTGTTTGGACTTGGGTACCAGGCTGAAAACGGGTCCGAACGATCCATAGGCCTTCAGTTATTTTGGCTGTGAGAAGTTTCACCTCGTTGCCTCCCCCGCTGTTCACCCATGGGAGATCGTCCTCCCCTCGGTGAACTGCACTGGGCGCATTCTCGATCATTGTCATGGTGTCCCCCTCATTGGATCTACCGGATCGTAGCTGTCACTCTTCTGGTCCGAAGATGAGATCGAAAACCTCATCAGCTTTTCGTTCATCGTTTCGGTGAACCAGCAGTTGCGGGTTACCGTCGATGACCCACCGAACGCCCCTCATTTCAAGTTGATGAGCTATTTCGGAGACTTGGTCGACCGTTAGCTCCTCAAGTTCATAGGCCGGCCCCTCGGTCGCGGCGATGTCGAAAATATCGATTTCCTCTGAGATCAATCCAGCCGAAGCCAAAGCTTCGACCTGAGGCGACATAGTTTCTTCGAGGTCGCCTTCGACCAGTTCGCCTTCAAGAATTTCATCGTCATCCATAACAGCGAGTATGTCGCGCTTCGACCTCTAGTCTGCAGATATGGGTGTCGGCCGATTTGACTCACTGTTGTTGTTGTCATTCGGAGGACCAGAGGAACCAGACGACGTCCTCCCGTTCCTTCGTCAGGTGACTAGGGGACGAGAGGTACCCGATGAACGTTTAGCGGTCGTCGCCGACCAGTACGCCCTGTTCGGTGGCACCAGCCCGATCAATGACTTGAACCGCCAACTACTCGCGGCCTTGGAACACGAGCTAACTGTTAGGGGTCACGATTTACCTACGTTTTGGGGGAATCGCAACTGGCATCCGTTTGTATCTGACACCGTTGCTGCTCTTCAAACAGAGGGATATCGGTCAACTGTGTGCTTGGTGACTTCCGCGTTCAGTTCGTATTCTGGGTGCCGCCAATATCACGAAGATCTTGACCGAGCCCGAGCATCAGTCCCTGACGCGCCTGAGATAGAACGGGTGAGAGTTTTTTGGAATCACCCCAATTTTCTTGGATCTGCTGCCGAGCTATTGGTCGAGGCCCGCGAGCACGCTGGTCTCTCCGATTCCACCCCGGTGCTGCACAGCGCCCATAGCTTGCCGGTGTCTATGGCAGCGACCTCTGATTATCAAAGACAACTAGATGAGGCAGCAGCCATCGTTAATGATCTCGCTGAGATGACGGGCCCATCCGAAGTGGTATTTCAAAGCCGCAGCGGATCTCCGTCAGTCCCTTGGCTATCGCCTGATATTGACAGTCGCCTCAAACAATTAGCGGCGGAGGGCGTTACCGAGGTCTTGGTGCATCCGCTCGGTTTTGTTGCAGACCATATGGAAGTTATCTTCGATCTCGATATTCAAGCTGCTACTACTGCCCGAGACTCAGGTTTAAAGATGGTGCGGACCCCTACGGTCGGCACCCACCCACGCTTTGTCTCAATGCTGGTGGACCTGGTTGAAGAAGCGGCCGGGTTACGCGAGGATCGCCCGGCGTTGGGTACGTCAGGGCCGCGTCCAGATTGTTGCTCTAGGGACTGTTGTCCAGCACCCGGGCGTGGCGATGTCTGAATCAGCCTGCTGCCCGGAATCGGTCCGCTATCGGACCCGAATCCCCCAATATCCAATGGTTTCTGCAACGCAACTCGTAGGTAACTTGGGCGATTGATCCATCGTCAATGAGGACCACGTCGCCGTCATAGACCTGCACTCCGTCGTGTAGACGAGCGTTGTGGGTAGCGGCCCTACCGCACCAGCATCGGGCTTGAACCTGCAGTTCTACGCGTTCATCGGCTACTTCAAGAAGGCGCGCCGAACCTGGGAACAGTTTCCCTCGAAAATCGGTAAGGAGCCCGAAGGCATAGACATCCACGTCAAGTTCGTCGACCACTCGAGCTAGCTGGTCAACCTGAGGGTCCGTGTAGAACTGAGCCTCGTCACAAACCAGATAATCCAACGCCCCGTGCCCCGATTGGTGACTAAAAGCCAGTGCATGGAAATCGAGGTTCGGGTGAACTTCGACCGCTGGAGTTGACACACCCAGAGCGCTTGAGACATGAGCGCCAGCGCGGTCGTGCATGCTGCACAGCAGCCCAGTTCCGGTGGCTGAAAGGTTGTGATGGATCTGCAACGCAAGGGTTGACTTGCCCGACGACATCGTCCCGAAAGAAAACCTAAGGCACCCCATAGTCAACAAATTACACACGTGTGATATGTCATGGGAACACTTACCCGCACCCGCTGGTGTTGCCACAAGAACGGCAGGTGTAGCACGTGCCCGCTCGCACCATCCGATCGCCACAACTAGAGCAGAGCGGTGCATCACTTAGAACACCGAGCTGCGACGAAGGTGGATCCGCTACGGGTTCAGCCCCAATCGCAGTCTCCACCGTTGCTTCTTCAAGTCCGGGGAGGTGCTGGTCCATTCGTTCCTCGCTGGACAGAACACCAAGTTCCTGTCGCTCCTGAACGGGTAGGTATTCGAGTGCCAACCGCCGAAAAATGTAATCCACCAAACTGCTTGCTATTCGGAGTTGCGGATCATCGGTAATTCCCGCGGGCTCGAATCGGACGTTGGTGAAGGCTTCGACGTAAGAACGAAGAGGCACCCCGTACTGGAGGCCATGACTTACAGAAATCGCAAACGCGTCCATGATGCCCGCGAGCGTCGAGCCTTGTTTGGCCACCGTAAGAAAGATCTCTCCAGGCCGACCATCGTCGTATTCGCCGACGGTCATATAGCCGTGACAGTCCGCTACTCGAAACGAGAAGGTTCGGGATCGTCGGGTACGCGGAAGCTTTTCTCGCTCCGGAGCGGCGCGGACTGCAACAAGTTCAGTAGTGACCGCGTCACTACCGACTGCTTCACCATCGCGAGTGGTCGACAATGGTTGACCAATCTTGCAGTTGTCTCGGTAGATCGCTACTGCCTTCAGCCCAAGCTTCCACGCCTTGAGGTGCAGATTTTCGACGTCTTCAACAGTCGCCGTTTCCGGCAGATTCACTGTTTTTGAGATGGCTCCTGAAACGAACGGCTGTACGGCAGCCATCATCAAGATGTGGGCCTCGTGATGGATGATGTTGTCCCCCATGGAACACGCGAAGACTGGAAGGTGG
>DGLO01000010.1 GCA_002388005.1 Candidatus Neomicrothrix sp. UBA4542
TCCTGCTCGATGTAGGCCTCCAGCAAGGGATCTAGCAGTTCATAGGGCGGTAATGACTGCTCGTCAGTTTGTTCGGGCCGAAGCTCAGCTGAAGGTGCTTTAGAAATTGATGCCGTCGGGATCCACGGCGAGCTCGTTTGCTTGTTGCGCCAACGACACAGTTGATACACCAGAAGCTTCGGGCAATCCTTCAAGACCGCGAAACCTCCAGCCGTGTCTCCGTACAGGGTGGAGTAGCCGACCGACGTTTCGCTTTTGTTTCCTGTCGTGAGTACGAGCCATCCCCGCTTATTTGATAGCGCCATCAACAAAACACCGCGTATGCGGCTTTGAAGATTTTCCTCTGTCAAGTCGGGTGCAGACCCACTGAAAAAGGGGTCGAGCATTTCAATCAGCGAGGCGTGGGCCGGTTCGATCGGGATCGTATGGAACTCAATTCCAAGATTCTGCGCTAATTCTTCGGCGTCTCCCTGAGAACCAACACTTGAATATCGGGAAGGCATGGATACTCCATGCACTCGTTCTGGTCCGAGAGCGTCGACCGCAATCGCGGCTACCAGGCTGGAGTCCACGCCTCCGGACAAGCCGATAACAACGTCACTGAACCCGTTTTTGTTGACGTAATCGCGTGTCGCCAAAACTAACGCATTCCAAATCTCACCAATTTCGTCGTGTGGTTCCGCCAGGGGCGGCCGCATTACAGGCCCGCGAGGTTCGCGCTCAGCGGAGGTCACTATCACCGGGAGAGCACCCCTGGGGCGCGGCGGAATCTCGATGTCGACAACCTCCACGGCTTGTTCAAACTGAGGTAGGCGAGCTATGACCTCGCCTGTCACATCAACGGCAAAAGACGAGCCGTCAAAGATGAGTTCGTCTTGGCCCCCTACTTGATTGACGTAGACGATCGGCACCCTGGCTTTGTTCGCTCGCTCGGCGATTGCTGCGACTCGCTCGGCGAATTTTCCACGACGGTAGGGAGATCCATTGATTGAGATTGCCAGGGCCACCCCTGACTGGACTTGACTATCGAATGGACCTTCATCGAACCAAAGATCCTCGCAGATACTTACACCGACAAGGACGCCCCCAATTTCGAAAAGAGGTCCGTCAGTGACGCCAGCTGCGAAGTAACGCTTTTCATCAAAAACCGAGTAGTTGGGAAGGAGTCGTTTCCGGTAGATCCCTTGCACCTGACCTTGGTGACATATCGCAGCTGAGTTATATAGCTCCTGGCCTTCCTGTTCTGGGAAACCGATAATTGCAGCCGTGTCTGAGGTGTGGCAGGCAATTGCTTCTAACGCCCTGTGAGCATCGTCAATGAACCGTTGCTTGAGCAGTAAGTCTTCGGGTGGGTATGCACACACCGCCAATTCGGTGAAAGCGACGACGTCCGCGTCCGAAGTGACCGATTGATCGTACGCCTGCGTGATCGCCGCGACGTTCGAGTCGAAGTCGCCCATTCGCAGATTGAGTTGCGCCATAGCAACTCTGATCGAAGCCATGTCACGAGGCTAGAAGCCGCGCGGTCGTTACGGCGAAAACTATTTCGACGGGGTCGGTCAGGCTAACGCTGCACAACAGGTGTTGGTCAACAATGTCGCGACCACATATGGGTCCGCGTTCGCGTTGGGGCGACGGTCTTCGATGTACCCCTTCTGATCTTGAGCTACCTGCCACGGAATTCGCACAGACGCTCCGCGATCTGAGACTCCATAACTGAACTTGTCGAATCGTTCAGTCTCATGCTCACCCGTCAGCCGTTCCTCGATACCAACTCCGTAACCCGCGAGGTGCTTGGAGATCGTGTCCTGATCACCGAGCGATTCCGCAGCTGTGATAACTGCGTCGTAGCCGTCACGCATTCCGTTCGTCGAGAAGTTGGTGTGCATTCCAGCGCCGTTCCAGTCGCCCTTCATGGGCTTCGCCTCAAGGGTGATGACAAGATCATGAAGCTCACCAGCGCGGTGAAGCAAGTAGCGGGCCATCCAGAGATGGTCACCAACGGCAACGGTGTCGACGGGGCCGATCTGAAATTCCCACTGCCCGGGCATTACCTCGGCGTTGGTCCCCGAGATAGCCAACCCGGCTTCGATACACCAAGTTGTGTGTTGTTCGACAACATCGCGGCCTTTGATCTTCACGGCTCCGACACCGCAGTAGTAAGGACCTTGCGGGGCCGGAAAGCCACCGGCTGGAAAGCCTGCCGGCCATCCACTGGCCGGGTCGAGCATGGTGTATTCCTGCTCGAGGCCGAACCAAGGTTCTTGGTCGCCGTATTGCTCCAATGCGGCTCGCGCTGCTGCGCGAGTGTTGGTCGGGTGAGGCGACATATCCTCTGTTAAACGGGTTTCGCAAAGGACGAGGACGTCGTTACCTCCGCGTATCGGATCGGGACACTGAAACGCTGGCTCTAGAACGACGTCTGAGTTGTCGCCTGTCGCCTGGTTCGTGCTTGATCCGTCAAAACCCCAGATACCGGGGTCATCACCGTCAGCAAGAATTTTCGTCTTGGATCGGATTTCTGCGGTTGGTTCTGTGCCGTCAATCCATATGTACTCGGCCCTGTACGCCACTGTGTTTGCTCCTGTTAGGGGGGCGGGGACGGAAGGCAAGCTAACAATTAGCAGCACCCTGTCGCGCCCTTTTCGCTATGACTGACCAAAGATCTGTTCACAAACGGCTAGTTCTAGCCTCATAGTCCAATTGTGAAAGTCATGTAAACGGAACGCTGAGGGCTTTTAATCGCGTGCACACCCGACCAAGAATGGGCTTAGATACTTGTGACGCTGCGCGTCTGACGAGAAAAGATGAAACCAAAATGGAACGACCTCAGGACTACGTGCTCCGCCGAGTTGAGGAACGAGGGATCCGTCTTGTTCGCCTCTGGTTCACCGATGTGCAAGGTCAGTTGAAATCGTTCGCTATCTCACCTGCCGAACTTGAGACCGCATTCGAGAACGGAATGATTTTCGACGGCTCCTCAATTGACGGGTTTAGCCGAGTACGCGAAGAAGACATGGTCGCCCGCCCTGACCCCGCCACTTTTGAGTTGATGCACTGGAGCGGCAACGACGAAAATGCGGCCCGCATGTTCTGCGATATCGAACGGGCTGACGGGAGTCCATTTCCGGGCGACTCGCGTCAGGTCCTGCGTCGATCGATGGAGCGCGCGCACGCTGAGGGTTTCACGTTCTTCACCGCGCCTGAAATGGAGTACTTCCTGTTCGAAGCCGAACGAAACGGGGATCCGGTACCCCTTGACCAGGGAAGCTACTTCGATCTGACAACCGCAGACGTGGCTAGCAATATTCGCCGTCAGACGCTCACTACCTTGGAAGCAATCGGGATTCCTGTGGAGTACTCATTTCACGAGGACGCACCGAGTCAGCACGAAAT
>DGLO01000084.1:0-10101 GCA_002388005.1 Candidatus Neomicrothrix sp. UBA4542
GAAGGCCCCAGCCAAGAAGAAGGCATAGGCGAAGTCAACACAGCAAGACGGCCGGGAGGCTGTCGCTGAAAAGAACCAGAAAGCTAGGAGAAAAGAAATGGCAACTACCGAAGAGATCATCGATGCGATTGGCAATATGTCAGTCCTCGAACTCGTCGAGCTAAAGAAAGCATTCGAAGAGAAATTTGACGTCACAGCCGCTGCTGCAGCACCAGTGATGGTGGCCGCTGCGGGCGGGGGCGATCAAGGCGGCGACGCTGCCGAAGCAAAAGACGAATTTGACGTGGTGCTTACGGCTGCCGGAGACAAGAAGATCCAGGTCATCAAAGAGGTGCGAGGACTCACCAGCCTCGGACTAAAAGAGGCCAAGGATCTTGTAGAAGGCGCGCCAAGCAACGTCCTCGAAGGAGTTCCAAAAGAGGAAGCCGACAAAGCCAAAGAGGCCATCGAGGCCGCCGGCGGCGCCGTCGATATCAAATAGCCAAAACCTTTAGCTAGCGCCCCGGTTTGTTGAAAGCCGTTTGGGCCGCTAGCCTGTCGGCTGTCGTGGCTCTGGTGTCGTCTTTTTTAGAAAACACTGTGATTGTCCGCGCGCCCCTGCTTATGACGACCGTCCGCCTCGGTCGTAACTGAAAATCTTTAGGAGATCCGTTGTCGCCTCGCGCTGCTCGGGAACGGTATTCATTTGGCAACCTCGAAGAGGTACTGCCGCTACCTGACCTAATTGACGTCCAGAAGAAGTCCTTTGATCGCTTTCTAGCGGTTGGAATGGCAGAAACCTTTGCTGATATCAGCCCAATAACTGACTTCACGGGAAACCTCGAACTCGAATTCGAGTTCGACAGTGAGGATGAGGACCTTCGGGGCCCTCCTAAATTTTCCGAAAATGAATGCAAAGAGAAAGACCACACCTATTCCGACCAGATTTTCGTTCGGGCCCGGTTCATGAACCGAAACACTGGTGAAATCAAAGAGCAAACAGTCTTTATGGGTGATTTCCCCAAGATGACTGACAAAGGGACTTTCATCATTAACGGCACGGAACGAGTGATAGTCAGCCAACTCGTCCGGTCACCAGGTGTCATTTTCCAACCGGGCGAGCGGTACCGCCTTCGCAACATGCAAAAGCATCAACTCGTCACCGGCACTATCCACCCCTATCGCGGTGAGTGGATCGAATTCGACGTCGAACACAAACCCGGTAAAGACGTGACCGCTGGTGCCCGCATTGCCAGAAAGCGTCGGTTGAGTATCTTCACCCTCCTTCGAGCGCTTGGCTACGACGAAATAAGCCACCCAGGTTTCCTAGAACGCTTCGTCGAACACTTCGACTTTCTTGAAGGCCAATGGGAAAGTGAACGAGACAAATGGGCCCGCGAGGAAGACACGCCAATCGCCCCCACACAAGAAGCGGCTTTGGTTGAGATCTACAAGCGTGCGCGACCCGGAGAACCCCCGACGCCGGAAGCCGCCGCGAACTATTTCAACAACGCTTATTTCGAAGAACGCCGATACTCCCTTTCTAAAGTGGGCCGATACAAGCTCAATAAGAAACTGAGTTCCGAAATTGAGAAGCTGGAGAAACTCTTCGGACTTAAGTTGGAACGTCCCGGCAAAGATTCCCAAGTTCTGACGCGTTCAGAAGTGTTGGCCGCTATCAGCTACTTGCTGCATCTGGCCAACGCGGAACCCGGCTACCGGCTCGACGACCAAGACCACTTCGCGAATAGACGCATCCGATCTGTCGGCGAACTCATTCAAAACCAGGTCCGGATTGGTCTCAGCCGCATGGAGCGAGTCGTGCGAGAACGCATGACAACGCAAGATGTAGAAGCCATCACACCCACAACACTCATAAATACCAGACCCGTTACAGCGGCAATTAAAGAGTTCTTTGGCACCTCGCAACTTTCGCAGTTCATGGATCAAGTTAATCCCCTTTCTGGTTTGACTCACCGACGGCGCCTTTCGGCTCTTGGGCCAGGCGGCCTTTCCCGAGAACGCGCCGGTTTCGAAGTTCGCGACGTCCACTTCAGCCACTACGGACGGATGTGCCCGATTGAAACGCCGGAAGGCCCGAACATCGGCCTCATCGGAGGCTTGGCGACGTTCGCCCGAGTAAATGAATTCGGATTCATTGAGTCGCCATACCGAGTCGTCAAAAAGGGAAAAGTTACAGACGAGATCCGCTACCTCACGGCAGACGAAGAAGAAGAATTCGTTGTAGCACAAGCAAATGCTCCGCTTACGGATAAGAAAACTTTCCGCAATCCAAGAGTGCTGGTTCGAAAGAGCCCCCAAGGTGCGAGCCTCGCGGACCTCAAGCTTCAAATGGAGCGAGACACATACTTCGCGGCAACGACTGAAATCAGCTACGTGCCTGCGGACGAAGTTGACATGATGGACGTTTCGCCCAAACAAATAGTGTCAGTCGCAACGGCATTGATCCCGTTCTTGGAACACGATGATGCCAATCGTGCTCTCATGGGAGCAAACATGCAGCGCCAAGCGGTTCCGCTGCTTCGTTCAGAAGCCGCCTACGTAGGTACGGGCATCGAACGTCGCGCTGCGGCTGACGCCGCGGATGTCATTCTCGCCGACGAAGCCGGAGTTGTCAGCGAAGTAACGGGCACGAGCATCACCGTTGAATACAACAAGGCGGGGACTGTCAGCCACGAATTACTCAAGTTTGAGCGCTCGAACCAAGACACGTGCATCAACCAAAAACCGCTTGTTCGCGAAGGAGACAAAGTTAAGAAGGGCGCCGTGCTCGCAGATGGCCCCTCCACCGACCAAGGAGAGCTGGCTTTGGGCAAGAACCTCCTCGTTGCCTACATGTCTTGGGAGGGATACAACTTCGAAGACGCGATCATCATCAGCGAACGTCTCGTAAAAGATGACGTACTCACCTCAATTCACATACACGAACACGAAATCGACGCGCGCGACACCAAACTTGGCCCCGAAGAAATTACCCGCGACATTCCTAACGTGGCTGACGATGTTTTGGGGGACCTTGACGAGCGTGGGGTAGTGCGCGTCGGCGCTGAAGTCGGTCCTGGCGACGTACTCGTCGGCAAGGTCACACCAAAAGGTGAAACGGAACTGACCCCAGAAGAGCGCCTACTGCGAGCAATTTTCGGAGAAAAAGCTCGAGAAGTGCGTGATACCTCATTAAAGGTCCCTCACGGAGAAAGAGGAATCGTTACCGATGTCCGGGTGTTACAACGCGACGATGATGAAGAACTTCCTCCGGGCGTAAACGAACTTGTACGCGTGTATGTGGCCCAGAAACGCAAGATCAGCGTCGGCGACAAATTGGCTGGACGTCACGGTAACAAGGGCGTTATTTCTAAGATTCTGCCGGTCGAAGAGATGCCCTACCTCGCGGATGGCACGCCAATCGACATTATTTTGAGCCCACTTGGGGTTCCCAGTCGCATGAACGTCGGCCAAGTTCTTGAGGCCCACCTGGGGTATGCCGCCCGTTGGGGATGGGAACAAGACGGACAACTTGTTGGGGACGAGCCGGTCTCAAACACTGAACGGAAAACGCGACCTCGAACTGAACCGTCAGTGTTCGTCGCCACCCCCGTCTTTGACGGAGCAGCTTGGGACGAAACCGAAAAAGCCGGCGACCACCCCACCATCCAAATGACGTTAGAAAATCTCCGCCCAGAAGCATCTTCTGGGGAGAGGATGATGACGCCAGCCGGAAAGGCCGTCCTGTACGACGGGCGCAGCGGTGAACCTTACGACCAATCGATCATGGTCGGCTACAGCTACATCCTCAAATTGGCTCACCTTGTCGACGACAAAATCCATGCTCGCTCGACGGGCCCATACTCCATGATCACCCAACAGCCATTGGGTGGTAAGGCTCAATTCGGAGGTCAACGCTTCGGAGAAATGGAAGTCTGGGCTCTCGAGGCCTACGGGGCTGCCTATCTCCTTCAGGAGCTCTTAACCGTGAAGTCCGATGACACCTTGGGCAGAGTGCAGGTCTATGAAGCGATCGTCAAGGGGAAAAATATTCCAGAGCCCGGAATTCCCGAGAGTTTCAAAGTGCTCATCAAAGAAATGCAAGCCCTATGCCTGAACGTAGAAGTCATATCACTTAACGGCGATGAGATTGACATGCAGGGACTCGATGAGGATGTCTTCCGAGCTGAGGAGTCATTAGGTATCGACATCAGCCGACCTGAACGAGGGACTGATGAAGAAGATCAACTTCGGAGGCAACGAGTGTGACCGTCGGCACGCAAATCCCGTCCCTTTCGCGAATTGAGAGCAGCAAATGATTGACGTCAACGAGTTCTCCGACATCCGCATTGGTCTCGCTACGGCCGACGCCATCCGAACCTGGTCTAACGGCGAAGTAAAGAAGCCCGAAACCATCAACTACAGGACCCTCAAGCCAGAAAAGGATGGGCTTTTCTGCGAGAAAATTTTTGGGCCCACTAAGGATTGGGAATGTGCTTGCGGCAAATACAAACGAGTGCGCTTTAAAGGGATTATCTGCGAACGCTGCGGAGTTGAAGTCACGAGGCAAAAAGTCCGCCGAGAGCGAATGGGCCACATCGAGCTAGCCGCGCCAGTAGTGCATATCTGGTATCTGCGCGGTACTCGAAGTTGGCTCGCATACCTGCTTACGGGCCTAGAGATCAAGGAAGAACTCAAAGCCAAGCAACTCGAACGTGTGATTTATTTTGCCGCCAACCTGGTCACATGGGTTGACGATGACAAACGACACGAAGATTTGCCGCGTCTCGAATTAGAAATGCGTGAAGAACTCGACGTAGTACGTGAAGAATTCGATGATGAAATCTCGAACCGGTTGAAAGAACTTGAAAGCGAAATAGCAGAGCTTGAAGCCGAAGGTCTGAAAGAGAAAGATCTGAAAGCCCGCCGTCGCGACGCTGACCGAGATGTCGAAGCGTTCCGAGCGGAGTGCGATACCGAACTAGAAACTGTTGAGCGAGCTTTCGACGAGTTCCGTGACCTTCATGGTCGAAAAATCATCGAAGACGAATTGCTGTGGCGCGAACTCGAAGATCGCTACGGCGACTACTTCGAAGGCGGAATGGGCGCTGAAGCCATTGCCCAACTCATGACTCGAATTGATTTCGACGACGAAGAACTTCTTCTTCGCGAAGCCATCGAAGCCGCAGAGGGGCGTCGCCCGCTGTCAGCCCAACGTAAGCAAAAAGCAATCAAACGACTCAAGATTCTCAGCGCCTTCAACCGCCGAAACCCCAACGATCGTCGAATCAACGACCCACGAGCCATGATTCTGGACGCCGTCCCCGTGATTCCTCCTGATCTCCGCCCAATGGTGCAATTAGATGGCGGTCGATTCGCTACCTCCGACCTAAACGATCTTTACCGGCGCGTCATTAACAGGAATAACCGGTTGAAACGGCTCCTAGATCTCGGTGCCCCAGAAATTATCGTTAACAACGAGAAAAGAATGCTTCAAGAGGCCGTTGACGCGCTCTTCGACAACGGCCGGCGTGGACGCCCGGTTACAGGGCCGGGGAATCGCCCCTTGAAGTCGCTCTCGGACATGCTTAAGGGTAAGCAAGGACGTTTCCGTCAGAACTTGTTAGGTAAGCGGGTTGACTACTCGGGTCGTTCGGTGATTGTGGTAGGTCCGACCTTAAAGTTGCATCAGTGCGGACTCCCCAAGCTCATGGCGTTGGAGTTGTTCAAGCCGTTCGTTATGAAACGTCTTGACGACCTAGATCTTGCCCCAAACATTAAGTCCGCGAAACGCATGGTTGAACGTCGCCGTTCCGAAGTCTGGGATGTTCTTGAAGAGGTTATTAAAGAACATCCAGTGCTCCTCAACCGCGCCCCAACCCTCCACCGCTTGGGAATTCAGGCATTTGAGCCGATTCTGGTCGAAGGAAAAGCAGTTCAGATTCATCCCCTTGTTTGTGCTGCGTTCAACGCGGACTTTGACGGCGACCAGATGGCAGTACACCTCCCGTTGTCGTCTGAAGCTCAAGCTGAAGCAAGGGTGCTCATGCTCTCTGCCAACAACATCCTGTCGCCTGCGGATGGCCGACCCATGACTGTCCCCAGCCAAGACATGATTATCGGTGGGTATTACCTCACGGAAATGCGAGGGGAAGATGAAGGCGAGGATCTCCCGGTCTTCAGACATTTCTATGAAATAGAACGCGCGATAGCTCTGGACCGCGTCGGCCTTCATCGGCCAGTCATTTGGCGCACAGAGGCACTCGCCAAAGAAGATGGTGGACACCAAGTGACGACTCCAGGTCGCGCGATCTTCAACAATGCGCTGCCCGCTGACTTCCCATTCGTCAATCGGGCGGTCAGAAAGAGCGACATGGGAGATATCGTTCGCGATCTTTCCGACGGTTGGCCCACCACTGAGGTCGCCGTGTCTCTTGACCGCATCAAGGATCTCTCCTACCGATACGCGACCAGGTGTGGACTGACAATCTCGATTGATGATGTTCGCACTCCTCCCGACAAAGCCGAGATTCTTGAGCGGTATGAGGGTGAGGCGGAACGCGTTGAGAATCAGTTCCGCCGCGGAATCATTACTGATGGTGAACGTCGACAAAAAGAGGTCGAAATCTGGACCTCTGCCACAGAAGAAGTCCGCGCTTCTCTCGAACGTGAACTGGCGTCGGTTCTCTTTAATCCCATCGAGATGATGGTTGGTTCAGGTGCGCGTGGCAACATGATGCAAGTTCGGCAGATCGCCGCCATCCGAGGATTAGTAGCCAATCCGCGCGGTGACATCATTCCCCGGCCCATCAAATCTTCTTACCGTGAAGGTTTGGCCATGTTGGAATATTTCATATCTACACCTGGGGCTCGCAAAGGACTCGTTGATACCGCATTGCGAACAGCGGACTCCGGCTACTTAACCCGTCGACTCGTCGATGTTGCTCAAGAATTGATCATCAATGAAGAAGATCCCTTCGAGAGATCTGGCCCGATATTGGGACTCTGGCTCGAAGACATTGAGCCTGACAGCGACGACAGGCGAACATATTTAGAAACGCGTCTCTTCAGTCGAAGCCTCGCCCAGGACGTTGAGCTAAGCGAGGGCGTAATGGCGGCCGGAACTTTGGTTGGGGATGAAGAGTTGGAAATCCTTCGCGATGACCCCAAGGTCACTCGGGTTCAAGTCTTGTCACCTCTAACTGACAATTCCGAATTTGGGGTATCAGCTAAGGCCTACGGGGGATCGCTCGCGAGCGGGAAGTTAATTGAAGTCGGTGAGGCGGTCGGTGTGATCGCGGCGCAGTCAATTGGTGAGCCTGGAACGCAGTTGACGATGAGAACTTTCCACACGGGCGGTGTGGCTGGCAGCGACATTGCTGGTGGCCTACCCCGCGTAGTGGAACTCTTCGAGGCCCGCACGCCCAAAGGCAAAGCGACCCTGGCAACACGATCTGGTGTCGTGCGAATCGGTGATGATGACGGCCGAGGTCGAGAGATCGTAGTTGTGGGTGACGACGGCGAAGAAGAGACACATACCGTGCCGACGATGTCTCGTCTCGCAGTTGTTGATAAGCAAGAAATCCGAGCCGGAGATCCCCTAGTTGATGGCCCACGCGATCCCAAGGAACTTCTTGACATACGAGGAGTGCGCGAGACCCAGCAGTACCTTGTCGAAGAGGTTCAGAAGGTATACCGCGAACAAGGCGTCTCGATTCACGACAAACATATTGAGCTGATCATCCGACAGATGACCCGTCGAGTGCTCGTAGGCGAGCCTGGAGGGTCCGCCTTCTTGCCAGGCGAGCAGGTTGACCAGCGCATATACGCCGAAGTAAACCGCAACCTTGTTCAAGAAGGTGAACGGCCCGCGGAAGCCCGGCCGGTCATCATGGGTATCACCAAGGCTTCGCTGGCAACGGACTCCTGGCTATCGGCAGCGTCTTTCCAAGAGACCACCCGTGTGCTCACCGAAGCTGCGATTGAATCAAGACGCGATGATCTGAAAGGTCTAAAAGAAAACATCATCATCGGCAAATTGATTCCTGCCGGCACTGGTCAGGGCAGGTACCGCAATATCGACACCACCGCACCCGATTACGAACCGATGGAGTTCTTCACTTCCGATGAGGATCTAGACCCCGCGGAATGGTTGGCCACCATCGGAACCGACGAGGGTGGTGACGTCGTCGAAATCGGCGACGCAGGATAGTCACCGCGGTATGCGAAAAGCGGCGGTGAGTACCATCTTGGTGCTCTGCATATGCACGAATAGTTGCGCCGGCACAACGGTTGAGCGCCAGACGACGCTTACGACCATTGTCTCGACCGATGAACCATATTTGATAAGCGCTTCGCAGCTTCTCGAAACTATGGTGTGGCCGCCCCATCTGCAGCCGATAACTCTCTCCCCAACCGCAGAACGTCAATTACAACGCTTCATATTCGACGACGTCGAAATAGCTGCCGCCGTCAGTGATGTGGCGGCCATAGGCCTCGTTCGCGGAGCTAAACCGATCGGAGCAATCTTGGTGATTGGGGTGACCGATCCGGTGATCGGCAACATGAGCTTTATCGAGGGATTACGTGCCGCCGCTCTCAATACGTCAGTCGATGCAACGTGGGGCCCTATGGCTGGTTCGGTTATGGCAGCCGACGGCCAGGTTTGGGGCGTACTTCCGCTCAGCTCCGTAGCGGTAGTCGCGGTTGGCGCGAATCGAGCGGACCTTGATGAAATAATGAATGCGCTAGTTCGACGGTTCACCCACCAATGATCATTCGCATGAGCCGTCAGCTGCTGAGAAATAGACGCAGGTAGCTATCTTGTTTCAACGAGCCACTTGAGGTTGCCTCTCGGTTGCGCGACTCGTAGCATTGTCAATCGGTCTTGGTCCGACATGGCCACGTGATTCGTGCCAATAGGACTAAGCCCGCTCCCGTCCCACAGGTCACCCAGTTCTGAGGTATTTGGTGCCCACAATCCAGCAGCTAGTCCGCAAGGGCAGAAAATCCAAACCGACGAAGGGAAAGACCCCTGCTCTCAAGGGTTCCCCTCAACGAAGAGGTGTATGCACCCGTGTGTACACCCACACGCCGAAGAAGCCGAATTCAGCCCTTCGGAAAGTCGCGCGCGTGCGCCTCACCAGCGGGATAGAGGTAACTGCGTACATACCAGGCGAAGGTCACAACCTCCAAGAACACAGCATCGTTCTGGTTCGAGGCGGCCGCGTAAAAGATCTTCCCGGTGTTCGTTACAAAATCGTTCGCGGTTCCCTTGACGCATCTGGTGTCTCGGCTCGCCGGCAAGCGCGTTCGCGTTACGGCGCCAAGAAGGACAGCTGAGATGCCTCGTCGTGGTGCGGCTCCCAGACGCGAAATGGCCGCTGATCCTGTTTACGATTCGACCCTTGTTACCCAAGTAATTAACAAAGTCTTGCAACGAGGAAAACGAGCTACCGCTGAACGTATCGTCTATGACGCCCTTGACATCGTTTCCGAAAAAACGGGTGGCGAGGCGCTTGATGTCCTAAAGCGAGCGGTCGACAATACGAAACCGCAGCTCGAGGTAAAAAGTCGGCGCGTCGGCGGCGCAACCTACCAAGTTCCCGTTGAGGTACGCCCACGCCGAGCCAACACCCTCGCAATCCGTTGGATCGTGAGTTATGCGCGTGACCGCCGTGAACGAACGATGGCCGAGCGACTCGCAAACGAAGTTCTGGATGCCTCTAACGGCACTGGATCTTCAGCTAAACGTCGAGAAGACACCCACCGGATGGCAGAGGCCAACAAAGCTTTTGCCCACTACAGGTGGTAGCAAAAGGCGCGCTGTCACCCCCAATGCCACCGAAACCGGCACACTGGATATTGGGCGTGCCCACCAGAGCACACCACCTAGTCCTTGCACTAACCCCACCCCCCCTGACCCCCGAGAGACCAAGGCAGAATTTTCATGCCACGCAATCAACCGCTTGACCGCGTGCGAAACATCGGCATCATGGCTCACATTGATGCTGGGAAAACGACCACAACAGAGCGCATCCTCTATTACACCGGCGTCAACTACAAAATCGGTGAGGTTCACGACGGCGCCGCGACCATGGATTGGATGGAACAAGAACA
>DGLO01000084.1:10405-16563 GCA_002388005.1 Candidatus Neomicrothrix sp. UBA4542
GATTGGATGGAACAAGAACAAGAGCGCGGTATCACGATCACCTCTGCAGCCACCACCTGCCTGTGGAACGACCACGTCATCAACATCATTGACACCCCCGGACACGTTGACTTCACCGTCGAAGTTGAACGATCACTCAGAGTTCTTGACGGCGCTGTTGCTGTCTTTGACGGAGTCGCGGGTGTCGAACCTCAGACGGAAACCGTTTGGCGACAGGCCGACAAATACCGCGTCCCTCGGATGTGTTTCATTAACAAACTGGATCGAACCGGCGCGTCTTTCTACGACTCGCTGGCCAGCATTGTTGATCGTCTTGAAGCAAACGTCGCGGTATTGCAACTTCCAATAGGGAACGAAGCTGACTTCATAGGTGTTGTTGACCTCGTTGCCATGAAAGCAATCGTCTGGCAGGGAGAGGATCTGGGCGCGAGTTACGAAACCATTGACATTCCGGCGGACATGCAAAGCGAAGCAGAGAAATACCGCGGAAAGCTTCTCGAAGTGCTCGCCGACGTCGACGAAGAAATCATGATGGCTTACCTCGAAGGGGAGGACGTTGACGAAGAGACAATGCGCAACGCCATCCGACAAGGCACCATCGCCAACGACATCGTGCCGGTGCTCACAGGTACGGCGTTCAAGAACAAGGGTGTCCAACCGCTCCTTGATGCAGTGACGCTGTACCTGCCGTCACCTTTAGACATCCCCGCGATCGGTGGTACCGCACTGAACGGTGAAGAAGACCTAGAACGTCACCCCGACGCCGCCGAACCATTCTCAGCGCTGGCATTCAAAATCATGACCGACCCGCACGTAGGCAAGCTTGTCTATTTCAGGGTCTACAGCGGCAGCCTCGAAAAGGGTGGACAGGTCCTTAACACCACCACCGGCAACAAAGAACGCATCGGCCGGATTCTGCAGATGCACGCCAACAATCGAGAAGATCGCGACGACATCCAAGCCGGCGACATCGTTGCTGGAATCGGACTCAAGAATACGCGGACGGGTGACACCCTTTGTGATCCCGGCAGCCCCATCGTCTTAGAACAACTCGTTTTCCCCGAACCGGTGGTGCATGTTGCCGTAGAACCCCGATCCAAAGGCGATCAGGACAAATTAAGTAAAGCCCTAACAGCACTGTCCGAAGAGGATCCGACTTTCCGAGTTAAAAGTGACGAAGAAACAGGCCAGACCGTTATCTCAGGGATGGGTGAGCTACACCTTGAAGTGCTTGTTGACCGCATGCTTCGAGAGTTCCGTGTTGACGCCACCATCGGCAAGCCTCAGGTCGCCTACCGCGAAACCATCACCAAAGCAGTAAACAAGTTCGAGTATCGCCACATTAAGCAGAGCGGTGGGTCGGGACAATACGCCGTTGTTGTCATCAATCTTGAGCCCAGCGACGCTGGCGAGGGCTACGTGTTCGATGATTCGATAAAGGGTGGTGTCATCCCGCGCGAATACATCAGTTCAGTGAACGCTGGTCTACAGTCCTCGATGGACAACGGACCTCTCGCCGGTTTCCCCATGGTCGATGTGAAGGTCGAATTGATCGACGGGTCGACCCACGACGTCGACTCATCAGAGATGGCTTTCAAGATCGCGGGCACTATGGCTATGCGAGAAGCAGCGCGAGCCGCAGGCCCAGTACTTCTCGAGCCGATCATGTCTGTCGAGGTTGTCACCCCAGAGAATTACATGGGTGATGTGATTGGTGACCTTAACGCCCGACGTGGCCGAGTTGGGCAGATGGAAAGTCGCGGTGCATCCCAAGTGATCGATGCTCATGTGCCGCTATCCGAAATGTTCGGATACGCTAACGACCTGCGTTCGCGTACTCAGGGTCGGGCTACCTACTCAATGCAGTTCGAGAACTATCAACAAGTCCCACCCAGCATCGCCGAAGACATCGTAAAGCGAATCCGCGGCGAGTAACCACCAAGATCAATTTTTCAAGAAATCCAGCTAGACCCTTAACAAGAAAAGACACCGGAGAGAGAATAATGTCCAAGGAGAAATTTGAGCGGACGAAGCCCCATGTGAATGTGGGAACGATGGGTCATATTGACCATGGGAAGACCACGTTGACGGCTGCTATTACGCATGTGTTGGCTGAGGCTTCGGGTGGCGTTGCGACGGCGTTCGAGGAGATTGATAAGGCGCCTGAGGAACGGGAGCGTGGTATCACGATTTCGATTTCTCATGTCGAGTATGAGACAGCGAATCGTCATTACGCACATGTTGATATGCCAGGTCACGCTGACTACATCAAGAACATGATTACCGGTGCCGCTCAGGTAGATGGTGCGATTCTTGTGGTGTCGGCTGCTGATGGTCCGATGCCACAAACCCGTGAGCATGTGTTGTTGGCTCGCCAGGTTGGTGTTCCTTACATTGTGGTGGCGTTGAACAAGGTTGACTTGGTTGATGATGAGGAACTGTTGGAGTTAGTGGAACTCGAGGTTCGAGAATTACTCAACGAGTATGAGTTCCCGGGTGACGATGTTCCGGTTATTCAGGTTTCTGCGTTAGGTGCGTTGGAAGGCGCTGATGGAGCTGCGGACCAGGTTGCGGAACTGATGGCAGCTGTTGATGAGGCAATTCCTGAGCCTGATCGAGATACTGACAAGCCGTTCCTGATGCCAGTTGAAGACGTTTTCTCTATTACGGGTCGAGGCACAGTGGTGACGGGCAAGATCGAGGCTGGTGTGGTGAACACCGGTGAAGAAATCGAGATTGTTGGTATTCGCGACACTCAAACAACCACGGTTACTGGTGTGGAGATGTTCCGCAAGATCCTTGATGAGGGTCAAGCTGGTGACAACGTCGGGTTGCTTTTGCGTGGCATTGACAAAGAAGAAGTGGAGCGCGGCCAAGTGTGTTGCGCGAAAGGGTCTATTA
This sequence comes from Candidatus Neomicrothrix sp. UBA4542, assembly GCA_002388005.1. Taxonomy (GTDB): domain Bacteria; phylum Actinomycetota; class Acidimicrobiia; order Acidimicrobiales; family Poriferisodalaceae; genus UBA2110. The sequence goes on from DGLO01000084.1 coordinate 13,307, forward strand.
CCCCTCATACCAGGTTCGAAGCACAGGTGTATGTCTTGACCAAGGAAGAAGGTGGCCGTCACAAGCCGTTCTTTTCGAACTATCGTCCTCAGTTCTTTTTCCGGACGACAGATATCACGGGCATGGTCGAGTTGCCCTCAGGCACGGAGATGTGTATGCCGGGCGACAACACTGACATGACGGTCGAGTTGATCAACCCGATCGCTATGGACGAAGGTGTGCGATTCGCGATTCGTGAAGGTGGCCGCACCGTGGGTGCGGGGCGAGTCACGAAAATCCTCGCATAAACACCATGGCTGCTTCACAAAAGATTCGCATCCGCCTCAAGGCATACGACCACGACATTGTGGATCAGAGCACTCAAAAAATTGTTGAAACGGTTCTGCGCACCCAAGCAACTATCAAAGGACCTGTTCCGTTACCGACAGAAAAGCACCGGTACACAGTGGTGCGCTCGCCGCACAAAGACAAAGACTCCCGAGAGCACTTCGAAATGCGAATACATAAGAGGCTCATCGATATAGTCGAACCTTCACCTAAGACCGTCGATTCGTTGCAACGACTTGAATTACCAGCCGGCGTCGACATTGAAATTAAAATTCAACAGAATTAAATCCGAACGGCTCCAGGGTGGTGATTAGTCCGGAGCCCCGCTATCGTCTATACCCCGTGTGTCCGATACATCTGGATGCACAAACCGACGTCCGGCAAGGCCGGCCCTAGGGCTGGAACCGGTCGGCACAACCTAATCTTTCGCTCCGCCGGCTTTGCCGAGCGGAGCGTTCGCGTGAACGGCGGCCGAGCAGCTCCGTTTGGAAGAGGAAGACATCCGACATGGCGAATAAGGCGATAGTCGCCACAAAAGTCGGTATGACCCAACTCTGGGACGATGACAACCAAGTTGTTCCGGTCACCATGTTGCAAGTGGCGCCGTGTCGTGTCGTTCAAGTCAAAACTGATGAACGAGATGGCTACACCGCGGTCCAAGTTACCTTCGGTGAGCGCGATGCAAGAAAGCTAAGCAAACCCGAGGCCGGACATTTTGACTCGGCTGGCATTGAACCAGGTCAACGACTAGTCGAATTGCGGCTCGATGACGTCAGTGAAATCGAAGTGGGACAAGAACTTGCAGCGGATGTCCTTGAAGCTGGGGAAAGAGTCGATGTCACCGCAGTATCGAAGGGCAAGGGGTTTGCGGGCGTAATGAAACGCCACAATTTCGCGGGCCAAGGCGCCAGCCATGGTGTCCACCGAGCCCACCGAGTCCCCGGGGCTATTGGCGCCTGCGCTACACCGTCACGCGTGTTCAAAGGCACACGTATGCCGGGTCGCATGGGAGCGGAGAAAGTCACCACCCTGAACCTCACCGTGGTGGAAGCAGATGCTGAACGAGAACTCCTGCTTGTTCGCGGTTCGGTACCCGGCCCTAAAGGAGGCGTCGTTGTAGTCCGCGACGCTGTAAAGGGCTGAATATGGCAACCACTCTTGATCTTCGGGCACAAGACGGCAGCAGTGCCGGGACGGTCACTCTGGATGACGCGATCTTTGGAATTGAACCGAACATGGCCGTCTTGCACCAGGTGGTCAACGCCCAGCTAGCGGCGCGACGAAGCGGAAGCGCAAATACAAAAACACGAGCAGAGGTCCAGGGCGGCGGAGCGAAGCCCTACCGACAAAAGGGCACCGGCAGAGCTCGTCAAGGATCGATTCGAGCCCCCCAGTTCACCGGTGGCGGAATTGTGCACGGACCCAAACCGCGTAGCTATCGCCAAAAAGTAAATAAGAAAATGACTCGACTGGCGTTACGCTCAGCGCTAAGCGATCGTGCCCAAAGCGAACGCGTAGTTGTAGTCGACGCATGGCGGTTCGACTCTCCCCGAACCAAAGACGCAATATCTGCGTTACAAAGCCTGGGACTCGGCGGCAAAGTAATGATGGTGATAGCTGAGAATGACGACACAGCAGCGAGAAGTTTTCGGAACCTGCCATCTGTCCATCTAGTTAAGGCCCATGAATTAAACGCTTACGACGTATTGTGCTCGGATTGGCTTGTCTTCACTAGTGAGACACTCCCGGGGGCCGACTCATGAAGGACCCACGCGACATCGTCATTGCCCCCGTGATCTCCGAAAAGTCTTACGACCAGCTTGAGCAGAACGTCTACGTGTTCAACGTACACACCTCTGCCTCGAAACCCGAAATTCGCCGAGCCGTTGAATCGATCTTCGATGTGACGGTCAAGAAAGTCAACACGCTCAACCGCAAAGGCAAAGTCCGTCGCAACCGACGAAGCAACACCGTCGGAAAGCGCGCAGACACCAAGCGGGCCATTGTCACCCTCACCGAGGGCGACTCAATCAAGATCTTCGAGACATAGTCATGGGAATACGCGTACGCAAGCCATCAAGTCCAGGCAGACGCTTTCAGACCGTTTCGGACTTCAGCGAGATCACCACCACCAGTCCCGAAAAATCTCTTCTCGCGAAACAACACTCGACCGGCGGTCGAAACAACAACGGTCGCAAAACCTCACGCCACCGCGGAGGCGGCCATAAACAGCGGTACCGCATCATTGATTTCAAGAGGGACAAGGATGGAGTGCCCGCCACCGTAGCGACCATCGAATACGACCCAAACCGTAACTGCCGCATAGCGTTACTCCACTATCACGACGGCGAAAAACGATACATCCTCGCCCCAGCAGGCCTCGAGGTAGGGAACAAGATCGAAAACGGACAGCACGCAGAAGTGCAGGTGGGAAACGCTTTGCCGCTGCGATATATGCCAGTAGGTACAACCCTCCACAACATCGAACTGAAACCGGGAGCCGGAGGCCAAATGGCCAGATCAGCCGGCGCCGGCGTCCAGCTCGTCGCCAAAGAGGGCGCCCACGCAACACTCCGTCTACCAAGCACCGAGATGCGCCGCGTCCCCATTGATTGTCGCGCTACCGTCGGTTCTGTCGGCAATGCCGAAGCCGACCTTGTGAAGATCGGTAAGGCCGGCAGAAACCGCTGGAAAGGGGTTCGACCCCAGACCCGCGGTGTAGCCATGAACCCCGTTGACCACCCCCTCGGCGGTGGCGAAGGAAAGACATCAGGCGGCCGCCACCCAGTGTCTCCTTGGGGCAAACCTGAAGGTCGCACCCGTAAGAAGAACAAAAAATCCAACGACATGATCATCCGCCGTCGCCGAACACGCGGATCGCGGAGGTAATCAATGCCACGCAGTTTGAAAAAAGGTGCATTCGTCGATGA
>DGLO01000084.1:16894-18607 GCA_002388005.1 Candidatus Neomicrothrix sp. UBA4542
CACCTCCTCAAAAAGGTGGACGCCCTCAATGAAAGCGGCGAAAAACAGGTCATCAAGACCTGGAGCCGCCGATCAACCATCATTCCCGAAATGATTGGTCACACCATTGCAGTACATGACGGACGCAAACACGTACCCGTCTACGTCACCGAAGCCATGGTCGGACACAAACTTGGCGAGTTCTCTCCGTCACGAACCTTCAGATTGCACGCGGGGCAAGAACGAGGCGGCAACCGATGAGCGGCCTCATTGATCTAAAAACAGTTGCTGGCGCACGATCCACCCACAAATTCGCTCGTCTATCGGCTTCCAAAGTGCGGGTCGTACTTGATTTGATCCGAGACGAGGATCTTGGCCGAGCACGCGAAGAACTCCAATTTTGCGATAGAGGAGCTGCGACGATCATTTCCAAAGTCCTTGAAAGCGCCGTCGCCAACGCAGAGAACAACGAACATTTATCCGCAGATGAACTCTATGTCGCCGAATGCTGGGCAGATGAAGGTCCCACGCTCAAACGCTGGCGCCCCCGCGCACGCGGACGCGCAACTCGCATCAACAAACAAACCTGTCACGTCACGGTCGTCGTCGCTCAGTTAAGCGACGATGAACTTGAGACGAGAGCTGCTCGTCTCGAGGCTTCGGGACGTAGGACCGCTGATGCGGATCGTGCAGCTCGTGTTGCTGCCAGCAAGGCCGACGATGAAGGAACTGAGGGGAACGACCCCACCACCGTTGACGAGGAAACAACCCACACCGAAGACATGACTGACCACGCCGCCGAAGAAACAACAGATGACGTCACGACGATTGAGCAGAACGAAACCTCAGAAGACGTAGCCGATGACACTGACCAAGACGAAGTTGTCGATGTTGAAACCCCGGACGATGCAGAAACGGCAGATGAGAGCACAGACGAAGACGAGAAGGAGGCCTGATCATGGGTCAAAAAGTCAACCCCTACGGCTTCCGACTCGGGATTACCACCGATTGGAAATCCCGCTGGTACGCGGATAAGGAGTATCAGGACTACGTCATCGAAGACTGGGAAATAAGGAACTTTCTCAGAACTGAACTTCCCCACGCCGCGATCAGTCGTATCGAAGTCGAACGCACCCGAGACCGCCTCCGAATAGATGTCCATACAGCTCGACCCGGCATTGTTATTGGCCGACGGGGAGCTGAGGCAGACCGCCTTCGCGAGGGACTAACCAAGATTTCAGGCAACCCCAAAGTTCAACTCAACATTCAAGAGATCAAACAACCCGAACTTGACGCCGCACTCATCGCCCAAGGCGTCGCGGATCAGCTAGCTGGCCGCGTCGCATTCCGCCGAGCGATGAAACGTGCAGTACAGAACGCCCAAAAGGCTGGAGCTCTCGGGATCCGTGTCCAATGCTCTGGTCGTCTAGGCGGATCTGAGATGGCACGAACCGAGTGGTACCGAGAAGGACGCGTGCCTCTTCACACCCTCCGAGCGGATATCGACTACGGCTTCCGCGAAGCCCGCACAACCGCGGGCCGAATAGGGGTCAAAGTCTGGCTCTACAAGGGAGACATCTTGCCTTACAAGGTCTCTGCTGATGAACGTATAAGTCGTGAAGCAGCGATGGCAGCCGGTGAAACCTCCGGAGCAGCCGAACCCAACGCCCCAGTGGTCTCATCTGGTGGCCGTCGCCCAGATACGCAAAGTGATGAAATCGAAGAGCCAGCACC
>DGLO01000084.1:18999-26339 GCA_002388005.1 Candidatus Neomicrothrix sp. UBA4542
ACTCGCGAACAAAGTCAAACCCCCAACTTCCGACCGGGAGACGACTGAAATGTTGATGCCCCGGAAAGTTAGACACCGCAAGACCCATCGTGGCCGCACGAAAGGCCGCGCCAAAGGCGGCACCACGATGCATTTCGGTGATTTTGGTATCCAGGCTCTTGAACCCGGATGGATTACCGCACGCCAAATTGAAGCCGCACGTATCGCAATGACGCGCCACGTCAAACGTGGAGGGAAAGTTTGGATCAATATCTTTCCCGACAAACCCGTCACCGCGAAACCTGCTGAAACTCGGATGGGTTCGGGCAAGGGCAACCCCGAACGTTGGGTAGCGGTTGTCAAACCAGGAAGAGTGATGTTCGAACTCGGCGGTGTCGAGCCTGACCTTGCGCACGGCGCTTTGAATCGAGCGATCCAAAAGCTTCCTATCAAAGCTCGCATCGTGAGTCGTGAGGAGGCGATCTAATGACAGCTGCAGCAGCTTTACGCGAATTTGCTGACGATCAGCTACTCGATCAGCTCACCGAATCAAAACACGAGTTATTCAATCTCCGATTCCAATTCGCAACCGGCCAACTAGAAAACCCAGGGCGAATCTCCCAAGTGAAGCGAGATATCGCCCGCATCAACACCATCCTGAGAGAACGAGAGATTGCTGCTGCCGAAGCAGCAACGACGAAGGACAACTCATGAGTGACACACATGTCACCCCCGAAGAACGCAACCGCCGGAAAATCCGGGAAGGTCTCGTTGTTTCCACCTCGATGGAGAAAACCGTCGTTGTTGCTGTAACGGAACGCGTCCGCCACGCCCGCTATTTCAAAACTGTTCAACAAACCAAGAAGCTCTACGCCCACGATGAACAAAATGACGCTCGCCCTGGCGATCGAGTACGGGTCATGGAGACCCGCCCTCTTTCGAAGAAGAAGCGGTGGCGGCTTCTTGAAATCGTAGAACGAGCCCGGTGATTTCGGAGTTGATGCAGTGATCCAGCAAGAATCCCGACTTAAAGTCGCCGACAATTCCGGGGCAAGAGAAGTTCTGTGCATCCGAGTCCTCGGAGGAACAGGACGCCGCTACGCGTCTATTGGCGATGTCTTTATCGCCACTGTTAAGGACGCTATCCCCGGTGCCGCCGTGAAGAAGGGCGAGGTCGTTCGTTGCGTTGTCGTACGAACACGAAAAGAACGACGACGTCCTGATGGCAGCTACATCAGATTCGACGAAAACGCCGCCGTACTAGTAGACGAGAACCGACAACCTCGCGGCACGCGCATTTTCGGTCCGGTAGGTCGCGAACTCCGCGACCACCGCTTTATGCGCATCGTCTCGTTGGCTCCAGAGGTCCTCTAATGAAAATCAAGAAGGGTGACCTAGTTCGAGTCTTGTCCGGCAAGGACAAAGGAACCGAAGGTCACGTCATGTCCGTCAACGTCGAAACCGGACGCATCACAGTTGAAGGCGTCCACACTGGCCGAAAACACCAACGCCCCACCCAAGCAAACGACCAAGGGGGAATCATCGACATAGCGTTAACTATTAACGCATCCAATGTGGCGGTTGTATGCCCCAAAACCGGTGAACCTGGACGAGTCGGCTACCGGATCGAAGGCGACACCAAAGTGCGCTACCACAAAAAATCTGGAGAGGAACTGTCGTGACCGCGACACTGACTGAACCTCGGATGAAGGCGCTTCACCGCGACACTCTTCGAGACCAACTACAAACCCAGCTCAACCTGCCCAATGTCATGCAGGTCCCCACGCTGAGCAAGATCTCGGTCAATTCAGGGGTGGGAGACGCGCTAATTAACCGAGCGTTCCTTGATGGGGCAATGGAAGACCTGACCAAAATCACCGGACAAAAAGCCGCAATCACGCGAGCGAAAAAGTCCATCGCTGGATTCAAACTCCGCGAGGGGAACGCTATCGGCGCCAAGGTCACTCTTCGTAACAATCGGATGTGGGAGTTCTACGACCGTCTTGTGAGTTTGGCGATACCACGTATCCGCGACTTCCGCGGCCTCTCACCTCGCTCCTTCGACGGCTGCGGTAACTATACGTTCGGCGTCACAGAGCAACTGATCTTCCCCGAAATCAGTTACGACTCTGTCAGCAAAATCCGGGGAATGGATATCACGATCGTGACATCCGCAACTGACGATGAACACGGCCGTGCACTCTTGACGGCGCTCGGGTTCCCGTTCCGTACTGAGGGGCAGAACTGATGGCCAAGAAGGCTCTTCGCAATAAGCAGCAACGTACTCCCAAGTTCAAGGTGCGTGCCTACACACGCTGTCGCCGTTGTGGTCGACCGCGATCGGTGTACCGCAAGTTTGGGCTCTGTCGGGTGTGCCTCCGAGAAATGATCCATGCAGGGGAAATCCCAGGCGTGACCAAGGCCAGCTGGTGAGGGGAGAATCAAGATGACCATGACCGACCCCATTGCCGACATGCTCACGCGGATCCGCAACGCGCACCAGGGCTATAAGGACACGGTGGAGATGCCGTCTTCCAAACTTAAGGAATCCCTCGCTGCGATACTCAAAGCCGAGGGATACGTCGCCGATTACCAAGTCACCAACTCCGAAGCTCGACCCGGAGACACCCTGTCGATACATCTGAAATACACCCCCGACCGGAGCCGAACAATCTCTGGCCTCAAACGGATCTCAAAACCAGGTCTTCGGGTGTACACCAAGTCCGACAGTGTCCCACGGGTACTCGGCGGACTTGGTATAGCCGTTCTTTCGACCAGTAAAGGCCTAATGACCGACAGAGAGGCTCGCCGGACCCGCATGGGCGGCGAAATCCTTTGTTACGTCTGGTAGGAGACACCATGTCGCGTATAGGTAAAGCACCCATATCGGTCCCAGACGGCGTCACGGTTGAAGTTTCAGCTAACGCAGTCACAGTTGCGGGTAAGCAAGGCGAATTAAGCCAAGAGATACCCGAGGGCATTCAAGTAGAAGTCCACGACGACACCATTGATGTCGTCCGGACCGACGACACCCGTCAGCAACGTGCACTCCACGGGCTAACACGCGCCCTGGTGAACAACATGGTCGAGGGTGTCACCAACGGGTTCATGAAAGAACTCAACATCGTCGGGGTTGGCTATCGAGCCCAAGCCAAGGGGAACAACGCGTTAGAACTGGCTCTTGGCTTTAGCCACTCGGTCAAGGTAGAAGCACCCGACGGCATAACTTTCGAGGTTCCCGAACCCACGATCATCAAGGTTTCAGGCATCAACAAACAACTCGTAGGCCAGGTGGCTGCAGACATTCGGGCTCTAAGAAAACCTGAGCCCTACAAAGGTAAAGGCATCCGGTATCTCGGTGAGCACGTGATTCGCAAAGCCGGCAAGGCCGCAAAGTAGGTATCGCAATGACATCACGAACCGCTCAACGTCAACGTCGCCAACGACGAGTCCGGAAAAAAATTAGCGGCACCTCAAGCTGCCCCCGATTGAGCGTTTTTCGGTCGAATCGACACATCTCAGCTCAAATCATCGACGACGTAGCGGGACGCACCGTTGCCGCCGCCTCTAGCTCCGAAGCTGACCTTCGTAGTGATGCCACCAGCAACAAAGAAGCCGCCAGCAAAGTTGGTCAGCTGTTAGCTGAACGAGCAAAAGCAGCTGGCGTCGAATCTGTGGTTTTTGACCGCGGAGGAAACAAGTACCACGGCCGTGTAGCGGCCCTCGCCGACGCAGCCCGCGACGCCGGGCTGAAGTTCTAGGAAGCAGTTATGACTGATACCACCAACCAGAACCAAAATCGCCGCAACAACGATCGAGGTAACCGCAGACGCGATGATCGACGACGCGAAGATAACCCGAGAAATAGCGGCGATGACGGACTCCGTGAATCCAGAGTCATCGATATCAATCGCGTAGCAAAGGTCGTCAAGGGCGGTCGACGATTCTCCTTCACAGCTCTGGTCGTGATTGGTGACGGTGCCGGTCAGGTCGGGCTTGGATATGGGAAAGCCAAAGAAGTGCCTCTCGCGATTCAAAAGGGCACCGAAGAAGCAAAGAAGAACCTCTTCCGCGTTCCGTTAGCAGGCTCAACTATCGTCCACCCCATCCTCGGTGAAATGGGTGCCGGTCGCGTGCTGCTTAAACCAGCCGCCCCCGGCACGGGAGTGATCGCGGGTGGCGCAGCGCGCGCCATCCTCGAAGAAGCGGGCATTAACGACGTCTTGGCCAAATCGCTGGGCTCGTCCAACCACATCAACGTCGCCAAGGCCACAATCGCAGGACTGCAAGGCCTAAAACGACCAGACGAAGTAGCTGCTCTACGAGGACTCTCGGCCGAAGAATGCATCCCCGCTGCCCTCCTAGCGGCATACCGAGAATCGGAACGACAAGCCCGCCAATCTAAGCCGTCTGCTGAGGTGTCCTCGTGAGTGATGTAACCGTCACCCAAGTTCGCTCAGCGATCGGATCTAAACCGAAACACCGAGGGACCCTCCGGGCTCTGGGATTGGGACGGATTGGAAAAACCAACACCCTGCCCGACCGACCTGAAATCAGGGGGATGATTCAGAAGGTCGCGCATCTCATCGACGTTCAAGAAGACTGAAGCAGAGACACCCATGCTCAAACCACATGACTTACAGCCGGCTCCCGGCTCGAAGAAGAAGCCCAAACGCGTTGGTCGCGGAATCGCCGGCAAAGGCGGCAAAACCGCGGGCCGAGGGACCAAAGGGACCAAAGCCCGAAGCAAAGTTCCCGTCTGGTACGAGGGCGGTCAATTACCCCTCCAGCGTCGACTCCCAAAAATGAAGGGCTTTACCAATCCATTCCGCGTCGAGTATCAACCAATCAACCTTGACACGATTGTGGAATCAGGCCTCAGCGAAGTCACCCCTGAGGGACTGCTGGAGAAAGGTCTCGTCTCGAAGGGCGCCATGGTGAAGATTCTCGGCAGAGGGCAAATAGACCGCCCAGTGACAGTGAAGGCGCATGCCGTATCCAAAAGCGCAGAAGAGGCCATCTCAGCTGCGGGAGGTACGGTTGAGATCCTGCCACCCACATTCAAGGGTCCGCGACCACCAGCCCGCGGTAACCAGCACACCAACCGATAAACGGGGTTCACCTTGCTCGGCAGCTTGCGCAACATCTTTCGGGTACCTGATCTTCGAGGGAAGATCATGTTCACCATCTTCATTCTTGGCGCGTATCGGCTTGGCTCACAAGTTCCCGTGCCAGGGATCGACTTCGACGCGATCTTGTCATTACGAGAACAAGCCGATCAAACAGGAGGAGTGCTGGCGCTACTCAACCTGTTCTCCGGGGGCGCCTTAACGAACTTCGCGATATTTGCATTAGGGATCATGCCGTACATCACGGCGTCAATCATTATTCAGATTCTGACGGTGGCAATTCCCCGGTTGGAGCAGTTACAACAACAAGGGGCCGTGGGTCAGAGAAAAATCACTCAATATACCCGTTACCTCACCTTAGGGATCGCCTTTATCCAGGCGACCGGCATCACTTTTATCTTTGGACGAGGACAAGGAACAGCCCTTGGCAACACCAGCGCCGTCATTGTTATCCCCGACTTCACGTTCCCTCGGGTCGGGCTCGTCATCATCTCATTGACGGCGGGCGTCGCTCTGCTGATGTGGATGGGTGAACTCATCAGTCAACGCGGCGTCGGCAACGGCATGTCCCTATTGATTTTCGCCTCCGTTGTATCCACGATCCCCTTTGACGGAGCACGCTTGCGAGCTGTTGAAGGCAACTTTTACCTCGCAGCCGCGATCTTCGTTGCGATCGCCATGATGGTGGCCATTGTCTTCATCGAACAAGGACAGCGCCGGATCCCTGTCCAGTTCTCTAAACGCCAGGTAGGACGACGAATGTATGGCGGCCAAAACACCTACATTCCTCTCAAGGTCAACCAGTCCGGGGTGATTCCCGTTATTTTCGCCAGTTCAATCCTGTTCCTGCCCGTGCTGCTATCCAATGTCGCCAACTGGGGCTGGTTCCAAACCTTCGTCAACGATTACCTCACTCAGCCCGACAGCATTGTCTACATCCTCTTCTTTGGCATGCTGATCGTCGGCTTCGCATATTTCTATACCGCGATCTCGTTCGACCCAGTGCGCCAAGCCGACAACATTCGCAAACAGGGTGGCTTTATTCCCGGTGTCCGCCCAGGCCCACAAACAGAGCGCTATTTATCGAAAATCCTTAACCGCATCACCCTCCCGGGAGCGCTTTTCATTGCGTTTGTAGCTCTCATACCGACAGTGCTTCTCTCGCTCACCAGCGATCTTGGAGCCATGGGCGGCGGTGGAGCCACCATCGGATTCGGAGGAGTTTCGATCCTCATCGCGGCGGGTGTCGCGCTCGAGACGATGAAGCAAGTTGATAGTCAACTTCTTCAACGCAACTATGAGGGTTTCCTCAAATAGCAGCGGATCAATTCGATGACTCGACTCGTGATTTTAGGGAAACAAGGAGCTGGCAAAGGCACACAATGCGCGTTGCTAGCCAAGCACTACCACATACCCCACATATCCACCGGTGACATGCTTCGAACAGCAGTCGCGGAAGGCACCCATCTTGGTCTACAAGCCAAAGCAATAATGGAAGCCGGCGAACTTGTTTCGGACGAAATCATCCTCGGTATCGTCCACGAGCGCCTCACCCAAGCTGACGCGCAACTTGGATTCCTACTGGACGGATTTCCTCGCACTGACGCCCAAGCACAAGGCCTGATGGCCATGCTCGCACCAAACAAAATTGACGTCGCACTCGACATTGATGTCCCCGACGACGTCGTGACAAAACGAATGTTGGCCAGAGGTCGAGATGACGACACTCCCGAAGCTATGCAACGGCGCCTCGAGCTGTACCAGACAGAAACCGCTCCGCTCTTGGAGCTCTTCTCGAAGGGCGGGTTTTTGGTCTCCGTTGATGGACTCGGAACCGAACTAGAAGTCCACGGCCGCGTCATTGACGCGATTGAAAGAAATCGTTCACTATGACGCCTAGATTGGTGCCTGAACCGGCGCACGGTATGCTCTTTCTTCGGCTCGTTGGTGGAACCAACAACGCCGCGTCCGCACCCGGTCGCGTTCTTGGGGTCATACCTACCCCGCGACCCCAGCCCCAGGTATCCCAATGAAGGTCCGTCCCAGCGTCAAAAAGATCTGTGATAAGTGCCGAGTGATCCGGCGCCACGGTCGCATTCGCGTAATTTGCCCTAACCCGCGCCATAAGCAGCGGCAGGGATAGGAGTTTCTAGCTATGGCACGTATCGCAGGAATCGACATCCCTCGGGAAAAACGAGTCGAGATCTCACTCACCTATATCTACGGAATCGG
>DGLO01000137.1:0-1922 GCA_002388005.1 Candidatus Neomicrothrix sp. UBA4542
ATCAGATCATCCTCAAGTACTTTTATTGACGGATCCGTGGTTCTGATTCACGACGAATTCGTGTCCCTCGTGGCGTTCTTCGATCATTTTCGATTGCCCGCTCTGTTTACACATGATCCATAGCTGAGGCGAATTCGGGTGAGGCAAGTCACAGACTACGCATTTGCCGTTCTCATCGAGTTGATCGCCTCGGGGGAGATCTTCATCCCAGATCCAATGGGTCCGAACTTCTCTATCTTGATCAACTAGTTCGTTCACCGAATACCGCTTCGACATAAGCAAAGTATTTCGCAGATTTCCAAGACCCTGGGGAGGACCCGGCTCCCAGACCATGTGGACCGATGGACCCAGCGACCTGTTCAGAGCGGCAATACTGCTGCCATGACCAAAATTCGTCCTGACACACCTCGCGTTGAACCTCTACCTGAGGTCTTAGAAGAAGCAAAAGAGGCAATGAAGAACTCTCCTGCCAACGCCGCCAACGTCACTGCGACTCTCGCCCACAACGAGATGGTTTCGGCTGGCGTCGGCCGGTTCTCTCGCCGGCTGCTTTTCAAGGGAACGGTGCCTGCTCGATTAAGAGAGATGGTGATCTTGCGGATGGGATGGAACTGTCAATCGGTGTACGAATTTGGTCAACACACCCTCTTCGGTCTTGATATCGGACTGACTCAAGACGAAATCTATTGGCTGACTAGACCCGTAGCTGATTATGACTGGCAGCAGGACGAACAAGCGCTACTGGAGATGGTTGATGACTTGTTCAACGATGACTGTGTGAGCGACGCCACTTGGGGCCAATTGGCTCAACTGTTCTCTAGCTCAGACATTTTGGAGTTCATGGCCGCCGCCCTTCAGTATCGACTTGTAAGTGGACTTCTGAACTCATGTGGAGTGCAGCGAGACGAAGGTGTTCCCGGATGGCCAGAAGCACCTCAGGCGACTGTTTGACCTAATTGGCACCGGTCGCGGCGACGGGCTATCGGACTTAGTAGACCTTTCCCACCAAGTCGGCATCGACGATGGCTGAGCGAAGATCTGACCATCCGTCATCGGTAGCAGGAACCCATTTGGTCAGATGCTCCATCCGCATCATTTCTGCTATCGCGGGGTCATCCGAACTCATCGCTAACAGCAGCTCAACGAAGTCTTGGGCGTTACCTTCGCTGAGCATGGGGCTGGACGTGAAAGCACAATGCGCATAGCTCTGAGTTCGCCAAATGGTTCGAATGTCATCACCCTCAAGTCCATGCTTTCGCAAAAGAGGCTGCAGCCACGGCTCAAAGATAATTCCGGCGTCAACTGAATAATTTACAACCGCCTCAAAGATGGTTCGGTCGTCAACCCAATGCTGCAGATCAGAGTATTGGGTTGACTCAAGCTCAATTAGTGAGCACTCATTTCTAACGTCTAACCCTTCCGCCAGCAGTTGACGAACAGGTAGGAGCCACAGTTCGCTTGACGTCTCCACGCCGAGCGCAAGGTCACGGCCCCGGAGATCTTCGATCGTTTCGACATCGCTGTCGGCACGGACAATCAGCAAACTCGTCACGTTTTCGTCAGTGTCGCGCATAGCTAACGTGCGACAGCCAGAGTTCTGCTCAAGTAGCTGAGCGTGGGCCATTGGAGCGTTCCAGGCAATATCGATGTGTCCAGCAAGAAGTGCCGACGACATCGCGTCGTAGGTCGAGAAAAGGGCATATTCAACGGGAAATCCTGCCTCAACGAAGTACTTGCGGATGGCGTTCCAAATCAAGACCGCTCTCTTGGGATCCGCTGCGGTAGCCCCTAAGACCAGTGGTCCTTCAGAATTCGACATGGTTTCGTCCTTCATCTGGGCGCCGCCCCTAGTTCAGCACAGTTGAGTTCATTCAGACGGATTGACCCCAGACCCCAGGGACTCAGCGTCCATAGCCGACGCT
>DGLO01000137.1:2302-9452 GCA_002388005.1 Candidatus Neomicrothrix sp. UBA4542
GCGGATGAAGGGAACGCATCTATGGAGTCACGGTTTTCGGCTCGGTTACCGCATCCCTTTTATTCGGATCACGTCCTGTACCACGCCTACAACTGGGGTACGGCTCTTCCTGGCATCCGGGCCTGGGAGTTCGCCGGGTGGCAGGTAGAGAGCCGATCATGGGTCGACGGCTGCTACATCCACGCGGGATTGTCGAGAACCGGACCCATGTCGATCAAAGGCCCGGCAGCGGCCGAGTGGCTTGAGAGCCTCGTCATCAATAGCTTCGCGACGTTTCCGATCGGTTCGATGAAACACGCAGTGATGTGCAACAGCGAAGGATTAGTTGTTGCACACGGCATCGTGGAACGGAAAGCGGAAGATGAATTCGAGTCATTCGCGGGTGGACCTCCTGGACGCCTTGACCTTGGCGAACTACCTGACGGTGTCACAATCAGGCAACTGGATCACTACCTGTTTCAAATCGCGGGACCCACCTCGCTGCAAGTGATGGAGAAGGCCTCAGGTGAAGATCTACGAGACATTAAGTTCTTGCGTTTCCGTAACACGACAATTAACGGCATCTCGACTGAGATTGGCAGGATCGGGATGACCGGCAACCTTGCCTATGAGCTTCACGGGCCGATGGCCGATGGACCCGCCGTCTATGACGCTGTGTATCAGACGGGGCGGGAACTTGGCCTGCAGCGGCTGGGGTGGGGCACCTATCTGGTGAATCACATTGAGGGTGGCTTTCCCCAGATGACCTGGACTTTCGCCTCGGCCATGGATCCCACTCAGCACCCAGAGATCGCCGCGATGTGGAGCAACGTGTCCGGTTCAGTTGATCCCACCGATCGGCGGGCCCGCACCCGATCGCCGGTTGAGCTGGGTTGGCATAACTTGGCTCGATTTGATCACGACTTTCCCGGACGGGAGTCGCTGCAATCTGAGATCGATCACCCTCAACGAACCACGGTCACTCTCCGTTGGCACGATGAAGACGTTCTGGACACCTACGCCGGTCTGTTCACCGACGCCGATCGCTGCCGACCGATCGAGTTCCCCTACGCGCCTCAACGATGGCCGATGGCACACGCCGATCACGTTCTACTCAACGGCGAACCTATCGGCTGGTCGTCCGGCACAGCGTACAGTTCCCGCTTTAGACAGGTCATCTCGATGGGTTGCATCGACGTCGCCGCGGCAACGATCGGAACCGAATTGACGGTGCTATGGGGCAACCATGGGGAAGCCCTCAAAGAGATCAGAGCAACCGTTGAACGCTTTCCCTATATGACCGAAGGCCGCAACAGCGACCTCGACTTTGTCCCTCCGAACCCCTGACCGATTATCGCGCCCAGTAGTTTTGTGGTTCCTAACCAAGGGCAACTAATCAGATTTGTGGTTCGTAGGTGGCCTCATCGACCAGCGCTAGCACCTCAGACTCGGATTCGGTGTCAACTAGCCGATCCACCCACGCGTGGAATCGTTGCCCTCCGGCTTCGTTCCTACCGAACATGACGAAGTCCTTTGCCCCGCTTTTGAGGCCGCGCTGAAGCAGAAATCCCGTCGCATAGTCCTCATCGCGCACAACCTTAAGTAAGAACCGTTGCTGAGCTTCAATGAAAGGCCGGATCTCTTCGGTCGGCTCGAACGTCGTCAAAAAGGTTTGAGTTGTCGTTGACGTATCAGGAGTTTCACCCGGAAAGAGTTGCGACACCATATACATCCTCCCTCCACCTTCGCCGTTCGGCCCAGCCACGTGAAACGAAGCAATAGATACGTGCGGAAAAATGGTCCAGATGCCTGAAGTAAGCGCCCCAATTGACCACTGCGACTCGGGGCTTTGGTCGAGTCGCAGCGCTGAAGAGTCGGGGGCGCTCACTCGTTGGTGGGGACCCCAAGCGTCATAGATGGCTTTGTTACACAAGTCAGCACCGAAGCTCTCACGGTGAAGAATCGGGAGGTGATAGAAGTCGAGATAACCGTCGTAGGCGATTTTCCAGTTAGGTCCATCAACGGTCTGTTGCCCCGTCAAGTAACAATCTGCCAGCCCTAGGTGCTCAAGCATTTCTTCATATCCGCACAAGTAACGCTCAAGGTCTGGCGTGCCCTCATGGTTGAGACCCACAAATACGAGGCCGGCGCGTTCTAAGACAGGCAATTCGGTGAGACCGTTGCAATCCATGTCAACTTCGCCGAACTGGTCATGGTCCAAGATTCCGACTAGCTGACCCGAGTTGTCGTAGCTCCAAGCGTGATAAGGACAAGTAAAACGTCGCGTTGTTCCGGCCCCCTCGGCAACGACGCGGGCGCCCCTATGACTACACACATTGACAAAGGCGCGGAGCGTGTCATCGGCGGCGCGAGAAACAAGTACAGGCACACCCATCACTTCTGTTGAGCGATACGAGAAACGTTCGACGAACTCGCAACTGAATCCGAACACAAGTGGAAATCGATGGAACAGTGAGCGAAGCTCGCTCAACCACCGGTCATGATCCAAATAGTGTTCAGCTGGCACCTTGGCAATGGTTTCGGCAAGGGGCACCGTGTCTGCTTTGACATGTGCGATAGTGCGCCGCGCCGCCTCTAACAATCTGTCGTTACTCACCGCCATCGCCGCCGAAGCTCATCACAGACTCGACCGTCCACCTAACGTGGTGATATTCACTCAGCATTTTGACTTGTGAAAAAATCGGCGCGAGGAGTGAAGGTTTCGTCATAGACAGGCTCGCTCAGATCACAGCGGAACTTGGCTGTGGTTGTCGCGACAATCCCTAGTTCGCTGAGTAGAGCGAGCATCGACCGGTAATTCCGATGTTGGAAGTGCGCGTCAAGCGACGGTTCGTCCGCCCACAGCTCGTAAACCTGAATGCGGTGACCATCGAAAGGATCGGGCCCGAAGTAGTACGCCTCACAACCCGCTTCGTCACGTCGAGTTGCTTCTTGGAGCGCTCGACTTTGATCGACGGCAAGGTCCCGGGTCTCGTTGTCTTTGAAATCAATGGTTCCGGCGATGATGATCACAAAGCAACCTTGACACAACTTGAGGACAGTTTCCCAAAAGCGTTCTAGCCTCGGCCTATGTCCGACGATTATGAAGACCTCCGCGAATGCGCGTTGACTGAAGAGCTAGAAAGCGAACTGGTACACAGCCAGAGAGAGTGTGTCTTCATGTGGACCAACGTTGCGGGAGAGGCGTTCGGAGTAGTGATGTCGTATCTGCCGAAAGACGGCGACCTTTGGTTGACCGCGGCTGAACACCGCGCCCGGATTTCGGCGATCCGTAGATTTCCTCGTGCCTCGGTTTGTATCTCCAGCACGGGCAGTCGTATGGGACCTAACAAGACGGTCTCCTACAAGGGAACTTGCACCGTAGTGAACGATCGCGCGACCAAAGACTGGTTCTATCCGGAGTTCTCTCAGTATTTGATGGGCGATAACGCAAGGGCTGATGCATTTTCCAAATACCTAGATTCCCCCGGGCGAGTAATCATCAGGTTCGAACCGGACTATTCGCTGAGTTTCGACGGTGATCTTCTATGGGAACGGTCACCTGAGGTGCTTGAGAATTAGCCGCTGCATCAGTTCGGTCATCTTTTGAGCTAGATCTCAGCGCTTCGACCCCGGGAGCCCTGTCGCTCCGGCACGGTTAGTGTCTCTTACATGTCTCCGACCATGACCTCGCCGACCGGTTTGGAATTCTTGCGAACCCCCGACGAACGATTTGAGTCGCTATTGGAGTGGCCGTTCGAACCCCACTACGTGACCCTCAACGAAGGACTTCGAGTGCATTACGTGGACGAGGGGACCGGGCCGACAGTTCTCTTGTTACACGGTGAGCCGACTTGGGGTTACCTGTACCGCAAGATGATCCCCGGATTAGTCCATTCGGGTTGCCGGGTGATTGTCCCGGACCTAGTGGGATTTGGCCGTTCAGACAAGCCGAGCTTGCGTGATGACTACACCTACGGACGTCATCTTCGTTGGTTGACCGAAACAATCCAAGCCATTGAAGGCGCAGCGCCACTAGGGACCATCACCATGTTCTGTCAGGACTGGGGTGGATTGATCGGGTTGAGCCACATGGCCCGACACCCAGCAACCTATAGGGGTGTCGTCGTATCGAACACAGGTGTGCCACTCGGACGCGACATCCGGATGAACGACGACGACGGTTTTTCGATGTGGCGCCGATTCTCCCAAGATGTGACGCCGTTTTTGGCATCCGTGTGTGTTGGCGGTAGTTCCTCCCCACTGAACGCTAAAGGGTTCGAACTTTCCCAAGAGGAGCAGCGGGCTTACGACGCTCCGTTCCCCGATGAGGATTACGTGGCCGGAGCCCGACAGTTCCCGCTGCTCGTTCCCACGTCAAGCACGCATCCGAGCGCTCCGATCTGCTGGGAAACTTGGTCCCTTTTAGCTACCTGTGAGGTGCCACTTACCACCGCATTTGCTTCCGATGACGAGGTCACGGGACCTTTGCAAGGTTTAATGTCGGCGAGCGTTCCTGGCGCCGCGAATCAACCCCATGTGATTATCGAGAACGCAGGCCACTTCATCCAGGAGCATCAGCCCGACCAATGTGTCGACGCGATTTTGGGTTTACTCAAGCGGACAGAGTGATAGGTGCTGCTATGCGCACCAAATGACACATCTACGCTGTGAGATAGTGTCAACCAGCGGCTATCTATACCGCGCGGGGTGCCCGATGAATGAGTTTCACGAGACGTTCGCTGCGCAAAATATGGTACCTACACCTGCCATCGAAGCCGCGTGGAAGATCACGGTTGCTGCGTCGGATGTCTGGGCAGTAATCAGTGAACCCGGCAATCTCACTAACGTGCATCCGTTTTGCGCAACGAACGAGGTAGAACGGTGGCCAGGACCTGGAGGCCGCGACCACGTTCATTACTACAGCGGCGTTCACTACCAACGCGACGTGTTCGAATGGCGAGAAGGTACCGGGTACGACCTCATAGTGGGTCCACCACACGCCAAGACAGCGGTAGCCACGTGGTGGATCGAACCCGATTCCCCCACGTCGTGCAATTTTGGTATCAACGTCACTTCCTACGTGCGCTCCGACGTGCCTCTAGAAGCACGCGAACAGTATGAGGAGACAGTCATTCGCTCCGCTATCCCGCCCTACCTTCGCGGGGTCGTCCAAGGCGTGGCCTACTACGCCGAAACCGGTGACCCGGTAAAGCGCAACCAGTTCGGTGCCCACGACATTTACTCGCCTGAATTCCCAACGCCCTAATGAACGTTCAACAGCACCCCAATGGTGTACGCACCCGACCGGCGACAGCCGCCGATCGATCACGGGTTTTCGACCTGATCGAACAACTTACCGGCCAGGTAGCGAACTCAGGGTGGGTCGCGGTCTATGAGTCCCACCTTCGAAGCGAACGTGGCGCGGTCGTCGTCGCTGAAAACGATGAAATGATCCTCGGTGTCGCCACGGTGTCCTACAACCTGACAATTCGGTATGGCGCCGAATACTGCGAACTTGAGGAATTGATTGTCGATGACTCGGC
The DNA here is from genome assembly GCA_002388005.1 of Candidatus Neomicrothrix sp. UBA4542. Taxonomy (GTDB): domain Bacteria; phylum Actinomycetota; class Acidimicrobiia; order Acidimicrobiales; family Poriferisodalaceae; genus UBA2110. Next base: position 7,828 of record DGLO01000137.1, read on the forward strand.
ACGAGGTCTCAATTTGGGCCGCATCCTGGTGCAGCGCGTCATCGACGACGCTCAACAACGCGGTTGCGCGGAGATCGGGCTTTATCTCGTGCCTTCCACCGAGGGCAACCGCGGCTTTTACGAAAAGCTTGGCTTTGAGGTCATCGGTACCGAGATGCGCCAAAATTTGAAAACCCAGTAAGCCGTATCAACCTGAAGCAAGACACCAATCAGACCAGTGGCTCAGTTGCCACAAATCCCTGGTTCTCCAACTCACTCAATTTGGAGAGCGACACGCCCGCAATACCTACAAGTATCGAACCGGCCAACTCCACCACCTTCAGCTGAGCGAAGGGTTTCAGCGCGCCGACCATCAGCCATAGCCTAGGTTCGGCGGTTGTTCTGTGGGAATCGTGGTGTGCCAGCCCGCAGATTGGGGTGCACAAGTTGATATATGAAGAAGCACGACGCTGGTTTGCCGCCAACTGGGATCCAACGATGTCGGTTGCTGACTGGTGGCGACTACTCGCAGAATCGGGCTGGGGGTACCCCCACTGGCCCCTCGGACGTTTCGGCAAGAGTCTGAGCCACCAAGAACACATCGAAGTTGAACGCGCCCGCACCACCGTCGGCGCTTTCGGAGTTCCCAACGACGTGAGCGTAACGTTGGTCGCTCCGACACTGATGGAACACGGCAACGAGGTACTCATCAACCGGTACCTCGAATCCATCGCAACTGGTCAAGAGATGTGGTGCCAGTTATTTAGCGAACCCGATGCTGGTTCAGACTTAGCCGGATTGAGGACTTTGGCTGAACGTGACGGGGACCGTTGGATCATTAATGGGTCCAAAGTTTGGACCACCGGCGGTCATGCGTCTCGAAGAGCCGTTCTCATGGCTCGGACTGATCTGAACGCGGATCGTCATGCCGGCATTTCGTTTTTCATCATCGATATGCACCAACCAGGAGTGTCAGTGTCTCCCCTCAAAGACATGACCGGAGACGAAGAATTCAACCAAGTGTCGTTAACCAACGCCGAAGTAGACCACCAAGACATCATCGGCGGATTGGGCGAGGGTTGGCGGGTTGCCATGACCATGCTTCAGCATGAAAGAGACGCTGATGCTGTCGGCCATGACGGCGGAGGCGATGTAATCAACCAGGTTGATCTCAATGCTCCCGTAGGTCAGGTGCAGCGCGACCAAGAAAGGGGCGGCGCCACCTCAGGGTTCTTCTATGCGACTGGCTCAGTGAAAGACGACGTCACCTTCAGTCTTGTCAACCAACTCGCATCCGCCCCAAACCCCGTCCTTCGAGACGCCGCCACTAGAGCGAAGATCCAACGCAAAGTCTTGGATCTCAACGCACGCCGCGAACTACATCCCTCACTGGGCAAATTACTCAATGCAGCCTTGTGTCGAGAGCTTCGCGACCTCGGCTTTGTATCTGGTCCCGCGTCACAGTTTGCAGATAGAGACGCCATCGATGAGGGACACTTCCTTAAGTCGGCACTTTTCGCGGCCGGAATGTCGATAGCCGGAGGCACTGATGAAATACAACGAAACATCATTGGTGAACGGGCGCTTGGTCTGCCTCGAGAACCCACGCCAGAACCAACAACTGACCACCAAGAAACATAGACGGG
>DGLO01000137.1:9841-13504 GCA_002388005.1 Candidatus Neomicrothrix sp. UBA4542
CAAGAAATCGTCGACTTGTTGTCCGCTTACTGTCGAGCGATAGATGACAATCGACCAGAAGATGTTGTCAGTCTTTTCACCAAAGACTGCTATCTGGATTACGGCGGAGCACTCCCCATTATTGAGGGCCACACGGCGGCGACGAAGTTTTTCTCAATTGGGACCGACCGTCTCTATGCCAGATCAGCGCACTTCGTTTCAAACATTGAAGTTTCCTTCCCAGGCGAAGACGAAGCGTTGGCCACCTCCTATGTCAACGCATGGCACGAATTTCGCGACCATCAACCAGACGCTTGGATTTTCGGTAGATACAGCGACCAGTTTTTACGATCGGACGACCGTTGGTTGATCAACAAAAGAACCTTCAGGTCGATGGGTGACCACAATTGGGTGGGAGAAATGTCCTATATCGAGAGGATGGGCCCCCACCGGTAAGTGCTCCTCGAGCCGAAGAGCCCAGTTCACTAATGGGGAGATCTACGAGACTTTCGGTAAGCGACGAGGTACCTGATCGATTTCGATCTCAAGTCCACGGGCACCGAACTGCTCTACTTTTCGCGAAGAAAAACGCCATTCATTGTCTTCGAATGCGAACGCGTCAACGTAACGACCCCAAAATTCGAAATCGGTCCCATCGAGCTTGCGATGCCACGCGTACACGTACGATGTCGCGTTGGCACGATCCGCAGCAGAGCGTTGTATCCGGATATTGCTGATGTGGTGTGAAGTGGCAGTGAATAGCCGCAGTAGTTTTGGCAGCAGCGCCTCAATAGCCGGGCGGCCCGTCACCGCCCTACCTTCATCGAAAACGGCATCACGGCAGAACAGCTCAGCCCAGAGTTCAATCTCTCCACCGTCTACGTACTCAGCGTAATTAAGGATGGTGTTGGTAATAGCGGCGTGTGCCTCAGCGTCACTCATCTGTTCGGGATTGGACATAGCGAAAGGCTATTCCTTGAAACACCCCACGCCGGCCAATAGCTGCGCCTCAGTTATCTCCGCGCTGGTCAACGTCATTAATCAGAGGCATCGAGTCAGTATGGGTGTCAGGACTCGAGGCAGAGTTAGCCGTTAGCCTCGTCCTCGGCAATCAGGGGGCTTCATGATCTCGCATGACACAAAACTCTCGGCGTCCTGTGCCGCCGTTGGGGTTGGAGAAACTCCCCACTACCGAAGCGATCCCGTTGACGCCGCGCAGCTAATCCTCGAAGCCAGTGTTGCCGCTCTCAACGACGCGGGGCTCAGCCCCAAAGACGTTAACGGGATCTTGCCACCCGAGGGATATATCAGCAGCGAGGAAATAGCGGCGCAACTAGGCATCGACGACCTGAGATACTCAGCCACCATCCATATGGGTGGAGCGAGCTCAGTTGCGGCACTTCAGTCCGCAGCGATGGCTATAGCAACAGGAGTGGCCGATACTGTGCTGGTTGCGTTTGGTTGGGATGGGTATACCTCACGACCGACAGCCCCTCAGAGGCCTCAACGAGCAAGTCGTTTACCGCAGCGACCTTTCGCAGAACTGATGCGCAACTACTACGCCCCCTATGGGGCACGTCTCGCTGTGCAGTGGTACGGCTTCTACATCCAACGCTATATGGAGCTGTATGACGTATCGCCCGAAGGAGCGTTGCAGGTCGCGCTGACTGCCCGCGCTCACGCGTCGCTAACAGATGGAGCGTACTTAAAAGACAAGCCCCTCACGCGAGAACAGTATCTTTCGTCACCGGTGATTGTTGACCCGGTACGGCGCTATGACTGCTGCCTGGAGACCGACTGCGCGGCAGCAGTCGTTCTCACTAGCCGCGAAAGAGCCCGCGACCTTCACCACCATCCCATCATTTTCTTGGGAGGAGCCGAAGGACACCCACATCCTGCGGACGACATCACTAACCGCCCCGACATGCTCCAACTCGGGTTGCATTCGGCGGCTCCACGAGCGTTTCAGATGGCCGAACTTCAACTGTCAGACGTTGATTTCCTACAGGTGTATGACTGCTACTCGCATGTGGTTCTACTGCAACTAGAGGCTTTGGGTTTGACCGAAGCAGGAGGCGCCGCCGAGTTCGTCGTAAACGAAGGCATCGGACTTGATGGATCAATGCCGGTCAACACGCACGGCGGCTTGCTGAGTCACGGGCACGGGTGGGGAATGAACCACGTTGTGGAGGCAGTCAGACAATTACGCCACGACCGAGGATCAGGGCAAGTTGTGGGAGCCCAGGTGGGCGTGGTAACCGGATACGGCGATCTCGGAGACGGATCGGTCGCGATATTTGGGAGGGAGTGAACTTGACTGAGCGACCAGTCGATGTCTACCAACCGAAATCATTCGGGCTAGATATGGATTTCTACCTTCGCGCCGCCGCATCGGGTCAGGTTCACGTTCAGCAATGCGAAACATGCGCGAACTTTCAACATCCTCCACGCTTCTTGTGTTCAGCATGCGCCTCGAAGCATTTGAACTGGCAAGCGATTCAAGGTGCCGGAACCGTTTATTCGTGGTCGCTCTCACATTTCACCATCGATTCGGCGTGGACCGACTCGCTCCCATATGCGACGGTGGTAGTCGAAAGCCTGGAAGGTGTCCGATTCGTCGGTACGTTCTCGGGACCTCAAAACGACTTAACGATCGGCCTCCCAGTGAATATCCGCGTCGAATCCATCGGAAAGAATTTCGCATACATCTGGTTCGACTCAATCTCGGAGACTAGTAAAGAAAATGGTTGATGAACCGCTTCTCATAGCTGCGAAAGACCTGGCAGTGGTATTTCGCGACGAAGCTTGGGAAGGTGAAAAAACTCGTCAACTTACGGACACGGCCTTAGACGCCGTCAAGGACTCTGGTCTGTTCTCGACGCTCGTCCCTGAACGATTCGGAGGCTCCGAGGTTGACTTTCATATCATCCCGCAACTGATTAGAGAACTCGCCAAGGGAGATACGTCAAGCGCCTGGGTTACCGCATTTCTCATCCACCACAACTGGCAGTTCGCCCTGTACCCGCTTGACACTCAAGAGGAACTCTGGGCTGACCGCAACTATGCGTTGGCGCCGGCAACTCTCGCTCCAACAGGGCGCGCGGAGCGCGTAGACGGCGGCTGGAAGTTGAGTGGCCGGTGGCAATGGGGGACAGGGGTGATGCATTCCCAATGGGCTTTGGTGACTGCTATTGCCGCATTTGAGGAAAAAGACGAAATGGCGTTGATGCTGCTACCGATGCAGGACGTCGAAGTTGTAGACGTTTGGCATACCGAAGGAATGCGAGCGACGGGCAGCAACGACATGATCATTGAAGAAGCGTTCGTTCCCGATCGGAGAGCGATCACATACCAGCAAATATCAAAGCGCGAGGCTCCAGGCCAGATCGCTTCCCCAAACCCCCTATACAGATTGGACATGCTTGCGTTGCTATCTCTGGACGCGACCGCGACTTCCGTCGGATCTGGGGAACGGTCAGTAGAACTTTTCACAGAGCGCCTGCATGAAAGAAAGCTGATGTTCGGCGGTCAGCAAAAGGATTCAAGCACCGCCCAGGTACGTCTTGCTCGAGCCTCGTCCATTATGCGGACCGCGAGACTGATGTTTGACGCTGCCGTGCATGACTTGTGCGCCCCGCTTCGCGATGAACCGTACCCTTCACCGGCAAAACGAGTGCGAATACG
>DGLO01000137.1:13839-15925 GCA_002388005.1 Candidatus Neomicrothrix sp. UBA4542
GCCCACGTGGTGGATTTGGTGAAACAAGTGCTCGCCCTCATCAACGATGGGGCCGGCGCCAGTAGCCATTTTTTGGACTCGCCTCTTCAACGATTTCGGCGAGACGTGTCGACACTTTCAGGTCACATCCTCTTTGACTATGACCGGGCAGCGGAATTGCAAGGCCAGATGATGTTGGGAATCAAGCCCCCGTCAGGAACGCTCTTTTGAAACCCGCAGCCGCGGACCCAACATCAAAGTCCGGCAGGATTTTCCCTAGGTGAATCTTGCGTTCACATGGTTTTGTCCCATCGGGGGACCAGTTTTCTTGCTCAAGCATCACCGTATTGACTATTGAGGTAGCGTTTCTGCGTCAGCGATTCATTCGGAATGACTGACGCGAAATAAATCGAACCTATTCAGGGGGGCCTGATGAAGAAGCAAAGAGGCGGTACTTACCGCCTCCTGATCGCGCTCATAGCGCTGTTTGTTATTGCCGCAGCGTGCGGTGGAAGTGACGACGATTCGTCGTCCGGAACCGACGCAGCCGAAGCATCGTCATCTGATGACGCTGCAGATAGCGCTGAGGAAGAGGCCGCGGAAGAAGACGAAGGCGGCGGTATTTCTCAAGAAGCAGCGGAGCAAGCCGTATCCGGTGACGAAGAAGAAGAAGAAGTTGACGCTGACGCACCGACGTTCGATCGTTCAACCCTTGATGGCATATGGGAAGAAGCTGCCTACAACCGCCAACTGATGATCGATGAGATCACCGAGAAGGTAAACGCAGGAGAGTGGGGTGTCGGCGACGACAACGTTCTGCGCGGCCCAACAGGCTACGAGATTGACCTGAATGACTGTCCAGGAGACTGGAGCAACACTCAAGGCGTCTCAGACGGTGAGTTGAGGCTCGGACACACTCTCGTGCAGTCCGGCAACTTGGCTGCCTACGGCAACATCACCCACGGAATGATCAACTACTTCGATTGGGTCAATGACAACGACGGAGGCATTGGCGGACGAGCGATCAATATGATCGTGTTCGACGATGGGTATGTCGCGGCTCAGACAATCGAGTATGTGGACGAGTTGATCGAATCCCAAAACGTTTTTGCCATCCAGAACGGCGGGTCACCTAACGGCCTCGCGGTGTACGACAAGATCAACGATGAGTGCATTCCTCACCCGTTTTACATTTCAGGTCATCCCGCGTGGGGTGACCCGGTGAATCATCCTTGGACGACCTCGATGCAGATGTCGTACTCGACTGAGGCCATGCTGTGGGGAACCTGGATCAAGAGCAACTTGGCAGATGAGCTTCCGGTCAAAGTTGCGGGACTAGTCATGGACAATGACTTCGGTCTCGCATACGAAATTGGTTTCGAGAATTACGCTGAAGCCAACCCTGATGTTGTGAGTGAATATCTGCCGGTTCGACATGACCCTGCAGCGCCTACGTTGACCAATGAGGTCACGACTATTGCTGCCTTCGATCCTGACGTGTTCATATCGATGACCGCGGGAAATCCTTGCTTGCTGGCGATCCAAGAAGTCGAAGCTGCAGGTCTGTTGGACACAATGTCTGCGGCATTCACTCCGTCGGTTTGTAAAGGGATTGCTGCTTACATGGCGCCAGCTGGAATGGGAGCCGACAAGTGGTGGGTCGTTGGAGGCGGATTGAAGGACACGAGCGATCCCAAGTACATCGACGAGCCCTTCATCAGTTTCATCAACGACAATCTCGCTGCCGCGGGACTTGATCCAGCAATCTCGCTTCTTGGTACCGGTTACATGTTCGGCTACCCATACGTTGAGGCTCTTCGAGTCGCTGACGAACTCCCCGGAGGGCTCACAAGGACCAACTTCATGTTGGCTCTGCGCAACTTCCGGATCTACCACCCTCAGACAATGGCAGGCATCACCAATGAGATGATTGGTGCCACGGATGCCTACTTTGTTGAGGGATCGGACTTCAGCCAGTTCGACGCCACTGCGCAAACCTGGAACCAGGTAGGAGACCTCGTCGACGCCAATGGCGGAACACCCAACTGCGCATGGGACAAAGCCAACGGTGGGTGCCGTTAGCCACTAGCTGACAAATATCCCAATC
>DGLO01000062.1:0-570 GCA_002388005.1 Candidatus Neomicrothrix sp. UBA4542
AAGGAGAGTGTGACGTGGCAAAGGCGTACGTGGTGGCCCTGCTGAAAATTAATGATGCCGAAGCAATGGGTCCGTACATGACTGCCGTGGAGAAAACGGTCACTGATCACGGGGGTAGTTATCTTGTTCGAGGGGGTGCGCAGCACTACACCGAAGGCGACCCGAACCCAGTAGCAGTGGTACTGGAGTTCCCTGACAGCGATTCAGCGATCGCTTGGAAGACCTCAGCTGCGTATCAGGAGATCCTGCCTTTCCGTCTAGACAATTCCGAGGGACCGCTCGTCATCTGTGACGGTGTTTAACTGCTCGCAGGTTGTGAGGTAGGAAGGGGCTGAAACGGCAAGGGCCGATATATCAACCTGCCTGGTAGCCGCTCCAGCGTGCCGTTAGATGGTTCCGGAAATCGACATCAGCGAAGGCAGTTTCGACGTTCACTGGTCGTGGTTCTCCTAGTGCGTCGGCCAAACGGTTGACTACCTCCTCAAGATCGAGCTCTCCATCTCCCGCGTTAGCAGCCTGGCGGGTCGTTTCGTCTGCGTAAATCTTCGCCTTCCACGAGACCGAGAGCCG
>DGLO01000062.1:951-4118 GCA_002388005.1 Candidatus Neomicrothrix sp. UBA4542
TCTCCGTCGTGATCAAGCACTGAGTCAATCGTCAAGCCGTCTGGTTTTTTAACCCCAGCGGGACCGATGCGTTCCACTTGGTGGTGCATGTAGTCGTTGTCGCCAACCGCGGCGGTGTTCCACATGTTTTCGTGGCGGATGCTGTCCCCGTCGCGGCCGTTCGGCCAATAGCGGAAGAACCCACGTTCACCCCGGTAGAACCACGCCACCGCGGTCACGATGGTAATGCGGACATCTTCAAACAGGCGCGATGTCCCCATGGCCTGGAGGAGCCAGCCCGGAGCGTTGGTGCGGTCGATACCTATGAACTCGGGAATGTCAGTATGAGAAAATCCTTGACCGGGCATCGGCGTGGACAGGTTCACGTAGACCTGCTCGGGTACCACCACTTCGGCGCCGTAGATTGCTCGTGCCGCCTCAGCGAACCCCTGATGCTCCAGGACGCGATCTACGCCCTCGACTAATGACCTACCTTCGACCGCCCAATCACCCCGCCAGGTCGGACCGATCAGGTAATCGGGGACTTCAACCTCCTCCCGGTTTGAGTTGTCGCTAGCGGAGTCGGCGCTGGCGCCGCTTACTAGATAGCGAGCCGGCATGAAATAGGGGCCGTTCCTCATCGCCATGTCGCGGATCGACTCAGGGTCGTCGATCACCGGGTCCAGCAGCACCGGGGAAAGGCAGCCATGCGGGCGCTCAACGAAGGTCGTCATCGTTTCAGGGTAACTCGTCGGTTGACTCTGTAGTTCCAAGGACCCCGAAGCGCTGCAGCGCCAACAAACCTTTTTGATGCGGCCAACAGCTTGGAAAGAGCTGACGTTCTAGGTCCCGTTGCAACGAACTACCATCCAGACGTGGACGAGATTTGCGATGACCTCGAAGCTGAAACGACGGCCTTAGCTACCGTCGTTAGCGGCCTCACTGAAGAGCAATGGCGCGCACCCACGGTTGCTGAAGGTTGGGACAGCCATGAAACAATCCTTCACTTGGGCGCTGCGGATTGGGCTTGTCACCTTGCGGTGACCGATCCGGTGTTGTTTACCAACGCCCGCCAGCAGTTGTCTAAAGGCGAAGTCTCACTTCACGAGTTGGTTGGCTCGAACATACGGGCGATGTCCGGCGGTGAGCTGTGGGCTTGGTTTCTCAGTGGTCAAAAGGTGATGATCGACGCGTTACGAAACGTTGAACCGAAGGCGCGAATCACCTGGCTTGGCCCAGACATTGGGGCAAGATCGTTGGCGACCAGTCGACTTCTGGAGACCTGGACGCATTCCCATGACTTGGCTGACAGCTTTGAGATGCAGTATCCCCAGACGGATCGTCTCCGTCACATCGCACATATCGGCTATGTCACCCGAGAGTTCAGCTACATCAACCGCGGTATGGCTGTGCCCACCGAACCGGTCCGTGTGGAACTCACCGGCCCCAGCGGAGATCACTGGTATTGGGGGCCCGACGACGCAACAAGCCGAGTCACCGCCAGTGCCTATGAGTTCTGCAAGGTTCTAACGCGGCGAACACCACTGATCGAATCGACGGTTCAAGCTGAGGGAGCGCTTGCTATGGAGTGGATGGAAATCGCTCAACCGTGGATTGAACCGCCTCGTATCAGCGACCAAGCCTAATTTTTGAGTTCACCTCGCCGCTAGCGGTAGCTGTCGGTTGGGAGGTAAATCCTAACGCCCTCGGTCAATTCGAGGATGCATCAAGTGTCCGCTAGCTCGGCAAACACTGCGATGTAGACATAAGTCCTACCTCGAGTCGGTCCTTTAATTAGACTTGGCTTAACAACGGGATGCCCTCATTGGTTGGGAGCCGCCCGTGGCGAGAGACCCGGGGGGAAACATGGGTACCGAGTACGACGTTCACATCAAAAATGGCACCATCGTGGATGGCACACGGGTGCCTCGATTCCAAGGTGACATGTGGATCAAAGATGGGCGCATTGCCCGCATAGGCGGTCGACCTGACGGCGTCGCTGAACAAGTCGTCGACGCAGACGGGGCGATCGTCGCTCCAGGCTTTATCGACCTTCACACCCACTACGACGCCCAAATCCGGTGGGACCCTTACTGCTCAATCTCAAGTTGGCACGGAGTTACCTCAGTCGTTCTAGGCAACTGCGGTTTTGGCTTCGCTCCATGCAAACCAGACTTTAGAGAGCGGTCAATGTTGACGATGGTCCGAACAGAGGCCATCCCTCTGGCCTCAATGCAAGAGGGTCTTTTACCTCACTGGGATTGGGAAACAATCCCGGAGTATCTAGACAGCCTTGACCGGGCACCTAAGGGCGTGAACTGTCTCCAGTACATGCCCACCGCGTCGCTCATGATCTACGTGATGGGTCTTGAGGAGGCCAAGACCAGGCCCGCTACCAATGCCGAACAAAAAGAAATGCAACGGTTACTTCACGAAGGGATGGACGCCGGACTCTGCGGCTTCTCAATACAACGGCTAGGTCCGAACTCGACTCAAGCCGATTTCGATGGATCACCGATGGTCACCGACACAATGGTTGACGACGACATATTTTGCTTGGCAGAGGTTCTTGCCGAACGCGACGAAGGCTTCATCCAACTGACCCAAGCAACGAGTTCGAACCCAAACGATCCCGACGACCTCGCCTTCAAGCTCAAGTTGGCCGAAATATGTAAACGCCCCATTATCGACAACGTTGTACCTGTGAGCCAGCGCAACCCGCGCACCCACCAGGAGCGCCTCGAGTGGATCCAAAAGGCCCAAGAAGAAGGCCTAAGAATCTTTGGGCAAGCGGCAACGCTGCGAACTGGTTTTGCCTTTTCGTTAGACGAGTGGAACTTGTATGACTCCAGCCCCGCCTGGCGCGAGGCGACAACTGGAACGATCCCCGAAAAAATCCAGAAGATGAAGGATCCCGCTCTGCGAGAGCGCATCAAAGCCGAACAGGACGAGGCCAATACCTTGTTCACCCAAACGCAGATAGCGGTCGGTGGCCCCGCCCACCGGCTTGTTGTCCAAGGCGTCAATCGTCGCGAGGACATGCAAAGGTACGTTGGCAAGAGCCTGGGAGCTATCGCTGAAGAAGAGGGCAAGCATTACATCGACGTGATGCTCGATTTGTCCATCATGACCGACCTAAAGACCGAGTTCCTCGGGGAAGGACCTGAGTGGAACGTCGATCACATGGC
>DGLO01000062.1:4505-32473 GCA_002388005.1 Candidatus Neomicrothrix sp. UBA4542
AAGTTCTTCACTGGCGGTGCATGGACTACCGACTACCTCGCATGGATGGTTCGCGAAACAGAAGCAATAACCCTCGAAGAGGCCCACTTCCGGGGCTCCACATTGGCCGCCCACGCAGGCGGTCTTCAGGATCGCGGAATGCTTCGCGAAGGCGCTCCGGCCGATGTCATCGTGTACGACCTAGAAGAATTGTCTATCGAACCCGAATGGATCGGCGAAGCCGTCTATGACCTGCCTGGCGGTGAATGGCGTCGAGTCCAGCATGCAAACGGGTACAGGAACATCTTCGTCAACGGAGTGGAAACTTTCCGTGACGGCGAGTGCACAGGAGCAACACCGGGAACTCTTCTCCGTCACGGTCGAGGCTGAAGAACGTCCTAGCTAACCAAACTTCGAACTAGGAGAAAGCGAATGGAGCTGGGAGCCGTTTTTCCCACCTGCGAAATTGGCGACGACCCGGTACAGATCCGAGATTGGGCTCAAGCCGCTGAAGGTCTCGGCTACAGCTACATCGTCATATACGACCATGTTGTCGGTGCAGAACACGCCGAACGTGAACCTGCTCTTACCGGTCCGTACACCCAAGATGACGCGTTTCACGAGCCGTTCGTCCTTTTCGGATACTTGGCAGCAGTTACAACTTCGATCGAGTTTGAAACCGCTGTGATCATCATGCCTCAACGTCAAACAGTGCTTGCCGCAAAGCAGGCCGCCGAAGTAGACGTGCTATCTGGTGGAAGGCTTCGCCTCGGAGTAGGCACAGGCTGGAACTATGTCGAGTATGAGTCATTAGCGGTGGACTGGGGTCAGAGGGGCCGCATGCTGGATGAACAAATCGAGGTCATGCGCGAATTGTGGTCCAATGACCTTGTAGACATCGACGCTGATTTTCATAGGATCGACCGCGCGGGGATAGCGCCGCGCCCGAAGCAATTGATTCCTATTTGGCTCGGCGGATCATCCGACGTCGCGATGCGACGTGCTGCCCGCTTGGGTGACGGTTTCACATTCGCAAGCGCAGGGAGCCGGACCGTAGAGATGGCCGAAAAGCTCCGAGAGATCGTGGCGGCAGCAAACCGGGACGCAGCGAGTTACCCAATCGAGTTCAATATGCCCTATGGCCTCGGACCCGAAAAGTGGGGGACCTTGACCCAGCAGGCTCAAGACGCATCCATTTCACACCTGTGCATCAACACGATGAGTGTGACATCGGAGTGGGCAGGAACGCCCCCATCGGGACTTGAATCTCCCAGTGATCACATCGCCGGTCTTGAACGCTTCATAGAGCTGGTGCGCTAGACGCTGACCCTTGGTGGAAGAACTCGGCCACTTCAGCTTCAACCTTTGTTCCTGCAAAGAAGTTCGGGTCGTTGGAGGTCCAAAACCGGGCAGGGTTAGCGAAGGTGAACTCGCGGAACTCATCAATGGTCATGACCCCGTCCTCGACCAACTCCCACGCGTGGGGGAGCACCTGGTTCATGTGGATGACATCGAAATGTCCGATGTCAGATGAGAACAAAGCGTTAATTCGTGCGCCCATTGGATTGACCTCAGTGTTGAACGCCGTCGCGTTTAAACGGTCATCGGCTTCGCAACCAAAATAGAAGTTGGGCACAAAGAGATCAGCGATGTCCTCTTCCTTTTCGATTTCGCATGGAGCGTAGTCATCGAGTTCCAGCTGACCGCCGTCGTTCGTTGACGCCGCTGTGTTGAGTGCCGCAAACAAGGCGCGATCTCGATCGGTCATCATCTCGGCCATTCCGTTAGGACCAAATTCGGAGGCTAAATTGATCATCAAATCGTGGTCAAGGTTGGCAGGATCGTTGTACTCGAGAGCAGTTCTGTTGCGTTTTTCCCAGTGTTCGATCAGGTCGGCGTATAGCTGGCAGGCCCACGCAGTGCCGCCCTCAAGGAATCCCATCCGCAATTGAGGGAACCTGCGAGTAACGCCGCCAAGGAACATGGCTTTGCAGATGGCCTCGCCTGTTGAGGCGAAATGGCCAATGTGGTTATAGGTGAAATTGGTCGGTGAACGACGCAGCGCATAGCCCCGTCCCCCAGAGTGGAAGGTGGGCGAAACGCCATACTCAAGACATGCTGCCCAAACGGGGTCGTAGTCGTAGGGGCTGTCGATGCCGAACACGTCGTAGGTGACCGATCCGAGCCTATGGGCTTTGGGGTCACCTTCTTTTGCTGCGGGAACCGAGCGAGGCACCATCCCACCGAAGAGGCAAGCTTTCAACCCGAGTGATTCTCGAATGTAGGCGATTTCTTCAATGGCCTCGTCAGGAGTGTGCATAGGGATTACTGCCACCGGGGTCATTCGATCGCTGAAATCAGCAAAGTATTCGGCACTGAATATGTTGAAGGCTCGACACGCTGCCTTCCTCACTTCATCGTCGTTTTGCATGGCTGTCGCGAATCCGCCGGTCGGGTACATGACGCAAAAGTCGAGACCTAGTTCTTCCATTCGCTCTGCCAGAAGAGCGGGCATCATCGCGGTTGCTCGGTCGCGCGTGTTTTTCATTGGCAACATCCAAAATCCTGGGTGCCCATAGCCCATATGGGCTCTGCCATCGGGTCCCATCTCTTGGATCGGGACAATCTCTTGAGTACCAGTGAATCCCGCTAACGCTTTTTCACCCCCGATCTGGTGCATCCGTTCCTGAACGAGGGGGCCGAACTCAAGCCAATGAGCGTCAGAATCGATAATGGGGTGTGTAAGACCTCCACGGATCTCAGCAGCGCTACTTTTCTTCCGGTTCCCATCAGTGGTGTCCATGCGGTGCCTCCCCCTCGGCTGTCCCTCGACCTTAGTCAGCAACGTCCAGCGTCTGGTATGCGAACGACTTCTGTCATTGCCAATGGTTGATCCACTCCTTGAGAGCGAAAACCCAGCGACATCGTGGAATGCCAGACTGGTGATAGGAAGAGGATAATTAACTAGGGGGAAACGTGGGTATGCAATCGGAGAGATACCAAGCCGGGGCAGCAAAATTTGAAGAGGTCTATCCGCGAAAGGCCTCTGAAGAACCTGAAGAATTTGAACGTATGGCCATGGAAAATCTCTTTTCCGACTATTGGTCACGTGAGGGTCTCAGCACCCGCGATCGTCGCTTACTAATTCTGGGTATCGTTGCCGCCCAAGGAAATGACGCCATCTTGAAGCTGCAGTTCAGCGCCGGCATCGCGAAGGGTGACCTGAACGAAAGCGACTTAACTGAAATACCGATCTTTGTGAGTCAGTACGCTGGCTTCCCACTGAGCGTCGTCGCCAACACTGCGGCCCGCAAAGTCCGAGATGGATTATCTGACTGATAAAGTTCCCGCCTAGCTGTTGGCAAGGAGCCATCGATGGACCGAGATTGGAAATGCTGCTGGGTTGCTTGCACTCAAATAAAGCCAACCTGCCTCGGTGGGTTTTCTGACGCCGAACGTCGGACCGTCTTTGCGAGAGACCGGCGAAAAGATCTCCCCGAGGAGAGTTCAGTTCGGTAGGTAGATCTAATGGACGGCAGCGAGCTTGACCTTGGGACGGACCCTAAGTTCTCTGGTGCGCTCGGCGATGTCTGGATGTGATGGTTCGTCGCCGCAAAGATACGCAAACAACAACGCGCGATGGGTGACTAATACCTAGGCCTCAACTAGGTCACTGACCTGTGACGCCAACATCATCTTTGATTGTTTCAGCTCGATCGCGTCAGTCATCGTAAAAGATCCCGAGGCCCCGTTCAGAGACTTCATGGCGTCCTTGGGATCGAGATCTTCGATCTCGTAGATAGCGACGTACTCGTGTTCTGTCACCGACGGCATCATCTCGCTGGCCTTGAACCTTTGTGCCCGAACGAAACCATCAGCGGTAAGAACCTCTCCGAGGTGCACGTCGTTGTACCAGGCGTTGTAGTCGTCCTCTCTGCCCTCAACTGGACTGGTGAATACCAGTAATACGTGTTTGGTCATCTCGCTCTCCCCTTGTGTGTCCCCGACGCTATCGTCCCGCGTGTCGACGCGCCGCGGAAGCCGACTCACGAGTTGAGTTAGTCCTCGATGGGCATCCAGTCGTTAATGACCGCCGGTTGTTGCGATTGATCAGTCGTGCCTCGCTCGGCATAGTGGTACACCATCGCTGCTCGCATCTGGTCAGAACGATTGTCGGTCGATTGATGCATGAGGTGACTGTGAAAGATGAGTAAGTCACCGGGACTCATCGTTTGGGGAACAGCGGTCCCCATATCATGATCAGTGATTTCGACGTATCCACGGTTCGCACCGGGGCGTGAATCCCGAAGGTGCTCATGGACCGGCTCTTGATGAGATCCGGGCATCACATGGAGACAACCATTTTCGAGGGTCGCTTCAGTAACGGCCAACCAGACACCCACCTGGGGAGTCCGGTCAAATGGGAAATAGTACGAATCCTGGTGCCAAGGTTGACCCCAAGCACCGGGATTCTTGAAGATGAACTGCGAGAGGAAGCAGTCGATGGTTGGGCTTAGCAACGAGCGGAGGACGGCTACGAGATTGGGGTTCGTCGCGAATTCATGGAAAAGTGGGTCGCGGGCCAGCCGAAAAATCTTCGATACGGCAACTTCTGGTGCCCGTTTAGGGTCGGCCCCTTTCAGGAGATTGTTTTCGGGATGCACGATCGCGCCGTCAACGACACCCGATTCGGCTATCACTCCGTCGGCAACCCCTGACTCACTAGCGGCTCGAGCAATTTCCACAGCGCGTGCCAACATTGCCTGACATAGATCTGGCGTTGAAAAACCTGGAATCAGAAAAAATCCACGCTCTTCCCAATGTGTCCACTGCTCAGCCGTGAGACCCCCGTCACGCCCCGAAACTTTCATGACCAATGACAATAGTTCCCCGACTGCGGGTCAACTCGAAGGGCCATTCGCATCGTTCGTTGAACGGTCATTATGTCGGCAACTCACTGACCTGCCTCGATTTCGTGGAATCAAATGGTGGACCAACGCAAACCCCTCCGGAGAGAGACTGACGCACCTCGTGCTGTTGTGAAGTCAGGTTGCTACGGTGCTGTCGTGAATTCTCCTGTGCTGCACCCCCTCAACGAATCGTTCAGGTGGCAGGAGTCGACCCTTCCACCACGGCGGCTTGATTCTGACCAGGCGCAGCAGTTCAGTGAGGAAGGATTCTTTTTACTCGAACGTGGATTCGACGCCGACGAGATCGCTCAAACAATCGAAGAGATCGATCCCTTCGAGGCCAGGATGGAAGCCCACCTGCGGACCCAACCCGACGGGCGGATCTACATCTCTCAAGCTGATGGCATCACGTTCACGAAACATCTCGTGCAGCGATCCGAATTCTTGCGCGAACTCAGTCACTCACCAGTGATCCTGGACCTATGCCACGACCTGGTCGGACCCGACGTTCGCTTGTACTGGGATCAGGCGGTGTATAAGAAACCGGGCCAGCCTGAGGAGTTCCCTTTTCATCAGGACAATTCCTATACCTTTATCGAACCTCAGCAATACCTCACCTGCTGGATCGCTCTGACTGACACCGATGAGAACAACGGGTGCCCATGGGTGTTGCCGGGAATGCATCGGCGAGGCACCCTCGCTCACGAGGTCACACCGCACGGTTGGCGGTGCCTGCTCCCTTCAGAAGACGCGGTTCCTGTGCGAGCCAGAGCCGGCGATATCGTCGTGTTCTCGTCTCTCACTCCGCACCGCACTGGCCCCAACCTGACCGATTCAGAGCGGAAGAGTTACATCTTGCAATACGCACCCGATGGCGCCGTGCTCCGCACCTCCAACGGCGAAGGCGACGTCGCTCAAAACGACCCTGATCGGCAATACCTGGTGCTACGCGACGGCCGAGCGAGCTTGTAACCCTTCTGCAGCGGCTTCACCAGCCGCCGTGTCGGGCAAAGAAGTTCGCGAAGGCCCGCGCGTTACGGCACGGTCTTTCATCTTCTTGTGCGCTATGCGAGTCTTCACTGGTCGAACTATTCAGGCTCGACGTCACAAGAAAGGTGAAATTTATGCCAGCGCACGTATGGACCGACACTTGGAAAGTGAAGCCCGGGCGAGTTGAAGATTTCGTGGGGTTAATGGAAAAATTTGACGCAGTGTTGACTCGACTCGACATCAGGCCGTCGTATCACACCCTGGTTCAACAACTCGGTGGGCCCGGCGGCGGTTTCCTGACTTTCCATCACACCTTCGGATACCCCTCCTACGCCGAGTACGGCACAGCTACGGACGCGTTCTTTGCTGACGCAGAGTTCGAGGAATTGTTTGGTGTCGATGCTCTCGGTCCGGACGCTCCTGCAGAAAGTGTTAGCGGGTCAATCGGTCAAGTGGTGTTCATGAAATAAGCCGATCAAACTCCCGCAACCGGCAGAGGTCCTCCCCATAGAAGCAGTCCCCGAGAGAAGTAAGGTTACGGCGTAGAGCAATAAGCGGAGGTGGAGAGAAATGGACCTAGCAGTAGTTTTAGATCTCCTCGGAGACTACGACGAATGGCGAAAAGTCTTCGATGAAGACCTGCCTGCACGGCAGCAGTTCTCGGAATCGATGGTTGCTGGCCCCATTGACAATGGCCAGGTGGTGATCCTTGCCTACGGAGTTGACGTCGAGAAGATGGCTGCATTTATGGGCACGGAGGAATTCGCTGAACGCACTAGCAGATTTCATGGGCCACCAACGATTTATCAGTTAACCGAAATGACACCACACGACTAAGGAGTCACGGAGCTAACGGCCAACCCGACGGCGCGCCATTGCAGGAGACTCGGCCGCAGCACCGCGCTCGACCGCTTCTTTCCGATTCGGTTTGACTGCAACACCTACCGCTTCGGGTGGCGGGTTCTGATCAGCGAAGTACATAGCAATTTTTTGCTTGCTAGCGATCCTGCCACCGTTCATATCGAGTTCTCGACGATTAGTTCCCTTCGAAGGTTCGACGGTTCGACCATCGACGAACTCCAAATCCCACCACCATTTCTTCACCAGGTTTATCGAGCCATTCTTAACCCGGTCGTCCCAGCGGGCGATACTCCTGCGCAGAAAAGGCAGTCGAATTGCAGCCCAGAGCCACATTCGTTGCGACAACAGACCTTCGGTGTTGTAGGGGCAGGTTTTCATGCAACGCCCGCACGCCGAACCCTTCAAATTACCCAGCCGATATTTCGCGCATTTCTCAGCGTCCGGTTTCCACATCTCGTAACCGTTGAACATGACCTTGTCCGTGAAGCTGATCGCACCACAAGGGCATTCCCGCGCACACTTGGTGCACTTCTCACAAAAGTCCTGCAAACCGAAGTCGATGTGACGGTCGGGAGTTAGCGGCAGATCAGTGGTGACCACCACCGACTTGAACCGCGGACCAACAAACGGATTCAAGACCAACTCACCAATCCGACTCAGTTCTCCGAGACCAGCGTCAAGAACGAGTGGTATGTGAAGGACATGGGAAAGGGCATTGGTCTGACTTCGGGCCGACCAGCCGAGACCGCGCAGATGCTCAGCGATGACACCAGCTATTTCAGCGCCCCGCATGTATGCCCGCATCGATTGAGCACCCGATATCCAGTCGTCGCCCGAAGCACCCTCCATTGTTTCGTAGCCCTGATCAAGAAGAATGACGATCGCGTTTTGATGATAAGGCTCTATTGGTTCTCCGCCCGCGTCGTGGGAATACCAGGCATGGAGAGGAATCCTGCAGATCCCAACCATGTCCCCACCCAGAAGATGCGCAAGCGCCTTGACCGATGAGGCGTTCGCATCTGAATCATCGGTCCCAGGCGCCGTGCGGTCCGCAATCAGACCGTCTTGGTGGGGAACCATGGAGCGGATCATCGACACATAGGCGTTCGCCGAAGGAGTCTTGATCGCGAAGACCTTGCGATCCTCAACAAACTTGGTTCCTAAGTCCCCGTGAATGGGCCGATCGAAGAAACTCGCCCTTTGAGGCACCCTCGGAATTTCCTCTTCGAGTACCAAGGTGGTGGCCTCGCTTACCCGACGGACACGTTCCATGGGGTAGCTCCCCAGGTGAAGTGGTCGGCACTCGCCTCTCAACCTGCCCCACCCAGGTCGAGTACCACCAAACCCGAACCACCAACGCGGGCCGTGAGACCGAAGGCGATCGGTCCAAGAACGTGGGGCCAATGGAGCTTGAGGTGTCGCTTCGAGGTCAGTAGTCACCACGCCAATTCCGAATCCCCGCTTAGACCAAGGGCTGCGCAGTTCGCCATTACAGATCTCTAGAAGTCCAGCCTGAAGAGCGACACGTCCCAGATCCAGGTCGCTGGCCCCGGCACTATGGGCAGTAGCGTCATAGCCCAGGTTTCGAATGTATCCGGCGGTGATCACCGCCAGTTCGGTGGCCCTGAGGTCGGCAGCGGCCTGCTGACTCCCCAGCATCCAGGCGTCACCGGGACGGCCAGCTTCAACCCCGTGAGCGAAGTCGATTAAGACGACCACAGCCCAGCGATGAGTCACCATTTCGGCCGTCGATTCACTTGACCACGCGTCGCGAGGCACCAGACAAGTAGCTGTGGCGTCGGCATCAAGGAAATAACAACCGGCGGCGAGATTGGCCGCGACTTCATCAGGTCCACCCGGAATCGGTGCCCGCTCGGGAGCCGGCACCCCTCGGCGCGCCGCGTCAAAAAGCTCTTGATAGCGAGCAAAGGCGTTTACTGCCGCCTGAGGCCCCGGAATCGCCTTTTCGGTTGGCGGGGACGGAGTTGTCCCTGTCCACCCGTTGGGGGTCGCATCAGGAGCGAGACGAGGAAGTCGTTCGGCACAATGTGGTCCGAGATGCACCGGCCGGCGCTTATGGCTAAAAAGTCGCATAGCTCTCCCTATCGATGAAGTTACCTCGTCGCAATAGTTAACAGATCCCTAGCGTCGCGGCGTAGAAGCGGCCGTGATTTCGACTTCGATTTCTCCAACCACGAGTGGTGCTCCCACTGTGGTCCGACACGGATACGGTGCATCGAATATGTCAAGGAACACCTCGTTCCACACGGGAAAGTCACTGATGTTAGTGAGTTGGGCGTTGACCTTCACAACGTGATCCAATGAGAGACCAAAATCTTGGAGAATCACACCGAAATTTTCTAGGGTCAAACGAGCCTGGGTTGCCAGATCACCATCGGACACCTCGAACGTATCGAGATTGATGGCGGTCATACCGCTGAACATGTACAAGTCACCGACCTGAATAGCGGTCGAGTTTTTGATGTCGAAATTTGCCAATGCGGCAGAAGCAGAAGCTGATGAATGAACGATGGTCATGAGCGACACCCTAGGTGGCGCTAACTTTACGGCGGTGACTGAGAGGCCGATAGCGGCGGTCATGAGTTGAGAAATAGGCGGTCAGCGGTGAGCGAAACTAAGCGTGGTGAAGCACTCGACCGGAGCGAAGAATGGGAAATGCTCAGACGAGCACACCTGGTCGCTGCCGAGGCCCGTCCGCCATCAACGGCTGGAGGTGTCCATCACCTGGCATTGTTGAGTTCCGACGTGGAACGGACAATCGACTTTTATCAAGGGATCCTCGAGTTTCCGCTGACCGAACTTTTCGAAAACCGTGACTATCGAGGCTCCACACACTTCTTTTTTGATGTCGGAAACGGCAATGCCTTAGCGTTTTTCGATTTTCCCAGTTTGAACCTTGGACCATATTCGGAGGTACTGGGATCGATGCATCACCTTGCCATCTCGGTGACACCTGAAAAACAGACCTATTTGAGGTCGAAGCTGGAAGCGGCAGGTGTTGAAATCACCTTTGAGCACCGTAACTCGATCTACTTCAGTGGACCCGACGGTGAACGCCTTGAACTTCTAGCCGATTCGCTGGGAGAAATGAATGGAAAACCAGTCCTGTGAACTGGCTGTGAACCCGAGTTCAGCAGCCGTTAGTCGATCGGCCTTAAGGTGGGATCATGGCTGACACACAAGACCATTCCGGTTCTGAGTCGGTAAGCGAAGTCAGGGCGCTGCTCAGCCTGGCAGGGATCGAACCGACAGGAGCGGACCTCGCCTCGCTTGAGCGAATCTTTCCTGTACTGCGACGAAAAGTCGACCACATGTACGAAATCGACACGGGTGATGAGGTAACAGCGTCGGTATTTCGAGCAGAACTGGATTCCTGACCGTGGGAAACACCTCGATACGACAGACAGCGAATGACCTACGCGATGGGAAACTCACCAGCCGCGAGATCGTAGAACGAGCCTTAGAAGCCTCTGAATATCTTGATCCCATTCTGGGCACTTACCTGTGTCGGTTTGACGAGACAGCACTTGAATCGGCTGAACGGGCCGACAGTGAACTCCAATCAGGAGTGGACCGCGGACCACTGCACGGGATTCCGTTGGGAATAAAGGACATCATTTCCACCGACGAAGGACCAACTTCGGCTCAATCCCTGGTACAAGATCCGTCGTGGGGAAACCAGGGCGACGGACCTTTGCTTCGACGGCTACGCGCTGCGGGGGCAGTGGTCACAGGAAAGACGACCACCATGGAGTACGCCATCGGCTTCCCTGATTTTGAAAAGCCCTTCCCGGTTCCACGCAACCCTTGGAACACCGATCGTTGGACCGGCGGCTCCAGTTCAGGCACAGCCAACGGCATCGCATCAGGTCAGTTCTTAGGAGGGCTGGGAACAGACACCGGAGGAAGTGTTCGTCTGCCCGCCGCGTACTGCGGAATTAGCGGGTTCAAACAAACCTTCGGCCTGGTGCCAAAGAGCGGTTGCATCCCTCTCGGCCTCAGCTACGACCACATAGGTCCTATGGCGACTTCGGTGTGGGACTGCGCGGCAATGCTTACAGTCATGGCCGGCTACGACTCAACGGATAGAACCACGGTGGTAAGACCAGAATTCGATTACGTCGCAGCCTTAGCCGCAGACACGGACCTCGGCAAAGCTGGAATCATCACGAACCAGTCGCTGATAGACGCAAGTTCTGACCCGATGATGGCCGTGTTCGACGACGCGGTCGCCGAATTGAGCGCCACGGGGATCGAGATAGTTCCCTTCGAGGTCCCTCACTATGAAGCCATGCACAACGGCACGTTCATGGCTTTGCAAGCCGAAGCGTTCTCTTGGCACCGCGACCAACTGCGCGACCGGTGGAGCGACTACGGCCGACCCACCCGACTGACCATCGCGCAGGGCGCCCTCATTTCAGCTGGTGATCTAGTTCAGGTGGAGCGAGTGCGACAAGTTGCGCGCAAGGCAGTACTCGACCAGATGGACGAAACCGGTGTCAAGGTCCTTCTGAGCCCGACTACAGGCTACGCAGCAACACCTTTCAAAGGGGCTGACCGGAAGGCAACTTCGTTGGCCGCAATGCACACACCGGCATGGAATTCGACAGGATTTCCGGCATTGTCAATCCCAATGGGATTCGACCAAGACGGATTGCCCTGCGGGCTGCAGATCATCGGACGACCATTCGAAGATGATGCCGTCTTACGCTTCGGTGACCGCTACCAACAACTTACGGATTGGCATACTCGGTCGCCACAACTGCACGCGAACTCGCCTGCAACAGATTGAGAACCCTCACCCTCGGCACCCACTAAGCCTCAATCTGGCGGTTCGGTGGCGCCGGCCATTTGGCCATCCTCAGTGAGATAAATCGAATTCTTCGGCTCGGCGAATAGAGCTTCGACCGCGGGCACGAACTCCAAAAGCGACATTGAGTCGTAGCTGGGATCAAAGGCTGCTTGGTCGAACTCTTGACAGAACTCAACCGTGAGGTCGTAAGCGCGATGACCCACAAACTGATCTCTCATATCGCGATCAAGTCCGAGATGATGAAAAAAGTTGTAACCCTGAAATATGGCGTGCTTCTCAACCATCCAAAGATGGTCCTCAGATACGAACGGCTTAAGGATCGCCGCGGCGATGTCTTGATGGTTATAGGAGCCGAGTGTGTCTCCAATATCGTGCAGCAAGGCACACACCACATACTCATCGGACTTATTTGCTCTGAACGCACGAGTCGCTGTTTGTACCGAGTGTTCTAAACGATCCACAGCGAACCCTCCACAGTCACCGTCTAAAAGACGCAGATGGTCAAGTACTCGACCGGCTACGTCGTCGGCGAAGGCACGGTTGTGCGCTGCGACAATCTGCCAATCCAAAGGAGTTGCTTCGGTCATCGCGGCGAAGGTCGCGGAATGGTCGAGCAAGTCTTGGCTTTCGGTAGCACTGTCCACTGTGTCCCCTTAAGCATCGGTTCGGATCAATCATAATTCTTTCAACTATTCAACCGGACTTCGGTAACTAATCGTGTCGCAGCAGGTGACAGGAGGGTGCGCTGATGCTGGGTTTGGTGAGGACTCGGCGTTGACCATTGCGCCAGTGGCTAGGTTGTTGTTTATTAGCTAGGGGTGCAGAGATGACCATTCAGCGTTTACATCACGTCGCGTACCGGTGCACAGACGCGCGAGAAACAGTCGAGTTTTATGAGAAGTATCTAGATCTTGAGTTAGCGACCTCGATCGCTGAAAACGTCGTGCCATCCACCGGAGAGCGATACCCGCACATCCATATCTTCCTGCAGATGGCAGACGGCGGATCGGTCGCATTTTTCGAACTCCCTGAGTCAGAGGAAATGACACCTGACCCCAACACCCCCGATTGGGTGCAACATCTTGCATTGAAAGTGGATAGTCGAGAAACGCTGCTGACGTACAAGGAACGCCTCGAACAGGGCGGTCATTCGGTACTTGGTCCGATTGATCACACCTTCTGTGAGTCCATCTACTTCCATGATCCCAGCGGGCATCGACTGGAGTTGACTACTGATATTGGTAGCGACCAGTTGCACGAGGAGTTGCGTGCGTCGGCTCACCCAATCCTTGCTGATTGGGACGAACATCGAGTTGCCCCTGAAGTCGATCGGCTCCATCTCAAAGCACGCGAATCAACAGGCGCAAGCGGCTAATCGATTTATTCGGGGAATTCCCATGACATCCCAACAAATCACTAACCCTCTTCCGTTAATTGACGTGGCCCCTGTCCTCGCAGGTGTCCAAGATGCCTTAGACAGCACTGCCGAGCAGGTTCGTGAGGCTCTCGAAAATGTGGGGTTTTTCTCTGTCGTCGGTCACGGTATTGACTGGGCAGAAATTGAACAAATGTACCGATGGGCGGAGAAGTACCACGACCTACCCGCAGCCGAAAAAACCTGTCATCCAATGACGGCAACGGCAATGGGCTACGTCGACATGGGAGGAGCTCAACGCGACACTCGTCCCTACTCGTTGAACGCCGCGTATTTCATGGGACGTCCCGGGTCACACCGCAATCAGTTTCCTTCAGAAACGTCGTTGCCGGGTTTCAGGGAAGCAGCCGAACGTTATTACCGACGAATGGAGGAATTTTGCCACCAACTGCTGCCGTTGTACGCGGTCGCATCCGACATGCCTCCCGATTTTTTTGACCAATATTTTGACCCTTCTCTGGCGACGCTTCGCGTGACCCACTACCCGCCTGTATCTGCAGCACCCGACCAGTGGGGGATTGATCCGCACAGCGACGCCGGTTTTATGACGTTGCTACCAACGAACAAGGTGGATGGTTTATCGATTGCAGGAGCGGACGGGTGGTTCGCTGTCGCTCAAGAGCCGGAATCCTTCGTCGTGAACGCCGGTGACACGTTGCGAGCATGGAGTAACAACCGTTTCCTGTCGACGAAACATCGAGCCCTCAACGACAGTGGCGCCGACCGGTACGCGATTCCCTTTTTCTTCGACCCCCGCCCCGACACGATGATCGAACCCATGTCAGGCTGCGTTGACGACGAACGCCCCCTGGCGTGTGAGAGTTACCGTTACGGGGATTATTTGCGAGCTTTCATGCAGGATGGTTACGCCCAAACAGCCACTACCTAAAACGTCGCGGTTGTCGCTCCGTACCTTCGATCTGTTGTCTCGCTACGCAGGTGTTCAAGTTCTTCGGTGAGAGCTTTTCTGCCCGCTTCGGCTTCGGGGTCTTCTGGGTAGTACGCCAACTCGCTGGCGGGGTCACCGGCCACTCGTGTCCCGATGAGATATCTCGGTTTCTCGTAGTCGTACGGACGGGCTCGATGCAGAATCCGTCGGTTGTCCCACAGCAGTGTGTCGCCGACAGCCCAGTTGTTGGTATAGACACGCGAGTCGTCGCCTACGACGTGTTCAAGAAGCGATCGGATAAGTGCTCGACTTTCCGCTCGGCTGAGTCCGGGAATTCCGAATGCGTGACGACCTACGAAGAGATTGGGGCGGCCAGTTTCGGGATGGATCTTTACCAAAGGTCTCAGGTAGGCCTCGCCATGGTAAACGGTGCCGTAAGCGCCTTCCCCGTTTGTATCGGGGAAGTCTCCGATGTCGTTGGCCTGTGAATAGTTTGTTGAATGGAAGGCGCTCAGGCCCGATATGAGTTCTTTGGTTTGTTGGTCAAGCGCGTCGTACCCGGCGCGTAGATCGGCTAATTCGGTTTGGCCACCCTCGTCGGGGATTACCACCGCTGAAAGCATCGCTACTTTGCTGGATATTGGTTTGTAGGTCGAGTCGGTGTGCCAGGTCTCGTTTCCGACGTTGGTGCGCATCATTTGGGACTGCAAGTCGTAGATCTCGCCGAACGTTCCGTCTCGGTGCTTTTGCTGGTTCGCCATCGGCAAACCGCCGAATTCCAGTTCGCCGAATCGTTCCCCGAACGCGACGCTTTCGACTTCAGCGAAATGTTGTTCTGGGAAGAGCAGAAACCCATGGTTTAGGAATGCGTCGTGAAGAATGGCGAAGTCGTTGTCGCTGAGGTCCTTCAAATCGACATCGTTGACTGTGGCCCCGAACGCCTTTCCGGTCATCGGAATGATTTGCATATTGCTCATCAATGTCCCCTTTGACTCCCCAGGCTTGCCTCCGTGGCAAGGGTAGCCCAGTCGATGTTCACTATGAACAGGCCAGCATTACCGGTGCGTTGGTTCCCACAACAAAATGCACTTGATCGCCAGGTTCAGGAAAGTATGTAATGACGGTGCTGCCCGTCATAACAAACTCACCGGCTCGAAGAAAGCGGTCGCGGCTATTGAGGTGATTAGCGAGCCACGCCACTGCCTCAAACGGATGCCCCAAAGCATCACCCGTGCGGCCGGAGCCCAATGTGTCTCCATTCACTTCCAGAACTGTTGGGGTTTCTACGAGATCAAGCTCTTCCCAGTTTGGAAGAGGATCACCCAGGATTACCCCGGCGTTCCAGGCGTTCTCCGAGACTGAATCAAATGGGTTGAGTGCGTCGTAATCGGCGTCGCGATCTTCGATGAGTTCGAACGCTGGATAACAGGTCTCCACGGCATCAATGATGATCTCTTTGGTGTAGGGCTCAGCGCCCTGTGTCAAGTCTCGCTTGACGCGAACTGCGATCTCGCACTCGAGACCCAGATGCCTATGGTCGCTTAACGAGACTTGAGAGGGCGACTGGTGCACTCGGCTATCGAAGATAGCTCCCGACAAAGGGTGATCTACCCCGCAAAACTCTTGCATTGCCTTGCTGGTCAAAGCCACTTTCCAACCAACGATCCGCGCACCGCGTTCGAGCATGACGTCAATGAACGAGTCCTGCACCAAATAAGCGTTATCAAGGCTGGGATCCTCGACATCGCCCGCCATGGAATAATGCTCTTCTTTTGCTTCGAGTTGCCGAATGAAGGCATTGGCAAGATCAATCTGCTGTTGTCGGTCCATGAGAGTTGTCCTCCTTTTCGGTGAGTTTTGCACCCCAAGGCGCTGCTCGCTGACTTGAGGAGAAATTAGGTAGCTCTTCGAAACTGCCGTCGAAGGGCTTTCTCGTGCGGGGGTTAACCCTTTGTCGCGGGGCAGAACCAAAAGAAGTTTTCAGTACAACGCCTGTGTGGCAGCGAGGTCCGCGATCTGGTCGCCGTCGTAACCCAACATGTCGCTCAATATTTCAAAGGTGTGTTCCCCAATCGGGGCCCCACCCCACAACGCCGCGGACGGAGTTCGGCTGAACTGATAGTGCGAACCTTCGATGAGGGTTTCACCTGCGTAGGCCTGAGGCACACGTTGGAAATGATTTCTATGGGCGAGTTGAGGGTCAGCTACCGCGTCCGCAGAATCTGCAACTACGTGGGCGGCAATGCCAGAAGACTGCAACAAGTCTTGTAACTCGAATCGGTCACGACTCACGGTCCACGCTTGGATCGTCGAATCGTCTATCTGTGCCGACCCAATGAGTTCCCGCAACCTTTCTTCAGCCTCTCGGTCTTGGCAGACGATAGCGATCCACTTGTCTTCGCCGGCGGTCCGATATACGCCGTGGATGTTGTAACGATCGCTGGCGTTTCCAGTTCGAGTCGCCGTTCGTCCGTTGGCTGCTTGATCCAACAGGGCGGGACCGAGAAGATGCAACGCGGACTCGTGCTGGCTGAGATCGACGTACACCCCTTCGCCGGTTCTGTTTCGATGATCAACAGCAGCCATTAGAGCAGCAACAGTAAATCGAGGAGCGGTGTAATCGGTGTAGGCGAGAAACGGTCCGGTAGGAGGACGATCTGGCCATCCTGTGATCTCGTAAAATCCGCCAAGAGCGGCTGCTAGAACACCGAAACCTGGGTACATGTTCATCGGGCCGGTCTGTCCCATCAGACAACTGGAAAGCATCACAATCTCTGGTTTACGTGCCTTGATGGACTGATAATCAAGTCCCCAATTTGCCATTGCTTTAGGAGTGAAAGCTTCGATGACAACATCAGCCCAGTCGACAAGATCCCAAACGACCGCGTTCGCTGCTTCGTTGGAAAGATCAAGACTCAACATGTACTTGCCGGCGTTCGCAGAGTGGTATTGGGCTGTGTTGTCAGGGTGAGTTTCATCGTTAACGAACGGTCCGGCGTTGCGAATCACATCGATCCGCCCCTCGGATTCGATCCGGACAACGGTGGCGCCGTGATCGGCAAGATTTCTAGTAGCCATCGGAGCAGCGATAGCCCAGGTGAAATCAAGAATCTTGAGTCCCTCTAACGGGCGACGAGTTGGTGCAGGGGTAAGTGCAGGAGGAGCAACCGGGTTTCTATCAAGGTTCTCAATTACTTCTTCGGTGTGTTCACCGAGCTTGGGTGGTGGTCCAAGAAGAGTGAGAGGAACACTGGCTTTTGCAAACCGACCCGGAAAAGGGCACTCGAAATCGGCGACCTCTTCGAAAAACCCGCGGACTGCGAGATGTTCGGACTCAAGGAGGTCTTGTGTAGTGGCGACTGGAGCAATCAGTAGTCGGCGTTCGTGGTTGCCGACCATGAGTTCGGCTTTGGTTTTAGTAGCTGTGAAGGCTGCTATGGCGTCCTGAGCGCGGTTGAGACCCTCGGGGTCAGCCTGGCCTGTGTAAATCAGAGTGAAGAAATCGATCCAGTTCTGATCTCGAGTTGCCTCATCACAGAAGCCTTCTTCGTACACCCATTCCATTAGCCGCCGGCTAAAGGGGCCAACCATCTCCCCGAACATGAACGTGATCGACACGTACCCATCCAAGGCCGGGTACACCGTGCGAAGAACGTATTCTCCTGCCTTGATTCCCCCGCCGGCGCGCGCAACGAGTGGCGCTCCAACAGCAGTAGTCATCAACATCGTTTGCGTGCATTGAGTGACTGCTTGTTGAGCAGAGACATCTATGTGTTGTCCCCAGCCAGACTTGCTGCGCTCAACCAAAGCGATGGTTGCCGCTTCCGCAGCCTCCAGAGCCGCATGTAACCAGCCCTGAGGGACAGCCCCCACCTGCACGGGTGCCCGGTCCGGATCGCCGGTCAGGCCAAGCTGGCCGCCGCTCGCCAGAATTGTCAAATCTGTAGCCAGCCAGTCGCTCTTGGGGCCCGTAGAACCAAAGGCAGAAATCGTGATGGTGATAAGCGAGGGATTCTTGGCACGTAACGCAGCCAAGTCGAGGGATTCGAATACGCCGCAGTCAACAATGACATCAGCGGTCACTGAGAGACGTTTGATCTCAGATTCCCCTCCGACCACCGACTTCTTTCCGCGGTTCCACGCCCAATGGGTGAGCGACGATTCGGGTTCCGGTTCATCGTGGAAAAACGGCGCCACCTGTCGAGAATGAGTTCCGTCAGGCGGTTCTACGGCAATGACCTCAGCTCCGAGCTGGGCTAGCAGAAGCCCGGTCAGGTTGGCGCGTTCATCGGTGAGGTCAAGAATCCTGTAAGGCGAAAGCATCGACGACATTGTGCACCTTTCACGAGGACAGTTTCTCAAAAGTTGCTAACCCATATTTTCTGAAGACGGTCCTTTGTGAGTTTGTGTTAAATCTGTGATGGGAGGGCAACCCATATGGACCCTGACGACGACAAGTTGCAGATGCTGAGGGAATCCATACGGCTTACCGAAGAAATTCTCAGCCGGCTTGACCAATCCCGATCGGAGCGTCCTGAAATTGGGCCCGATTCGACTGTCATTGCACGCCTTACTCACGCCCGCGAATGGAGACTGCGTTATCTCAGTCATCTCGAGATGGGCGGCCAACCGCTGGATTTGGGGGATGAGTGGTCCATGCATCACGGACATGATCTCGCCATCGAGTGGGGATATGAAGTCTGGGATGAAAACAGAATCGGATTGAGGTGCAGAAGTTGTGATGACTGGATTCAGCTGTATGACGTGGATCCGGCACCAACCCTGGCGCCCACCATCGCTGACCTTTATGTGGAACACGAAACCCACACTGTTCTCTCCTGGCGCCGAGGATCCGAAGCAGGCATCGAGTGCGTCACCTGTGGAGCTGTTAGAGAGGACGGGTTTCCATTACTTACCGCACCTGTGAGCGGCTGGTTCGATCAGGTGTGGAATAGCTAATTAGATAGAACCTCGTGGTTGAGTTATTGGTGCGCCGGGTGGGACTCGAACCCACACGTCCAAAGACACCGGCACCTAAAGCCGGCGCGTCTGCCAGTTCCGCCACCGGCGCTCGTATCACAACCTACCGGTCAAAACGCGTGCTGCAGTAGAGGCCGTCAACCGCGACCACCAACCCCTGCGGGGGACAGGCGCTCAGCGGTGACCGCCGAATAGATTCGTGTGTACCGGTCAGATACAAGGCAGACTTCGGTTATGCAGATCACCAGAATCTTTACCGGCGAAGACGGGCAATCCCATTTCGAAGAACTCGAGATACCGAGTACCGATCTTGGTCCTCCACGTGGCGAAATCAGCTCATCAGTAACAAGTACCTCATCGTTCTTTCGGACAACCCACACCGAAGGCGACGATGACGTATACGACTATCACTGCGCGCCTCAACGCCAATTCGTCATTCACCTGAGCGGGTCCGTCGAAATCGAAATCGGCGACGGAACTACACGTCGTTTCGGCGTCGGCGATATCTTGCTAGCCGATGACACCACAGGGCAAGGGCATATCAGTCGAGGTGTCGAAACCCCGCGCCGGCAAGTCTTCATCGTCGTTCCACCAGACCTAGATCTTGAAAGTTGGCGAAAATAGGTTGGTTGCACCAGCCAAGGTCCAACACTGCCAAATTTGTCTCTCCGAAGAGGAAACTAAGATCGGCATCAGGAAGGACACATCATGCTCAGATTGACGTTCCTGGTTCGGCGCAAAGAAGGCATGTCACGCGAGGACATGCAGCGCTACTGGCTTGAAGAACACGGTTCCCTCGTTGCAGGGCATTCCCACACTCTTGGCATGCTCCGGTATGTGCAGGTGCATACCACCGACGATGACCATTCCCGGCTGCCTGGCCGACGCGGCGAGATGGAAGAACCATATGACGGGGTTGTAGAAGTGTGGTGGGAGTCTAAAGAAGCCATGGTCGCGGCCACCCGATCCGACGACGGTCGAAAGGTGGACCAGATCCTCCGCGACGACGAGGAGAACTTCATAGATCTGAGACGTTCAGTTGCCTGGTTCAACTATGAATACCCGCAAGTCAACCCGACTCCGGAAAATATTGTCGCGACAGAACGCTCCAGCCTGGTTAAGTTGTACTTTCCGCTCCGCCACCTGGACTCACTCACCGTTGACGAAGCCCAGTGGTATTGGCGCACCCACCATGGGCCGGTGATTCGTCGGCAGGCGCACGGTTCGGGAATTGTTCGTTACCAGCAGGTCCATCGCGACGAACCGGAGCTTACGGCCGCAATTAATCGTTCGAGAGGATCGAAAATCGATCCCTACCTTGGTCACGCTGAAGTGTGGATGGATCGAAACTCAATGGGGAATCCCACCCCGGAAAACAGGGCAGCATCCAGACGTGCCTACGACGACGAAGCCAAATTCATTGACTTCTCGCGGTCGACCATGTTTCTCACCAAAGAACACGTCATCGTTGACCGACGCTGAATCAACGGTCCACGAGACCCTTTACACCGTCGACTACCCGTTGCATGTTGGCCTTATGGACGAGTCGCCGTTCATGGAGCACTCGGCTTTCCTGAGTGGGATCTTTTAATGCTCGAGGAGCGGTTCCGTTGTTGTCTTTGCCGATAGTCATTGAAAATCGAAGGCGGCTTCCGCCGCCTTGTTCGGCGAGGTCGAACCTCCAGATTGCGCCGGGCTTCTCTGCGTCGGTGATCCGCCACTCAAAGGCCGCCCTATCTTTCCACTCGGTGACGATGCAGTCGGTTTCCCATTCACGGACGCCGGAAATTGAGTTGCTTCCGCGAAACGTTGAACCAACTTGAGGATCTCCATCACTTGTCCACTCGGCTTTGACTAATTCTTCGGAAAATTGAGCGGGCATATTGATGTCAGAAATGACATCCCAAATGGCCTTGGGTCGAGCATCCGTGTCGATCTCAACTACGACACCTGGACCATCTTCGATCCGTGCGCTCCCGTCTTGGCTTCCCTGGCTTCGAGTGAAACCCCATTGATCGAAGTAGGTGATTTCAAAAGCTGGGCGCCGAGGAGCAGGCGAAAAATCTTGGCCGATCGTGTAGGCCACAGGAAAACACACCAAAGTCGTCACACCAGAAGGAATCCCGAGTAGTTCCGCTACATCTTCCGACTTGTTGTTGAGCATTGTCGCGTATGCGGTACCCAACCCGCGCGAACGCAAAGCCAGGTTGAAACTCCACGCCGACGGGATTGCGCTGTCAAATAGCCCAGGACGTCCGCTGTCGTCATGAATTCCCCAGATTGCGCACATTACGAGGACCGGGGATCTGGAAAAGTTTTCGACCAAAAACGCGCTTGAACTCACCACTCGCTCTTTGGGATGACCTGTCCCGTCAAGACGCCCTCGAGCGTTAATGAAAAGCGTTCCAACTTCGGCATACAAGCGTCCCAGTTCGTTCTTGGTGTCTTGGTCACGAATTACCAGCCACCGTCGACTGGCGTCGTTCCCGCCGGTTGGTGCCTGCTCAGCTAGGTCAATGCATTCGAAGATCAGTTCGTCGCTGACGTGGCGCTCAAAATCCAAACGCTTGCGAACAGCGCGCGTTGTGGTGAGAAGACGGTCGACATGGTCAAGATCGAAACCAGATTCAGACAGAGAATCGCTCATATGACGAATCTAGGTCGAATCGGCCATCAAAGGATGGGCTTAATTGGGTCGCACCGAGAACACCGAGGAAGGTACGAGAGGTGAACGCATCGGAGGCGAAGAACGGGGCGTGGAACGATCGGCTCCAGCACTTGGAAGGCGTAGCGCACCAAAGATTCCGATGGTGGCGCATCCGGCTGAGAGAAGAAGGACCCAAGTAAACGAAGATGTCCAATCTGCCACCGCCCCACCGACTTGCGGTGAGATCATTTGAGCGACCCCGAAAGCTAGTGTCGCTGCACTGAAGCCTGGACCGTAGTCCTCCGGCGAGGCGTTTTGAACGAAGTACATGGTCAGGGTTACTGGGATCGACGCGAAAATTATTCCCAAAAACGTCGCCGAAACCAGCGTGGGGAAGAACCAGCCGGGCAGAATTGCGAGTACCACCAAACTCCACAGAGCGAACGCACTGGCGAGGCTCGCTCTCATCCCAAAGATCTCAATGGCCTTCGCCATGATCGGGCCACCGAACACCATTGCAAAACCCACCAAAGTGAACGCCAACGACGCATTGCCGGAACTCCATCCACTGTCGTCTTCCAAACGACTGGTCAAGAATGCGAGAACCAGCAAGTACATGAACCCGAACGTGGTGTACATCACCGTCACAGGTTTCCAACCAGCGACGCGACGCAAGGCATCGAACCCCCCGATACCACCTTTGGAAGACACCGTTCCTTTGGAGTGTCGCACCACAGCGATCGTCGCAAGTGCGATAACAAGTCCAATCGCTGCCTGAATTAGATAAACGGTTCGCCACCCCTCGCTACCTGAGACTTGACGAACCCAGGCAGCCAACTGACTGGTAAACACGATGCTCAAACCCATGCCTGACGAGAGCACCGCGATTACGAGACCGCGCTTTTCAGGAGGGAACGCGTCAGTAGCGATTACCGGGGTTGGAATCCACACACAAGCCCCACCGAACCCGGACAGAAACATCGCCGCTCCGAGCACGACGACGTTCGAAGCTACCGCAGCTAGCACCAGCCCACCTACGCTGATCACGAGACCGATCCGCATGATCGCCATCAGACGCAAACGCGAAGACATGATGGCCACCGCAAGGGTTCCGACAAGGTAGGCGCCAACATTGGCGGTTGCTAAGGAACCGGCGATGGTATTCGACAAACCCAAATCAGAGCGAACAGCTGGCAACACCACGCCGAGGGTGAACCGACCAAAACCCTGAGCGACTCCTGCGCTCGCAGCCGCTAACGCGACGGCTATCCAGGTGCGGGCTGCCACGAACACGAGGCTACCAACGCAGTAACCAATGGGACTTAGGTCCCTGTAGCAGGCCATTCTTCGGTGAGTACATTATCGCTGAAGCGAAATTGTCTTCGTCGGGATACGGCACCGGTCGGGTTGTCATGCCTAACATCGCGACTGTGTCAGCAGGAGGAAAGCATGGCCATCAGCATCGACCCCGCTACAGGTTTGAAGATATTCGACACCCGTGCAGCCAAGGCCAGCGAAAAAATTCGCGGCCAAGGCTATGGAATAAACGCTGATCTAGCTCTCAAGACACTGCCCGACGCCCCAGTTGGAGACAAGTTCGACGCCGTAGAGCAAGCCAAGTACCGCGAATTTAAGGAGCAGCGGCGAGGCGCGGCTGACTACATGTCAATGGAGGGCGAGTTCTCCAAATACCTCGAAGACCACTACTCAGAGCCCCCTGTTGAACGCGAACCCCTAACCGATCAATGCGAAATCTTGGTCGTAGGTGCAGGCTTCGCTGGGCTGTTGTTGTGGTACCGACTCAAAGAAGCTGGGTTCACCGACGTCAGATTCTGTGAGAAGGGCGGCGACGTAGGTGGCACCTGGTACTGGAACCGGTACCCAGGCATCGCGTGTGACGTGGAATCGTACAGTTACCTACCTCTTCTGGACGAAATGGATTATTTCCCAACGATGAAATTCGCGTCGGGTTTTGAAATCCTCGAATACTGCCAGACGATGGCAACGAAGTTCGGTTTCTACGACAAATGTCTCTTTCACACAACGGTGGAACGAACTGACTGGAACGAAGCAACTGGCCGCTGGACTGTGCACACTGACCGCGATGACACTATGCAAGCGCGATACGTCATTTTGGCCAACGGTATTCTCACCACCCCCAAATTGGCACGCATCGGAGGCATGGAAAGTTTCGAAGGTGATTCGTTTCACACCTCGCGTTGGCGTTATGACGTTGATCTGGAAGGAAAAACCGTAGGGATCATCGGAACTGGAGCGACGGCGGTTCAGGCCGTCCCGGAGCTAGCAAAAATTGTTGGTGATCTATATGTCTTCCAGCGGACGCCGTCTTCAATCGACGTGCGTGACCAGCGGGCCACATCATCTGAAGAAATCGACTCTTGGAAAGTCGAACCTGGATGGGCTCTCGCGCGGAGAAAAAGATTTTCGCGAATCTCAGAAGGGCGAACGGCAATCAAAGCCAACGATGATTACTTGGCTGGCAAAGTTGATGATTTCAAAGAACGGAAAAAACATCAAACAAAGCTCACCCGCGAAGAGCTGGTTCAAAAACAACTGCAGTCAAACTTCCGCATCATGGAACAGATACGAGCGCGAGTAGATGCCATAGTCGAAGATCCCAAGACAGCAGCAGCTCTAAAACCGTTCTACCCCTACGGCTGTAAACGGCCCACCTTCCATGATGAATACCTACCCACGTTCAACTTGCCACATGTCCACCTCGTCGATACCGCACCTATGGGCGTCACCAGTATCAATGAGAGAGGTGTGGTGCACGACGACACCGAATACCCACTTGATGTGTTGATATACGCGACAGGGTTTCAATGGATGGCGACGTCGACGTTCAACATGATCACTGGCCGCGGTGGCCAAACCATGAGCGACAAGTGGCAAAACGAGGGAACTAAAACGTTCCTGGGCATACATAGCAACGGATTCCCGAATCTTTTCGTTGTCACCGGACCCCAAGGCGGAGGAGGAAGCTTCAACTTCACCGATGCCATCGAAACCCATGCGGATTACATCGTTTGGATGCTCTCCAAAATGCGAGACGAGGGTCATGAAACGGTTGACATCACCGAACAAGCAGAAATTGATTATGCCGAACACTGCCGCGAGGTCGACACTGCGACTGCTCCCCTTCGCGATTGTCTCTCTTACTACAACGGCCACGGAGACGCTGAACCGGGAAGCCTCGCCTACTACGGGGGCGGCAATTGGCATAAGTTTCGGATCCGAGCCCAGGAAACGCTCGACCCCTACGTATTTGATTGAGCGCAGCCGCCTAGATGAGGTGCGGGATCACGTCTGCGGCGAGTCGCTCAAGATTGGTTCCCATAAATTCTGGGTCTATTCCCGGAGGCAAACCTGACGTCGTGATGTCCGTAATGCCATATAGGTCAATGAATTCTCTCAACTCTCTAACGACCTCTTCGGCGTTGCCAACGATCACCGTTTGAGGGATTCCATCGTTACTTCCCCAGCCGTATTCGTCGGGAGTTTCAGCCATAAAGGTTCCGTACACGCCCATGCGGAATCGTTCTGCCTCTCGAATGATCGGCCAGTCTCGGTCGCGATCATCGGTGACATATACGGAGCGAACGATGCCAACGCGATAATCGTCGGGGTCTCGGCCATCAGCTCGAACTGCGTCTCGCCAAGGATCTAGCACCTCGTCTCTTCGGCCCTGCGGAAGCAGGTTCGTGCCAAAACGTGCGGCGCGCAACGCGCCGGCTTCTTTCATCGCTGCTATCCACAGCGGCGGTCCACCTGATTGCACAGGCTTTGGGTACACGTTGATGTCCGATAGTTCGTAACGTTTGCCGCTGAAGCTAAAGGGTTCGTCGCTCCAAGCGAGGCGAAGAATTTCGATCGCCTCATCAGTCATCGACACCCTGTTAGGTAACGGAATACCGAAGGCTTCAAACTCTTTTGGTACATAACCCATGCCGATACCGAACTCCATCCGACCATTGGAGATGTGGTCAAGTACCGCTAACTCCTCGGCGAGTCGGACCGGGTGGTACAGAGGAAGCAAAGCGATGTCGTTCGATATGCGAATGTTTTTGGTTCGAGCTGCTATGGCCCCCGCCAAGGGTTGGAAAGCAGGTAGGTAGCCATCTTCGAGAAAGTGATGTTCG
Source organism: Candidatus Neomicrothrix sp. UBA4542 (assembly GCA_002388005.1). Lineage (GTDB taxonomy): Bacteria > Actinomycetota > Acidimicrobiia > Acidimicrobiales > Poriferisodalaceae > UBA2110. The sequence goes on from DGLO01000062.1 coordinate 30,194, forward strand.
CTGAACCAAACATGATCGAACCCAAGTTCGTCGGCGAGAACGGATTGTTCGATAGTCGCGGAATAGACGTCCGTCATTGACGTGTCGCCGCCGGGCACGTGACGACAGTCGTACATGACGCCAAATCGAAGTGATTGAGGCACTGTGTTCTCCTCGCCCTGATGCGATGTTTGGACGGTAGTCGCTCCCTCGGGGCTAAGTTCTCCTCCATGCAAATCGAACGCGACAAACGGGGCGAGGAACTCGGCCCCAACCAGTATGAAGACGCCGAGGGCTATATCGCCCCGTTACCCGCAGGTTCTGGACCACGATCGAACCCATTAGGTGAATTCCCGACAGGCCCAGCAATCGGAGAACGCCTCCCCGATATCGTCGCTTCGGCCTCGGATGGCCGCAGTGTTGACCTCCACGCAGATCGCGACGGTCAGCCAGCGGTTCTCGTTTTTTCGAGATCGGTGGTCTGGTGACCGCCGTGTCGAACCCAGCTGGTCGAGCTGGAAAAAGGAATGCCGGGTTTCGAAGCCGCTGGAGCGAAACTCTACGTCGTGAGTTACGACGAGGCCGACGCCCTTGCTGACTATAAGAACGCTCACGGCGCTACTTTTACGATGCTGTCGGATCCCAATAGCGACGTGATTCGTTCCTTTGGGATTCTCAATACCACCATTGCCGAAGACGATCATCCTTGGTACGGGATTCCCTATCCGGGCGTGTACGTCACAGACAGTGACGGCGTCATCATCGAAAAGTTCTTTGAGAACAACTTCACAGTTCGCCCAGGCCCCGAACAGCTTTTGGCGGCGCTGAGAGGAGAAGAGGTAGCCCTCCAAGAACGATCTGATTCAGACGCCGAGGTCACCGTCGAAGTCGAATTTGAGGGGAACAGTCTTCCGGTGGGTATCTCAAGGCAAATCGTCGCTCGCTTCTCGGTACCCGAAGGCATGCATCTATATGAGGAACCGGTCCCGGAAGGGTTAGTGGCGGCATCGATCGAATTAGACCCGGACCTAGAGGGGATCGTTGCCTACACGGCCGTAACACCGAAAACCCAGTCGATCACCTTGACCGGAGATGGTCACACTCTCGAGGTGTACGAAGGGGATGTCGTGTTGCGCTTGCCGGTCGCTCAAAACGGACGAGCTATGACAAAGGACGAAGAAGGGCGATGGGTTTCGATCACCGGACGGGTTCGGTGGCAGGCATGTGACAGCGAGGCATGTGACCTCCCGGGGGAACAAAGCTTCGATTTTCGGGTTCCAGCCGGATTCACCGTCATGGCTGATATGGGTCCTGGTGAGGGACGAGTGCCGCCAATGAACGGTGCGACCCACTTTCAGAAAATGACCGCCCGCCATTAGTAAAAGGATTGACAGCCTTACTGGTTGAGGACATCGTTTGCGAGAAGGTGTGCTTGTAGCTGCCCTAGGCTGGACTCATGCTTGAACTTGCGTACTTTGATGCCGACGCGGAGGATGAAGAGATCCTGAGCGCTCTTCGCGAGGACGGTGCCTGCGTACTCGTCGACGTGATGGGTGAAAATCTCAAGTCGCGAGTCAGCGAAGAATTGCAGCCGTTTATTGAAGCCACACCGACTGGACGCGACGACTTTACGGGGAGGCTCACGGGGCGAACAGGCGCATTGGTTGCTCGAAGCGAGGCGTCCCGAGAACTTGTGATGCACCCCACGCTCACCGGCCTCGCCCAGCAGTTTCTTGGGCCGTACACCGACAAGATCCAACTACATCTCACCCAGATCATCAACATCCAACCGGGCCAGGGCGCTCAGCCTCGCCACCGGGACCGGCTTGCCTGGGGTGGGTACGTGCCACCCGAAATAGAGCCACAATTCAACACCCTGTGGGCTCTTACTGATTTCACCGAAGAAAACGGGGCTACGCGAGTGGTACCTGGATCTGTCAAATGGCCCACCGAACGGCGCGCTACAGACGAAGAAACGATTCAAGCGGTGATGAAGGCGGGATCCGTCCTGCTGTACTCCGGGTCGGTAATCCACGGCGGCGGTCAAAATCTTTCAGATTCGGACAGGACCGGTATCAATATCACCTACTGCCTTGGATGGTTGCGTACTGAAGAGAACCAGTATCTGTCATGTCCACCCAGTGTTGCCAAGAACCTTGACCCCGATTTACAGGAAATGCTTGGGTACACCATGGGCACCTACGCGCTCGGTTATTTCAGCGACCCTGAAGGTGTCACCGAAGTCAACGACCTTCGTCCGCCCGAGTTCGTTCTTGACCGTTCACCGCGAGAGAAAGCAAG
>DGLO01000110.1:0-923 GCA_002388005.1 Candidatus Neomicrothrix sp. UBA4542
GTGGCGTTTGGACTTATCGGCCTCGTTGTCAACGTGAGCGCCCGTCGACACCTGACCTAAGGTCAAATCAACTCAGTACATAGCCAGGAAACTGAAGCCTGGCGCTGTATCATCACCACCAAATGACCTCGCTGTGGCCTCGGCTCGAGCCGCTCCTCCCTCGGGTGGAAAAGCCCGCCCGCTACATCGGCTGCGAGGACGGAGCCCGTACCAAAATCTACAAGCCCGACGCCACCTCATGGCTTCTCATCTACCCCGACACCTACGAAATCGGATTACCCAACCAGGGCCTGCAAATTCTGTACGAACTCCTAAACGAGCGGCCAGATGCCTTCGCTGAACGCTCCTACGCGCCCTGGACTGACTTGGAAGCGGAGATGCGACGTGCCCGTCTGCCGCTGTTTTCGGTTGACACCCACCGAGCAGCAACAGAGTTCGACATCATTGCTTTCAATCTTTCCGCAGAACTCGTCTACACCAATGTCCTCAACTGCATTGACCTCGCTGGAGTGCGAGTTCGCGCTTCCGAACGCGATGATTCCGACCCCCTGATCGGCGCTGGAGGTCACTGTGCCTATAACCCAGAACCTCTGGCCGATTTCGTGGATTTCTTCGTCATGGGCGACGGAGAGGAAGTTATTTCCGAAATCACCGACATCGTCGGAGAATGGCGACGAACCGGTAAGCCGTCAGGCAGTCGAGACACCGTTCTGCATGGACTAGCTCGGATCGAGGGTGTCTATGTTCCATCAATGTATGACGTCGAATACGACGGACCGAAACTAGTCAGCGTTGAACCGCGCCACTCCGACATTCCGCCGATCATCCAAAAACGTACGGTGGCTGACCTTGCGGACTGGCCTTACCCACGCAACCAGTTAGTTCCTCTTACCGAAGTTGTCCATGACCGGCTGAACGTCGAG
>DGLO01000110.1:1229-1484 GCA_002388005.1 Candidatus Neomicrothrix sp. UBA4542
TGACCGGCTGAACGTCGAGGTATTTAGAGGTTGTACCCGGGGATGCCGATTTTGTCAGGCTGGAATGATTACTCGACCTGTTCGTGAACGCCCAGCCAGCCAAGTACGCGAAATGGTGACAAAAGGTTTGGAACGAACTGGTTACAACGAAGTCAGTCTCACGTCGCTTTCGACAGCTGACTTCAGTGGTATTGAGCAAGTAGTAGGCGACACCATGGATGAACCGGGTACCTGTGGAAGAGTAAGCGTTGCGCT
>DGLO01000110.1:1861-7835 GCA_002388005.1 Candidatus Neomicrothrix sp. UBA4542
CGCGCCCGCAGGACCGGTTTGACCTTTGCGCCCGAAGCCGGCTCTTGGCGAATGCGTCAAATCATCAACAAGATGATCACTGAAGACGACCTCTACGGAGCTGTTCGCTCGGCGTACAGCCAGGGATGGCATCGGATGAAGCTCTATTTTCTCACCGGGCTTCCTTCTGAAATGGACGAAGACACATTAGGGATCGCCGAAATGGCGCAAAACTGTGTTGAAATCGGCGCGCAGTACACCAAAAAGGCTTCAGTCACTGTTTCGCTCGGGGGGTTCGTCCCCAAACCCCATACGCCCTTCCAATGGTTCGGCCAGAACAAGCCCGAGGAATTACTTCGCAAGGTCGCGTTGTTGCGAAACGAAGTTCGGCGGAACAATCGGATTCAACTCAAATGGCATTCACCAGAAGCTGCAACAGCCGAAGGGATTACCAGCAGAGGCGACCGTCGAATAGGTCGGGCAATCGAATACGTGTGGCGGCGAGGTGGAGTCTTCCAAGAGTGGAGTGAACACTTCGACCTGACCTTGTGGCAAGAAGCCATGAACGCGTCAGGCCTATCTTTGGACTGGTACGTACACCGACATCGCGAAGAAGATGAAGTTCTCCCGTGGGACCATATACACGCAGGACTTCACAAAGATTTTCTATGGCAGGACTGGCAAGACGCATTAGCTGGCTACGGCCTTGAGGATTGCCGCTGGACCCCCTGTTACGACTGCGGGGCCTGCACTGAATATGGGATCGAACACGTGGTCGCGTCTCCGCTTCCTCCTAACGGAGGAAGCCAAGGCACCGGCCAAGACCTAACAACTGGCCATCTGGTGCCAGTTGAGTTGCGCCCCAAAGCGGACGTAGGAGGTACATAATGCTGTGTACTACCAGGGGTCAACGTGTCGCTCCCACCCCAAAGGGTGGGAGACATCCGTGCGACTAAGAATCCAATTTTCAAAGATTGGTAAAGTTCGTTTCGTCGGCCATCGCGACGTAGCCCGGATTGTTGAACGAGCCCTACGACGGTGCGGTACCCCCGTGACTTACAGCCAGGGCTTCTCACCACGGATGCGCCTAAGCTTCGGTTTGGCGCTCCCTACCTGCTACGAATCCGAAGCCGAATACCTTGATGTGCCCCTCGACCCGGAACACGTCGTCGATGACGGCGTCATGTGCGTCGGCTGGGGTCGAGGAAAATCCTGCAGCACAGAACAATTGCGAACGACACTCAACGAAACCCTCCCAGAAGGTTTCGAGGTCACGGCTCTAGTCATTGAACCCAAGGGCGGCCCTTCACTACAAGAGTCAGTTACCAGTTGCACATGGCGCTTCGATATACGGGGAGCGACAATGAACAGTGTCGAACAGGCGATCGCTGTTGCTCTCGAAAGCGCGACGATAGACGTCGAACGAACAAAGAAAAACGAAATTCTCCGCGAAAACATTCGCGACGGTGTGCGTGAACTTCGGATCGATGGGATATCAGAACTCGGCCCGATCGTTGTCACTGAACTCTCAGCGAAACCACGAGTCATTCGACCAAGTGAACTCTTGCAAGTTATTGCACCAGGGAGCGAACTCGGAATCGCCAAACGCACACACCAATGGATCGAACGCGAGGGCAAGCGGAACGAACCGCTCATGCCAACAAACTCGCAAAAGCTTAAGGACCTTGCATAATGGATCACAACGAACCCGATAACGGGTCAACAGAACTCAAAGATATGAACACTAAAAGACGACGCAGAATTCTTGGAGGTGAAGCTCCGACCGAAGAGAACGATGACTCGAAACACGAGCAGGATCTCAAACCAACCAAGACCGAGCCTCGAAGTCGAACCCGAACACTCGCAAATCAGTCAACGTTTGAAAGCAAATCAAAAACTGGTCGACAGAAGAGGAAACGGGGACGGTCAGAGAAAAACACCACCGCAAAGGAATCTCCACCCGCCACGCGCAAACCACGGATCGGAGACACCCAGAAACCTTCAAAACCCCGACCCGAACGTTCCCCTGCGGACAAAGCGCCAGCAACAAAACCCCCTCGAAAACGGCGCCGCGGCGGCACCAAAGGAAAAGAGAAAAGCGACGCTGCTGCATCGAGTCAACCAAAACCCAAACGTTCCACAAAGCCGGTCGAAGCGATCATCGCAGATACCCCGATCGACCTCGACGAACGTCAACTAGAACGGCGCCGCGGCAAAGAGCGCAAGGGACGCCCCATAGGTCGATACCAAATGCTCGCGCACGTCCATGAAGGAATCACACACATAGCGGTACTCGAGGGCCGCACGCTCATCGAGCATTACGTAAGTCGCCCAGCGAATGACGTCAGCGAAATACACGGCAACATCTACCTAGGGCGAGTCCAAAACGTGTTACCCGGCATGGAAGCGGCGTTCGTTGACATCGGCACACCAAAAAATGCGGTGCTGTACCGCGGAGACGTCACCTACGACGCCGACGACATCGAAGGCACAAACGACCAACCTGCAGCGCCCAAGGCCAAAAAGCCCCGTGCAGGACGCCGGAAAGATGGGCCACGAATCGAAGATCTATTGACCGCGCGTCAGACCATCCTCTGCCAAGTCACCAAGAACCCGATCGCTCACAAAGGCGCACGGCTTTCCACCGAAATAAGCCTTCCGGGGCGCTTTGTCGTACTAGTCCCGAATAGCGACACGTACGGCATCTCGAAGCGACTCGGGGATCGAGAACGTCGCCGATTGAGAAACATTCTCGACAAGGTAAAGCCCGCCCAACACGGCGTAATCGTTCGCACCGCCGCCGAAGACGTCACAGCAGAAGAAATTGAAAGCGACGTTCGAAGGCTCCTAGACCAGTGGGAACAAATCCACAATCTCGCTGACAAAGCAAAAGCAGCGACACTTCTATTTCGCGAACCTGAACTTGCAGTCAGAGTCGTTCGAGAAGAATTCAACAGGGACTATCGCGGCGTAATCATCGACAACGACGCCCTGTATCAACAGGTGAAGGGCTACATGGACACCATCACTCCGGCTCTCGCGGATCGCATCGAATTTCATGACACGACCAAGGAGCCATTACCACTCTTTGAGCAATACCACGTCTCGGAACAGCTACGGAAGGCAGTAGACCGCAAAGTCTGGTTGCCCTCTGGAGGTTCCCTTGTGATTGACCACACTGAAGCTCTGACAGTCATTGACGTCAACACCGGAAAAAACGTTGGTAAATCAAACCTCGAAGAAACCGTCTTTCGAAACAACCTTGAAGCCGCAGAGGAAATAGCCAAACAATTGCGATTACGTGACATCGGCGGGATCATCGTGATCGATTTCATCGACATGGAGATAAAGAAAAACCGCGACGAAGTCGTTCAGGTTTTCGAACAAGCACTAGCTCGGGACAAGACACGAACTCAGGTGTCCGCCATTTCGGATCTAGGTCTTGTAGAGATGACTCGTAGACGCATAGGCGAGGGACTTTTAGAATCACTGAGTAGCACCTGTGAGCATTGCGAAGGAAGAGGACTTGAACTTCAAGAGGCAGTGCTCAAAGTCTGAGCCAATTGCCCAGCTAGTTTGGGTCCCCGGAGACATCCGGTAGCATGAAAGGCCTTATGTACGCAGTTATCGCCACCGGCGGCAAGCAAGAAAAAGTTGAGACCGGACAGGTTCTCAACGTCGAGTTGCTGCAGGCAGACGAAGGTTCAGAGGTTACGTTTAACCCCGTCCTCTTAGTCGACGATGACGCGGTGATGGCGACAGCCGACGAATTATCAGGAGCTTCGGTGATTGCCCGGGTCGTCGGAGAAACTAAGGGCGAAAAAATTCGCGGCTTTACATATAAGAACAAAACCAACAACCGCCGCCGATGGGGCCACCGCCAGCGGTATACGACCATCGAAATCACGAGTATCGCGAGGGGCTGAAATGTCAAAGACCAAAGGTGGGGGCTCAACTAAGAACGGACGCGATTCCAACGCTCAACGACTTGGCGTCAAGGTATTTGCAGGCGAAACCATTAACGCGGGCGGCATCATAATCCGTCAACGGGGAACCAAGTTTCACCCAGGTCACAATGTAGGGATCGGCAAAGACGACACCCTCTTCGCTACCTGTGATGGCGTGGTGAAGTTCGGCTACCGCAAAGGTCGCCGGCTTGTGGACGTCGTCACCGACTGAGCTTTGGCCCACCACAGCTAAATATCTTTGTAACAACACACATATGTGTTTCAGTCAACGCGCTCACTCCCCGTATCCTCAATCTTCATGGCGGGTTTCGTCGACGAATGCAACCTTCACGCGAAAGGTGGAGACGGAGGCGCAGGATGTGTGTCTTTCCGTCGTGAAGCCCATGTCGCGCGGGGAGGCCCAGATGGCGGCGACGGCGGAACGGGAGGAAGCGTGTGGCTCGTCGCTGACCGAAACGTTTCCTCACTCCTCGCCTTTAAGGACTTTCCCTTCCGTCGTGGCTCCGACGGTACACACGGCCAAGGAAAAAAGAAGCACGGGAAAAATGGCGAAGACCTAATGGTGAAGGTCCCCGAGGGAACCATGGTCCGCGATTTCGATGGTGCGATTCTGGCGGACCTAGTCGGCGCTGGGGATCGTTGGCTCGCCGCCGCTGGAGGCCGAGGCGGTCGCGGAAACACCAGATTTCTCTCAAACAAACGAAGAGCTCCCGCGTTCGCGGAGCAGGCAGAAATAGGGGAAGAACGATGGCTGCGGTTAGAGCTAAAACTCATGGCCGACGTCGCGCTCGTCGGGTTCCCGAACGCTGGAAAGAGCACGCTCATCTCAAGAGTTTCGGCTGCTAAGCCAAAAGTTGCTTCTTACCCCTTCACGACTCTGTCCCCGCATTTGGGAGTAGTACGAACCGACGATGAGTTCGAAATGGTTATCGCCGACGTTCCCGGATTGATTGAAGGCGCTGCAACAGGAAAAGGATTAGGACATCAGTTTTTGCGTCACGTTGAACGCGCAAGAGTCCTCCTCATGCTCCTTGACCTCGCCGAAGTTGAGGGGCGAACTCCAGAAGCCCAAGAAGAGATTCTGGTCAACGAACTCACCGAATACGACGCCGACTTGTTAAATCGCCCTCGTCTGGTCATCGGAACCAAATCAGACGTTGCGACGCTCGCTTGGTCGGGCCCAACCGTCTCTTCTGTCACAGGGCAAGGGATTGACACTCTCATTGGTCGGTTGCGACAACTGGTCGAACAAACCCGAAAGGGTGATGACCAACCTGCTCAATATGTTGTTCATCAGCCAGTTCCGGAAGGAATTCAAGTGGTTCGGCGCGACAACGGAAGCTTCGAGGTTCTAGGCCGGCAAGCTCTACGGGCAGTAGCCCTCTCAGATCTCACCGACATTGACGCAATGAATCATGCCCAGGAACGTCTAGACCAACTGCGCGTTCCTCGAGCATTAGCCCGCGCAGGAGCAGCAGAGGGTGACGTCGTAATCATCGGCACTTTCCAATTCGAATACGAGCCCGATCGTTAATCGGTGAAAGAGGCCTAGAAAGGTAGATATGCGCGTCATCGTCAAGATTGGTACATCATCGCTGACCAGTGAAAGCGGCGAAGTCAAATTGTCTGCGCTCTCCAAACTCGTCGACGAAGTAGTTGAGGCGCGGAGCGCAGGCCACGAAGTCATCGTCGTCACCTCAGGCGCAATTACAGCAGGTGTCCAACGACTTGGAATAGACCGGCCCGAGGAGCCCGAACTCCTTCAGGCCGTCTCAGCGGTAGGTCAAATCGATCTTATGCGGGCCTACGGCGACTCATTCGGTTCCCACGGGGTTGCAACCGGGCAGGTGCTGTTGGCGCCACATGATTTCCGCGACCGCAACCAATACCTCCATGCACAAGCCACCTTTGAGCATCTGCTGAAGCTGAACGTTGTGCCTGTGGTGAATGAAAACGATGCTGTGGCGGACGACGCCATCAGATACGGAGACAATGACCGAATAGCGGCATTAGTTGCCAATTTGTTG
>DGLO01000033.1:0-5652 GCA_002388005.1 Candidatus Neomicrothrix sp. UBA4542
GTGATCTGAATAAAGCCCTCATCGCGTTCGGCGAGTACCTCCGCTAGCGAGAGGATGTCGTCATCGACCATGGTGTCAGTGACCATTGGGGTGCCGTCGTAGTCGGCCTGGGTGCTGTTCCGACCGAGCCGCTGAATGGAAAAGCCACATAAGCCGGCGTCCATACCCTCATGCAAGAGACGCTGCATCTCCTTGCGCTCGACATCATTGGCAGGCCGTGTCTTGGCCGCTTCAAGACCCATTACATAGGTCATTAACGAGGCAGTGGGCATGTACTGGATGCAGTTGACGCCCTTCGCAGCGGCCTCGAGGCTGTCCAGGTACTCGGGGATGGTTTCCCATTCCCATTCCATGCCCTGCTTCATCGTTTCGTAGGGGATGGCCTCGGTGCGGGTCATGGTCAGCATTGATCGGTCACGAAAGTCGGGTTTCACTGGAGCGAAGCCGAACCCGCAGTTGCCTAGCACCACGCTCGTGACACCATGCCAGCCTGAAATGGTGCACCACGGATCCCAACGGATCTGGGCGTCATAGTGAGTGTGTAAGTCCACGAACCCGGGCGCGACTATCTGTCCGGTAGCGTCGATTGTCTGGGCAGCAGTGCCATGATTGCGTCCACCGATCTGAGCGATCGATCCCTCTTTTATCCACAGGTCACCCTGGTAGCGGGGCACTCGCGTACCGTCGACGATGGTGCCGCCTTGGATGTGGATGTCGTAATCCGCCACTTTTCACCCCCGAGATGCTTGTAAGTGAGCTTACAAGCATCGTCGGAGACCGCTGACTAGCTGGGACGTTCATGGGGCAAATGGCAACTCTGGTCGGGGAGTTAAATGCGAGAGGCTTGAAACATGTGTGACAATTTGAATTCCTTGAAGTAGTGGAAGGTGGGTTCTTGTGCCTGTAGCGAACGTCAATGGGCAAGCAATTAACTATGCGGATTCAGGTGGCGAGGGTTTGGCTGTGATATTCAGCCATGGCTTTCTCATGGATCTGACGATGTTCGATCAGCAAGTCGCTGCGCTGAAAGATGACTTTCGATGCGTAGCGTGGGATGAACGCGGCTTCGGTGAAACACCAGCGGAGGAACCATTTTCTTATTGGGACTCCGCAAATGATGCGGTTGCCCTATTGGATCATCTAGGAATAGACCGAGCCGTGTTTGTTGGAATGAGCCAAGGCGGATTCTTGTCACTTCGTGCGGCTCTCGCCCATCCCGATCGAGTCGCCGCAGTAGTGCTCATCGATAGTGAAGCGGGCGCATTTACCGATGAGCAAGTCGAAGGGTACGGCGCCATGTTCCGTCAATGGCAAATCGACCAGCCCCTTGGAGAACTGGGGCAAACAGTCGCGGGAATGATCATCGGAGATTCGAAACTCAACTCGGAGTGGATTGCCAAATGGGAGGCACGCGATAGGTCGACACTTCACCATCCGATGGAGGCCCTTCTGTTTCGCGACGACATTACAGATCGCATGGGTGAGGTGAACTGCCCGGTGTTGATCATCCACGGAGAAGCCGACCAGGCGATCCCAATTGAAGCCGCTGAAGCTCTCTCCCAGTCGTTGTCTGATTGTCGCGGCCTGTTGAGAGTTCCTGGAGCCGCCCACGCTCCCAACATGACCCACCCCGAGATGGTTAACGACGCCTTGGACGGCTTTTTGAGGCTTATGCCGAGATGAACGATCCTTTGATTTCTGTGGGGGTTGCGCCGGGCCCCTTGGCCCTTGAGGCGGCAGATCTTGCTGAGAGAGTCGGGTATGAACGTTTGTGGCTGTACGACTCGGCCGCGATTTGGGAAGACGTGTGGCTGACAATGGGCCTGGTGGCTCAACGCACCGAGCGAATCGGCCTGGGTACGGCGGTGCTTGTGCCAAACCTCCGACATGTTATGACAACGGCATCGGCGATTTTGACGATGGAACGGATGTGGCCGGGGCGACTCACCGTTGGCCTCGGCACGGGGTTCACAGCGCGACGAGTGCTCGGACAAAAGGCCGTTCCTTGGGCTGACATGTCTCGGTACGTGCAACAACTTAAGTCGCTCCTTGCGGGCGAGGTTGTCGAGATTGATGGCCGCCCCTGCCAGATGATTCACCATCCGAACCTGGCGACGGCCCGGCCGGTAGAGGTTCCAATCATTTTGTCGGCACTCGGACCGAAAGGTCAGGGCATCACTCGTGACATCGCGGACGGAGTGATGACCCTCGGACCAGGCGACGGATCTTGGAATACCTTCGTGCAGATGGTGCACGGCACGGTCCTCGAGTCTGGAGAAGATCCGAACTCAAACCGGGTAATCGATGCCGCAGGACCGTGGTGGGTGATGTCGCACCACTCGTCATGGGAAGCTTCACCGCAACGCCTGCAAACGGTACCTGGAGGTCCGGCCTACCTTGAGCAACTGGAAATTGATCGGCCGCCTGAAGCTGCGCATTTAGCCGTCCACGAGGGTCACGCTACTCATTTAACTGACCGAGACAGAATCTTGGTTGACGCCGCAAGCGACGGCTTTGACTGGAGTCGTTCATGGGTAGGTGACATTGGATATATGCGCGAACGCATCTCCGAGGCCGCCGAGTCGGGAACGACCGAGATCATCTATAACCCCGCTGGACCGGACCCGCTACGCGAGATCAGAGCGTTCGCTGAGGCGGCAATTGGCTGATGAGCACCTGCCGGCGTGCTACTACGGTGCCATGACTAAAACACAGCTGGGTGAGTCTGGGCAGTACATCCGCTACCAGGTGGCTGATCGAGTAGCGCACATCACCGTTGACCGACCCGAGTACCGGAACGCACAGAGTCGGCTCCTGCTCGAGGAACTCGACGAAGCGTTTATTGGCGCGGCGCAGGACCCAGACGTCAACGTCATCTGTCTTTTCGGTGCCGGCGATCACTTCTCTGCAGGTCATGACTTAGGCACCCCTGATGAGGTCGCAGATCGCGAAAACCGCCCCTGGGAGCAGGGCATCAGAGGCTGGTACGACCGAACCTGGGAACAGTTCTATGCCAACACCAAGCGATGGCGGGAAATACCGAAACCAACCGTGGCTGCCGTGCAGGGCTACTGCATCTTTGGCGGTTGGATGATCGCATCCGCAATGGACGTCATTTTCGCGGCGAGCAATGCGATGTTCTTAGGAAGCCACTTCCAATACTTCTGCATGCCATGGGACCTCCACCCAAGGAAAGTGAAGGAACTGTTGTTCGAGAGTCGCTTCATCGACGCTGACGAAGCCTGCGAGCTAGGCCTGGTAAACCAGGTGATCCCTGTTGCTGATCTCGTTGATCACACCACAGATTGGGCGCGAAGAGTGGCCGAGAACGACCCGTTCCAACTACGGATGATGAAGATGGCGGTAAATCACGCAGAGGAAACACAGGGTTTCACAGCGCACACTCAGGCCGCACACGCCATGTACGTGCTCGCTCGCTTAGGTGAGAAGGATCCGGGAAGCTACATCGAAACCAGCGACGAAAAGCGACGACCCATGGTTGAGGTGGCGTTGCAGAACTACCGTCGGCACAGTGATGGCGACAAACGAGAACCTGAATAGTGCTGGCTAATTTCTGAATCACGTATGAATTCACGCCGAACATGAGATTTGCGAACGTGTTCCAAGTAGCTGATCCCCTTAGTCAGCTGATCGCGTATACGGGGCGAAAACCGATCCGCTGATCTAATTCTCTGATAGCTAAGGCTTTACCCCCATTGCTCACCGGGTCCCGTGGTGGCTCGCCCCCAGTCCTACACCTTGGGAGTTTGCCGTCGGGTTGTAGATGCCCCGAACATCAACCCCAGGCGTTTAGGAAGTCCCCACTCAGGTCCTGTGGGCCTCCATAGTGAATGACCAACTCACGGCTGTTGAACAGCCATCTGCCGTCAACGCGCACGTACGTGTCGTTGTAGTGCGCTAACAGTTTGCCCTTGTCGCCAGTGTCTCGTTGGAAATGCTCTTGTATATACCAGCGGCCTGTGCCGGTTCCGGCGTCGTCATCGAGTTCATAGCTGCCATTGAGGACGGTCTGGACGACAGCAGCGAAGGTGCCCATCGCTGTGTGCCACAGATCAAGGATCGCGTCGCGTCCCTCGACCCGACGGCCCCTGCCAAGCTCCCAATGTGCATCAGGGGCCCAACAGGCGCCCCACTGGTCGCCGTCGTGATGCACCACAGCATCGGCGTAGAGATGAACAAGTTCGGCAATGGGGTCCCGGGGCATGAGGCAGACTCTAGACTTCCCGGGGATCATCACGCAGTGGGAGACGCGTGGAGCGACCAGGCCCCGACAACCAGTTCTATTGATTACAAAGGACTTTTGCTGCGAGCGCTGAAGTCGCTTCACACGGGGGTTCCGGCCAGTCTGAGGGAGGCAACAATGCAGATTGAACAAGGCATGGTGGCGGTGGTAACCGGGGGCGCTAGTGGCATCGGTCTCGGCATGGCGCGTGAGTTGGGACGCCGGGGAGTGCACGTCGTGGTGGCCGACATCGAACAGGGTGCGCTGGATGACGCCGTCGTCGCGTTGGTCGCAGAGGGGATGTCGGCGTCCGGGATAGCGTGCGACGTTACCTCACCGGAGTCGGTTGAGGCGCTGGCCGCTGGTGTGTTCGAAGAGCATGGCCGCTGCAACATCGTGTGCAACAACGCGGGCGTGGTGGTGTTCGGCCCTGCGTTTGGCGACCTCGAGTCCTGGAAATGGGTCATCGACGTCGACATGTGGGGTGTCGTCCATGGCTGCCACGCGTTCGTGCCGCGCATGATCGACAGCGGCGAGCCTGGCCACGTCGTGAACACAGCGTCCACCGCCGGCATCCTCGGGTTCCCGACGATCGCCTCCTACGTCGCGGCCAAGCACGCCGTAGTTGGGATGTCACAGTCGATGTACCACGAGCTGATCCCAACCCCAGTGTCGATTTCGGTGCTCTGTCCCGGGGTGGTGACCACCAACATCAACACGAGCCATCGCAACCGCCCCGGCACTGACCCGTCTTCAGTTGATAAGGAGACGTTCGGCATGCAGCACCCCGAGGCTATTTCCCCCGACCAAGTCGCCGCGGTGGTCGCGGAGGCAATCAGCGACGACCGATTTTGGATTCTCCCCCACCCCCACTACGGCGACCAGGCAGTCGCTCTGGCCCAGACTCGCATTGACGGGACACCGCCGACGTTGCCAGGAATGTTGTAGATACTGCCATTTCGAAGGCCGGGCGTGGTGGCAAACCCTGCGGGCTCACCTTCAGAACAGCGGGCTCAGTCCCATAGGGGATCGGAGTCACCCACACGGCCGCTGGCCACCCAATTGCCTCTCATAGTTCGATCGATCGGCTCGATCTTCGACCAGTCGTTTCGCAGTGTCCTCGTCGCGATCTTCCACGCTCCGTAGCGTTCTTCGAACCGGTCGATGTACCGGCCGTTGAATGTGTGCAACAAATGGTCGCCATCGGCGGCGGAGACGTGGAACGCGAGTACGTAGGTCTCCACCAGCGCCCCGGCCTCGTCACTATCGAAGTCGATGCTCATGTTGCTGACGCGGTGTTGGGTTGAGATGAAGCGCCGCCGAAGCGACGCCAGCGCTACTTCGACGAACGTTTCGATAGACATCGGCTCGGCGCCGTAGTCCCGTAGCTCCGCGCCTGGATGGAAGCC
>DGLO01000033.1:6057-8141 GCA_002388005.1 Candidatus Neomicrothrix sp. UBA4542
CCGTAGTCATGTCCAGATCGTAGGCAACGACCGCCGCTGAGTCGATACCCACGTTCCGCGGCGAGACGGCACGCGATCGCGTGGCCTATGCCCCTGCGGAACCGGCGACGATCCGAACATGTCTAGCCAATGCACGACGCATGGCCCGATGCGCCTACCGTCGGTAGTCTCGTTTTCGAACGGTTGTCGGTTCGGACCCTACCGCTAGCATCGGATCGAACAAGTTGAGGGAGGGGTAAACATGGCAACGCCGGGAAATCCCGTGACTGTGGACGATGTTGACGTCTACGCCCCCGAGACCATCGAAAACTGGTACCCGACTTACGACCTCCTCCGCGACCAATGCCCCGTCTACCACGTGCCGGGAACCAGCACCTACTTTGTTACCCGCTATGAGGAGATCGCCACGGTCATGCGGCGGACGGACCTGTTCCGGCGTGGCGCTGGAGCGGTTCGACCGTTACTCAAGGATCAGGAGGCAACCGACTACTACAACGAGCACGGTTGGCCCAAGATCTTGCCACTGGCTGCCGACCCACCGCGGCATCGAAGATACCGCGATCTCATCGACGGCTTTTTCAACGTCGCGGGCGCAGAACGCCAGCGCGAATTCATAACCGGGGCTGTCAACGGGCTCATTGGCGACATGCTCGCCACGCCGCGGGCCTCCGACGGCACCCACCATGTCGAGTTCATGGAGGCGTTCGCGATTCCGCTTCCGGTGACGGTGATCACGACGATGATGGGCTTCCCCCTCGAGGACATCCCGCGACTCAAGCGATGGAGCGAAGCATGGGTCGCACCATTCTCGGGGCAACTGGACGCTGATCAGGAACGCGAAGTAGCACGGCTCAGCGTCGAATTTCAACGGTACATCCACGCCCAAATCCAAGAGAAGCGAACGAACCCGGCCGACGATGTTGTCAGCTATGTGACGAACACCCCAGTCGAGCTGCCCAACGAGACTCGGATGCTGACCGATGGTGAAATCATCAACATCATCGACCATCTGTACATCGGCGGAAACGAGACGACGACCTTTGCTCTCACTTCCGGGATGTGGTTACTGATCGAGCACCCCGAGATCCAAGATCTCCTCCGAGAACACCCCGATAAAATTCCGCGCTGGGTTGATGAAGTGCTTCGGCTCGAGTCACCCACACAGGGAATGGATCGTCACACCGCAGAGGACACAGTTCTCGGCGGCGTCGAGATTCCAAAGGGATCTCATGTCCACGTGCGCTACGCCGCAGCGAACCGTGACCCGGCCCAGTTCGCCTGTCCCAATGACATTGATCTGGGTCGCCCAAACTCGCAGCGCCACCTTGCGTTCTCGCTCGGCGAGAGCCATTGTCCCGGTTCGGGCCTGTCCCGCCTCGAACAGACCATCGCATGGCAAACCATCCTGAACCGTCTCGACGACCTCGCCTTCGCCGCCGACGAGAACAGTTTCCAGCATCAGGTGAACTTCACACTCCGAGCCTTCGATGGCCTGCACGTCTCCTTTGTCGACCGCTTGGGGTTCTGAGGAAGACTTAAGGCCTCATATAGCGTTGCCGCATCTTCACCAGGGTGTGTTACTCGCCACCGGCGACGTCGATGAACTGACCGGTGATCCATTCGGCAGCGGGGGAGGCGAAGAAAACAGCGGCTGCCGCGCAGTCTTCGGGAAGGCCGGCGCGGCCAAGGGGGATGCGAGGTACAAGTCTCTCGTGGGCCTGTTCGTCAGTCAGGTGCAGCGTCTCCCGGAGCATCTCGGTCACGACCACACCCGGCGCGATGCAGTTCACGGTGATGCGACGCGGCGCCAGTTCTACGGCGAGGGTCCTGCTCATGGCGATCATTCCCATGTTGGCCGCAGAGTAGACCCCGAATCCTGGCATTGGCTTGTGGGCCGCGATGGAGATGATTGAGATGATGCGTCCCCCGTCGGGCATGCGTTCGGCGGCCTGACGTGCACCCCACCACTTTGTCTTCATGTTGAGGTGAAGTTGCTCGTCGAACTTCTCGAGCGAGATCTCCGGCAGCGAATACATGCGCCGATCCAGGTTGCCGCCAGCGTTGTTGACCATGATGTCCAGGCC
>DGLO01000033.1:8542-14224 GCA_002388005.1 Candidatus Neomicrothrix sp. UBA4542
AGGCATCGCTGGCCACGATCGGCAACCTCGACAGCAACGGCGTCAATATCAGCCTGGCGACGGGCGATGACGGCGACGTCGGCGCCGCACTCGGCCATGCCCAGCGCGATTCCTCGTCCGATCCCGCGTCCGCCTCCAGTTACGACGGCCACTTTGCCATCCAGTCGAAAGTTCTCAAACAGACCCATGACTCCCTCTTTCCCGCACATCTAGGTTCGCGCACGGCGGACACCACCTTGACCGAGTTCACGCAGACGGACAAGATCAACAAGCGCCGGCTTCGCGACGCTTGTCTCGCGGGCGAAGTGGACGGGGCGAAAGATTTCGGGAGTTGAACGCCCAGTATGCTAGGCCCACACGAACGAGGGACTGTCATGAGCGACGTCGCCGATCCCCGCGGCATCACCCGAGAGAAGGCCCCGGAGCCGACGCTGAGTAATCGACCCATCAGCGGTGATCGCTATTACGCACAGGAGTTCTTCCAGCAGGAATGGGAGTGCCTCTGGCCACGTGTCTGGCAGGTCGCGGGACGGGTAGAACAAGTACCGAATCACGGCGACTACGTCACCTACGAAATCGGCCGCGATTCCATCCTGTGTGCCCGCGGCGATGATGGCCAGATCCGCGCCTTCTTCAACGTCTGCCAGCACCGTGGGAATCGCCTCGTCCACAGCGAGCTAGGCAGCCTGGCCGCCGGCGAGTTCCAGTGCGCCTATCACGGCTGGCGGTTCGACACATCGGGCGTGCTCACTTGGGTGTACGACGAGGACGATTTCCCGCAAGGAACGCCATGTGGCAAACGCAATCTGGTGGAGATCCCCTGCGACACGTGGGCGGGCTTCATCTGGTTCAACATGGACCCCGCATGCGACGACCTCCGCTCCTGGCTGGACCCCGTCGCCGACCACCTCGATGCGTACCGCATGGAGGACATGAAGCGCACCCACTGGGTGACCATTGTGGGGGACTGGAACTGGAAATGTGTGCAGGACAACTTCAACGAGAGTTACCACCTTCCTTTCGTTCATCCGGAGACGATCCACTTGATGAACGAACATCACACCGGTTGCCAGTTCGATCTCTATCCATCAGGTCATGCCCGGATGTTGATGCCTGGCGGTGGTCCCGGCCCTCACTACGAGGGCAGCGTCGACCGGGCTCTCAAGAGCCTCGGCCCCGAGCTTGACTTCTGGGAGCTTGACCCTGAGCCCTACCGCGACAACATCCATGGGCTGCGCTCGGCCCTGCAGCGTCGGAAGCGGGAACTCGGTCAGTCAAAGGGCTACGACTTCTCGTCGTACTCCGATGAGCAGCTCACCGACCACTATCACTACACGGTCTTCCCGAACATCAGCTTTTCGATGAAGCCCGACGGCTGTATCTGGCTGCGAGGTACGCCACATCCTGCCGATTCTGAGAAGTGCATCTTCGACATGTGGTACCTGACGCTGTTCCCCAAGGACTCGAAAGAGTACTTCAGTAATTCCATGAGCGATTGGGTGTCCATCGACCACCAGGTCGAGCACCAAACCGGGGCCCCCGATGAAGTGTCGTGTGGGCCAGGTATCGATCAGGACGTGGCGATTTGGACCACTCAGCAGCAGGGGCTTCGCTCTCGTGGCTATTTGGGCGATTACATGCCAACCCAAGAACGTCGAATTCGCTACTTCCACGACAACATCGATCGTTACCTCGCCATGGGTCCAGCGTGACGGCATCTGACGGCGAGTTGCCGCGCCATGTCGTACCGGTGAGTCTTCAGAATCGGTGAGCGACACCCACGAACTGGGCGATCTGTCCGACCTGGGCGACGGCGAGATGCGCGTATGCTCCAGCATCGGGACACACGGCGTCGTGGTATGTCGGGTAGCAGGCCAGTTGCATGCCCTCGAGGACAACTGCAGCCACGCCAACACCCCCCTCAGTCAGGGCCGGCTGAGCGGAACCGTGCTCGTATGTCCTTTACATGGTGCCGGTTTCGATGTCACCGACGGCTCCGAGAGCGGCCCGCCCGCCTGGAAAGGCGTGCCCTGCTACGCGGTCACTGAGACCGACGACGGCGCCTCGATCGACCTCACCCCCCTTGGTCGCGACAGACCCGGCGACAACTTCGACGTCGGGGGTCGCCCCAGGACAAGGTAGGACCACGGAGCTGAGACGGATCTCGTCGAAGAGTTGAATGGCGAGTCGCTCATTGTCGCCCCGCGGGTACGGGGAGGTCCTAGAGAGCCTTATCTCAACGATCCACCGACCCCCACTACAACCTTCTTGCTCTGAGACTGTCGGACTTAGCCCGTCATGTGGGACAGAATGCAGAAGACCACCTAACCGTGCGTCGAAAGGGGGAACTTTATGAGGGCGTTTCGATTTGGGGTCCAGGCCTTCTCGGCCGACACGGCCCAGGAGTGGAGGGACCTGGCTCGTAGCGCCGAGGACCTGGGTTACAGCTGTTTCCACCTGGCAGATCACTACCTCGGTCCTGGTGCAGCAATGACCGCTGCCAGCCATCCTCCTCAGAACCTCGCCGCGCTTCCCGCGATGGCAACAGCCGCTGCAGTCACTGACAGCATCCTGATCGGTGCCCGGGTGATGTGTGTCGACTATCACCAGCCTGTCGTGCTAGCCAAGTCACTCGCCACGATCGACCTGCTGTCAGATGGTCGACTTGAGCCGGGGTTCGGGGCCGGCTGGATCACGAGTGAGTACGAGGCGATGGGCATATCAATGGATCGTCCCGGAGTTCGCATTGATCGGCTGATCGAGCACGTCCAACTCGCTCGCAGCTTTTTCGCCGGCGATGAGTTAGAGATGACTGGACAACACGTCCAGGTCAAGAACATGGCTGCTGTACCGGCTTCGGTCCAGGAAGGTGGTCCGCGGATCATGATCGGTGGCGGGAGTCCGCGAATACTCCGCACTGCAGGCGCCATGGCCGACATCGTTTCGATCAACTTCGACAACTCCGATGGCAAGATCGGCGCGCACGGCATCAGGTCGGGAACCGCTGCCGCCACGACAAACAAAGTCAACTGGATCCGCGAAGGTGCCGGCGATCGTTTCGACCAGCTTGAGCTTGAGATCGGCGCGTACTTCGCGGCCGTCACCAACGCGACACAGCCGACTCTTGAAGCCATGGCCGACGCATTCGGCATGCCACCCGACGAGCTGGCTCGACACCCCCATGCGCTGATCGGATCCGCGGACGAGATCTGCGAGACTCTCGCCCAGCGTCGCGAGGAGTACGGGATCAGTTACGTCACCGTCGGAGGCGAGAACATGGAGGCGTTCGCACCCGTAGTAGCCAAGCTGGCGGGAACCTGACGAAACCGGGCGAGGCCGACGACACAATCACCCTAAGGTCCACTTCCGACACCGTCGACTCGGCCTTTCGGTCCGTTCGATCCAGGAACACACCGGCTGCTCGCCTCCCAACTCCCGCTACACGGGCTACTTGGCAAGCCGGAAATTCATTGACCGGAGCGCATCACCAGTGATGGTCATCACCGCATGCGGTGCCACCAGGCAGCGACCGTGGCGGCGAAGCGATCGGTGTACTCGCTGGTCAGGTCGTCGGCGTCGTCGGGCGCGGTCTGGTGTTCGGTCGGCGGGAGGTCGGAGGCGCCATGAATCGGATCCACGTATTCAAGGCGGATGTCCTCGATTACTTGACCAAGCGCGGGTGAGGCCCCCTCATGATGATCGCTGACCTGATGCGTGATGAACGAACGGTGATCGTCGAATGCGAGCAGTGTGTAGTACTTACGCGGATCCTGACCGCGCCAGTATTCATATCGTCTTAGACCCGGTTCATCGTTGTGACTGGCCGAGTAAAGCTCGCGGGCGATTGCCTCGAACTCTGCCTCCTTACCCGCACGAATGGTGATGTGAGCAAGAATGGTCGCCATAGGAGAAGGCTAGCGTTGACGCCCGAACTGATGAGCCGATATGACCCACCGCGGTTACCAGTATCGTCCTGCAGAGACTCCATGGAATTGATCAGGCAGTTAGTGTTGAACGAGGAAAACGAGAGGGTTCGGACGTGACATCTGCCGATGACACAAGGCTCAAGTGGGGCGAGGCTCGCTCGCCGGGGATCACATACCAACAGCTACTTGACAGGGACACCCACGATGTCCCCGACGTCCTTCGGCTTTGCCACCCCCAGTACCTCGGCAGCGAGGATGTTGCAACCAGTCGTTACACCAGCCGCGAGTGGCACGAGGCTGAGGTCGAACACGTCTGGCGCAAGTGCTGGCAGTACGCGTGCCGCACCGACGAGATCCCTGAAGTGGGGGACTACTACATTTACGAGATTGTCCGCGACTCCTACCTCGTCATGCGCACCCCGGCCGGCATCCGGTGCTATGTCAACGCTTGCCTACACCGAGGTCGCCGGTTGAAGGATTACAACGGCCGGTGCAGCGAGATCCGCTGCCCGTTCCACGGCTTCGCATGGACGCTTGATGGCGAACTCCAGGACATCCCCGCCGCGTGGGACTTCCCACACGTCGACGCCGAGAACTTCACGCTTCCCGAAGCTCAGGTTGGTGAGTGGGCTGGCTTTGTATTCATTAACCCCGACCCCAATAACACGGAGTCGCTGGAGGACTTCCTGGGCGAACTCGTCGACCAGTTTGAGGTGTGGGATCTCGAGAAGCGCTTCAAGCAGGCGCACGTCGCCAAGGTCATCCATGCCAACTGGAAGATTGCTCAGGAGGCCTTCTGTGAGGCCTATCACGTCAGCGGCACCCACCCACAGATCATGCCGTACCTCGGAGACACCAACTCACAGGTCGACATTTGGGAGAACTTCGCCCGCGTCGTCACCCCAGGCGGCACTCCCAGCCCACTGCTCGATTGGGAGCCAACGGCCGAAGAGATGATGCGTTCGATGATGGACATCCGCAACGACCAGGACATGTCATTCGAGCTGCCTGAACAGACCGAAATGCGCCCGATCGCTGCGGCCGCGAGCCGTGATCGCTGGCGCAAAGTGGTAGGCGACGCGTGGGCCGACTCAATGTCTGACGCAGAGATGATGGATAGTATCGACTACACGGTGTTCCCAAATTTCCATCCGTGGGGTGCCTTCAATCGGATTGTCTACCGGTTCCGCCCGAACGGCGACGATCACCGCTCAGCGATCATGGAGTGCATCTTCATCGCCCCATATCAGGGCGAGAAGCCGCCGCCCTGTGAGGTGCACTGGTTGGAGGAACACCAAAGTTTCACCGACGCCATCGAGTTGGGCGCGCTGGGCAAGGTAT
The DNA here is from genome assembly GCA_002388005.1 of Candidatus Neomicrothrix sp. UBA4542. Classification (GTDB taxonomy): domain Bacteria; phylum Actinomycetota; class Acidimicrobiia; order Acidimicrobiales; family Poriferisodalaceae; genus UBA2110. The sequence continues at coordinate 13,810 of DGLO01000033.1, forward strand.
TCAACCAGGACCTATTCAATATGGCCAAGGTGCAGATGGGCCTTGAGACCACGCATAAGCCCGGCATCACCTTGTCTAACTACCAAGAGAGCAAGGTGCGATGGCTGCACCACAAGCTCGGCGAATGGGTAGAGCGCGGCCGTGAGCAGGCCGTGTCGATCTCGACGAAGGGAGCGAACTAATGCCCGCCGGCCTCCACCACCCCTTAAGTCGGGCTCTGTACGAGCGCCACGGCGATGACCAGATCAAGGTCACCGATGGCGACCGTAACGGCATCTTCACCAGCGAGGGCGAGTGGATCAGCGGCGAACTCCGCGAGTGCGATCCACAACTTTGCAACTGGGTCGCCGGACCGCAGATGGCGAACACCCGGATGGCCGAGTCGACACCGGACAGATAGGCCGATAATGACAAG
>DGLO01000064.1 GCA_002388005.1 Candidatus Neomicrothrix sp. UBA4542
GACCTTGAGAGGGCGCTCGAAGGGCTGTCGCCTGCTCATCGGACGGTCGTGGTCGCGAGGTTCTTCATGGATTGGTCGGTTGAAGAAACAGCTGACGCGCTCGGGATTCGCCCCGGAACAGTCAAGAGTCGTCTGAGCCGGGCGTTAGATCAACTCGCCGATGAACTCCAAGAGACCCCGGTCTTGCGATCAGCGATAACTCGAGAGGACATTCATCATGAACCTTGATGATGAAGTTCGACGTCATCTGCGCGACACCGGAGAACAAGTTGCTCTCACACCTGGAATGGTTGACGCAGTGCGAATTCGCGCGGCCAGTCGAGTGCGCCGCCGCCAGTTCATCCTACGCGGGCTCGGATCGCTCGTTGCTTTGGTCGCCATAGGGGGATCGGTTGCCGTGATATCACGACAAGGCAACGAAGACCCCGCTCGTCTCACAGCCGCTTCTCTAACAGAAACCAGTCAAGCCCCCGAAATGATGTCGGCAGGAGAGCTGGTGGAAGGAGACTCACCAGCCTCATTACCCTCCACTAGTCCGACCTATGAGTCGAATGCGACCGCAGAAGACGAGGACACAGAAATCACCTCAACGTTGACGCGTGAATCGTCCGAGTCGCGATGGACCAAAATCGAGAGCCCGGTGTCAGGCGCAACAACTGAATATATGTATTCGGGCGGCATGGTTCTCGCTCAAGTGGGGTCACAATGGTTTGTCAGAGATGAGTCTTCCTGGCGTGAACTCGCACTACCTCAAGCACTTTCACCCATAGCGATCGATATAGGTGCCGGTGAAGAAGCCATGCGGGTCGCAGGGTGGTTGGGAGATGACCCTTGTGCCAAGAACCTGGTCATTCAAGTACGCGACGGAACTACTTGGCGCCAGCATGAACTACAAAATGACCTCGCGCCTGGGCTCATAAGCACAGTCTCCCAGGCGAGACTGAGAGTCACGGATCATGAACTAGTTCTTTCCCGACTCGAAGAACTTGTCCTTGACCCGGTCTGTCTACTGCAAAGCCGCGGTATCGACGCGGTAGATGCGGAGATCGTTGACGACTTCATCTATGCGACCGACCGAAAAGCAGGCCGAGTTGTTTACTCTCTCGAGAAACTCGGCCCCTTCGAAGCACAAGAATTCATTGGCACTGGACCGAAACAACGCTCACTGATCACGCGGTCTGTTGATGGTGGCCAATGGACTACTACTCTGCGAAGTGGGCAACGGGTAACCGAACTAGGGGTCGTAGACGGCTTGGTCATGTCTGAAGATTCAGAACACACCGTGCATGATGGGCAACGTCTAGAACGGAACGAAGTGATTCCTCCAACCGCGCAACGACTCATTGACGCGTTAGCGAGTTCTTCAGGGATTTCTCTGATCTTTGAACGAGACAACCGGATCTGGGTTCGCGATTCAGGAGAAGATCAGCGTATGGACGAGCTGACTGATTCGCCGTCAGTCTCGGGCAGACTAGGGCGGGTCGCTTCAGGGATAACAATGGTCATCGATACGTCACAAGGACCGACGTTATTTGTTCGAGACTGATGAAGTTAAGGAAAGAGGGGGAATCCGGTGAACGATGTAGCACTTCTGTCCACGACCGAACAGGTGGACCTGATTAGACGCGGTGAAATATCGAGCCGTGAATTAACTGAGCACTTCATCGCTCGAATAGAACGTCGCGATGGTGACGTGAACGCAGTCATCACCCGAGATTTTGAAACCGCTCTCACTACCGCTGACGCTGCCGACGCCACTCAACATCGCGGGGAGGCTCTCGGACGCCTTCATGGAGTACCAATTACTGTCAAGGACGCGTTGAAGACCAAAGATTTGAGGTCAACCGGTGGGGCGGTTGAACTCCGCGACAACGTTCCCGAAAGCGACGCTGAAGTCGTCGCTTCGGTGCGCCGAGAGGGCGCCATCGTGATCGGGAAAACGAACCTTCCGCGATGGTCAGGTGACATCCAGTCGTACAACGAAATCTTCGGAACCACTAACAACCCGTGGGATTTGTCTCGGGGCCCGGGCGGGTCATCGGGAGGAGCAGCCGCAGCGGTAGCGATGGGGTTCACCTCCTTTGAGATCGGCACCGATATCGGCGGTTCGGTCAGATTTCCGGCAGCGTTCAACGGCATCTGGGGACACAAGCCTAGTTTCGGTCTTATCCCCACCAATGGGTACCTCGACTACGTCCAAGGTGGCCTCAACGAAGCCGATATCAACGTTTTCGGCCCATTGACCAGAAGCTCGAATGACCTCGGCCTGCTCTTGGACATAATGAAGCGAAACTCACCCCCTTGGGTTGCCCAACTCGGAAACACCCCCACAAATATTGGTGATTTGCGCGTGGCGGCGTGGCTTAACGACGACTTTTGCCCCATTGACGACGAGGTGCTCCAACACCTAGAAACCGTGGTCCAAGAACTAGAGAAAGATGGAGTAACAGTCGATCGCCGTGCCAGGCCCGACGTAGACCCAGACGCAGCAGCGATGTTGGGGCTCTGGTTGGTGCAACAAGCAACTTCACAAAGCACCGAAAACGACGGACCAGGTCACCGCATTTGGCTTGATAACCATGTCAAACGGGAACAAATTCGTTTGAGATGGGCTGAATTCTTTAACAGGTACGACGCCGTAATCATGCCCGTCTGTTTTGTGCCACCGTTTCTTCATCAGCAAGAAGGAGACTTCAGAAGTCGAACCTTGCTCTGCAATGGAGAACAACGCGACTACCTTGACGTCGTCAAGTGGACGACCATGGTGGGAATGGCATACCTGCCATCCACAGTGCCTCCGACCGGATTGGGAACTTCAGGGGTACCAATCGGCTGTCAAGTGGTGGGCGGATACGGAAACGACAGAACAACCATCGCCCTTGCGTCACACATAGGGATGCTCATGGGCGGATACCAGCCACCGCCTCGCGCTCAATGATGGCCCGAACGTCGCTCAACACCTCATCGAGGTGAGGCACCGGTGAAATAACGGCGGGACCACCCGCACGAAGAAACGCGAGTTCCACCCGGACCACTGGTTGGTTGGTTGCCTCGCCTAAAGCAAGTGCATAGGCCGCGGCCTGAAGTTGGTAGCTGCCTAACTTTTCGGCAGCCTCAGCTGGGTCAAATTGATCGGTTTTGTAATCGACTATGACCAAACCATCTTTAGTCTCGAAAACCAAATCAACGTAGCCTTCAAGAACTGTGCCGTGGATGGTTGAGGCAACATAAATTTCTCGCCAATGGCGCTCTTGCGCTGCTTCGCGAACCAGTGCACTCGATAATGCCGACTCGACAAGAGCGACAACGGTTTCAGTCCGTTCAGGTATTCCCTCGACTTCGGCTTGGACGGAGGACAAGGGCAACAAACGTTCACCTGAGACTAAGTCGATTCTTTGCAGCACCGCGTGTACCGCGCGACCAACCGCCGTCCCGTATCGACCGCGATTCCATGGTGCTGCGTCAATATATTCTGCGTCTTTCTCAAGTCCAGGGTTGGTCGCATCATCGGAGCCCCCTGATTTTGCGATAGCGGTCGCGCTCAGCGAAACTCGCTGAGCGCTGCGAGTAACGGCACGTTGATGGACCTGCGCCCACTCTGAGCGGCCCAGTCTCGGCGGATACGACAGGTTCTGGGGTTCCTTGACCCAACCCTGAACAATTGTTGGTGGCGTTAACTCACTCTGTGGTGCCATTTCGTGACCGGACGCGAGGATGTCAGCACCGTGGAGCTTCGCGGCTTCCGTCGTTGATGACGCAAGTTCCGTCCGGTGCAATGACACAACTAAATGGTCGCGAGCTCGCGTGCAAGCGACATATAGGGTTCGAACCAATTCGTCGTGCCGAAAAGCGCTTTCGGTGTCGTGCCATTGAGCAAAATCGGTATTTTCAGTGCCTTTTCGATAACGAACGGTCGGAGCGTCAACGCCCTGGACATACCCCACTGAGATACCTCGACTTGCCGTTGACCCTTTGGCCAGACCGGCCACCATACAGATAGGAAACTCAAGTCCTTTAGCTCCGTGGATTGTCATGATGCGTATTGAGTCATCGTCGTTTTCAGGCAAGATCGCTTCGATCGGCCGGGCATTGTCTGCTGACTGTTGCGCGACCCAAAGAAGAAACCGTTGCAGAGTTCCGCCGGCCTCATCGGACCACCCGCGAGCCTGATCTAGGACATGCCGTATCCGTCGGATTGACTCGCGCGGATTTCGTCGAGCAGCGCACTGTTCATACATCTGCCTATCACGAATGATTCTTCTCAGAATTTGCGATGGGGTCAGCGAGGTTCGCTGAGAATGCAGCATGGAAAGATGGGCTAAGCCGCGTGCGACTGGATCCCCGTCCGCGCTGCGGTGATGATGTTCTTCGTCATCGACGACGTTCCAGTTCCACGCATCGTCATGGGACAGCTTGAAGCGGTAAAGATCGTCGTCCCCGCACCCATAGATCGAAGATCGCAGAACCGATACGGTGGCCAACTCGTCAGTGGGGTCGTCGACAGCACGAAGGCACATGATTAGATCTCGAACTTCTCGACTACGCCAGACATTGGTGGTTGAAGCAATACGGTAGGGAATGCCGAGGTTCTCGAATGCGTCCTCTAGAGCCGGCATAGAAGGTCTCCCAGGTACCAAGACAGCGATATCCGAAAATTTCGCCGGTCGCCAGCTCCCTTCTTCTCCCACGGACCACCCTTGTTGACGGCATCGAATAATGGTCTGAGCGATCTCTTCGGCTTCAACCCGTCGGATCTCGTCCATGTTGAACCCGTCGGGGGTTTTCTTGCTGCGTTTCGGATGAGGACGACTTCCCAGAACCATCACACTGGCACCAACAGGGGGAGCCTCCCTATTGGCGACTAAGGGCTCATAGTTGGGTTGGCTGCCCGGTCGATACTGGATGAGATTTCCGAATACTTCATTTATCCAGGCAATGATCTGTGGGCCGCTTCGAAAGTTGGTTAACAGTCGAATTTCTCTTGATTGATGATGCTGCTGAGCCTGCATGTACAGGCTGATGTCCGCTCTCCGGAAGCGATATATGGATTGCTTGGGGTCACCCACGAAAAACAGATGCCCGGGCCTAGTCGCCATGTCCTCCCAGGATTCTTGAGGAGGGTCATCGGGGGAAGTGGCAACGAGGGTCACTATCTGTATTTGAAGTGGGTCGGTGTCTTGAAATTCGTCGACTAAAAGCGATCGATATTTGGCGTGAACTCGTTTGCGGACTACAGAACCATGAATCGGGTCGCTCAATAAATCTCGAGCGAAGACGAGTAAATCATGGAAGTTGAGGCGACCACGCAAACGTCGATTCTCGACCTCATCGAGAATGAAGTTACTTAAGCGTGTGGTTGATCTGCGGAGCACAAAGTCAACCAACTGCGAACGGTGTTTCTCCACGGCGGCTCGGAAGCTCTCGTATTCTTCGCGGATGTCGGCGATGTTTGGCCAATATTTTCTGTTGCCCGCTTTGGAACCAGAACTGAGCCCCGCTCCGTTTAACACAGCAGTCTGCTCGATTACGTCGAATCCACCCGCGATTTGCTCCACCACCTCCCGCAGTTCCTCCAAGAGTCGCGTCATTCGGTCACCTGGTCCGCTGTGTTCATCGATACGGCTTGCCAAGTGTTCCCCGTCGTTCACCAAACCAGAAAAATCTATTTCAGGGAGCGCAGGTGGTTCGATGCGTTGCAGCAGATCCCAGTTGTTTTCAAGTGCATCGGCGAGAGCATAAAAATCGCGATCGGTGTCGATACCGAGAGCGTCAGCAAGAAGGAGCGTTTCCCCCCACTCTGGGTCGCTGAATAGTTCGTCTCGAAAGCGTTCGAATGTTTCACGAAACGCAACCTGACCCGATATTTCATCAATTGTTTCGAAGTTGGGGGGGAGTCCGGCCTCAAGAGGGTGTTCGGAAAGAATTCTTAAGGCAAAGCCATGCAAGGTGGCCACCGCAGCGCCGTCAAGCTCGCGTAGAGCTTCAGTGGCTAACTCACGATCCGACTCTTCATGGAGCTCACCTAACGATTTCTCCAAACGGATGCGAATTCGGTGACGCAGCTCTGCAGCCGCTTTCTCGGTAAAGGTGATGACAGCAATTTGACTTAAGGGAATGGGATCCGGAGTGAGGATCAAGCGCACAATGCGTTCGACTAGAGAATGGGTCTTCCCTGATCCTGCACCGGCCTCTACGAAAAGAGTTTCTCCCAGCAGTTCTTCGATCAAGGATCGGTCACCGCCATCTGGAAGTTCGGTCACATCAGTCATCGG
>DGLO01000117.1:0-1061 GCA_002388005.1 Candidatus Neomicrothrix sp. UBA4542
TACGAGCTGTTAGGGCCTCACGGATCGTGTGAAGCGGTGCTCGATAGCGTGACGCGTGATCAAGCTGATGAACCTATGGACTACCCCGCTGTAGGTGACTGGGTTATCCACTCACTTGAACCCATCGACAACCGACGCGTCGCGATTGCGGAAATTCTCCCACGACATTCGGTGATTACTCGACGTGCTTCTGGCGCGGCTCCGCTTCCGCAAGTTGTTGGTGCGAACATTGACACGCTCGTCATAGTTACCTCCTCGGATCAAGATGTAGATGAGCACCTCATTGAGCGTTACCTGGTCACTGCCATTGGTGGAGGCGCCTCCCCAGTCATAGTTGTGAACAAGACTGACCTGGGCGACGGAGATGCCATCCGGGAGCGATTGATTCGCCGCGGAGTTGAACATCCAATCTTGATGATCAGTGCAATTACAGGTGACGGAATGAGTGCTCTTGCCGACCTTTTAGTGAACGGAGCAACCCTGGCGTTCACGGGGCCTTCAGGAGTTGGAAAGTCGACACTCGTGAACCGTTTGGTGGGGGATTCAATTCTCGCCACTGGTGCCGTCAGCGAGGAAGGGTCTGGTCGTCACACCACTGTAAGACGAGAGATGCTCGTGGCCGGAGGTGGAGTGTTGATCGACACGCCAGGCCTCAGAGAAGTTCAACTATGGAACGGCGAGGGGTTGGATGAAGTCTTCTCCGATGTCGCCCGATTAGCCATCCAATGCAAGTTCGCTAATTGCAGTCACCGCGACGAACCCGATTGTGGGGTACTTGACGCCTTGGCAAGGGGTGATCTAAACCCCAGCCGCTTAGCTTCCTATATCGATTTATGTCATGAACTATCTGAACTGGCCGATGAAATCAATGAATATCAAAGGACTCGTCGACGGCAACGAGACGCACGCCGAAATTAGTTACCCGAAAAGCGGGGCGTTCGTTTGGCCATGAATGCGTCAACGCCTTCTCGATAATCCGCGCTATCAAAACAAGCGTTGACCAAGTCGTTAATCTCGTCAAAGTTGCGAAGTGACTCGGGCTTGGTCCATTCGTCAGTGGC
>DGLO01000117.1:1449-4741 GCA_002388005.1 Candidatus Neomicrothrix sp. UBA4542
GCCTCAAGGCCGGCTTTTGGGACAACGCGGTTGATGATTCCCATGTTCAATGCTTCTTCTGCTCCGAATCGATCCGCGAGAAACAAGATCCTTTTTGTCGCTGAAGGGCCGATTAACTGAACAAGTCGGCCTAAACCTTCGGCGCGGTAGCCCAGCCCTAAACGCGCCGCCGGAATCGTGAAGCTTGCATCATCAGAGGCAATTCGAAGATCTGCGGTAAGCGCCACGGCAAGTCCGCCACCTATGCAGTAGCCGTGGACCATCGCAACCAATGGTTTGGGCATCGTGACGAGAGCGACATAAGCCCTGTTCGAAACGGTGTCGTACTCATCGTTAGAGGAACTGTCCGTTCGTTTCTCATCAAACTCGCTGATGTCTGCTCCCGCAGCGAACGCTCTATCCCCTTCTCCCCTCAGTAACACTGCCCGAATATTTTCGTCGCTGGCGAACTCTGTAGCAGCGTCAAGTAAGCCTTGCCACATGGCTGAGCTAATTGCGTTATGTCGTTCTGGATGGTCAAGCACGATGACTCCGATTTGGTCCTCGCGCTGGATATGTACTTGTCCTGTCACCGACTAAACGCTACACGGCAACGACTTGGTGCGATAGATGGCTAATCTCGGCCCGATGTCAAGATACGGATGGCTTGCGGTGGTGTGTGCAATAGTCATTGCGGCTGCAACGAGTTGTGCTGCCACTCCCCCCGGCGCCCGACTTTCGCCGTCCTCGACGACAGCGCAAGCTGAAACCATCCCCGATGAAACTGAGGGAGTTCTCGCCCCGTCAAAATCCCCAAACCCAACGCCGCCAGTTGCTGACGGTACTGCCACGACACCACCCCCTGAACAGAGTGACGTTTGGCCGCTTACCGGAGTCCAAGGTCAAGAAATCGGCAGATGGCCTGCGCTGCTCATCAAAATCGACAACCACGATCGCGCACGACCCCAGTTCGGGATTAATGCCGCAGATGTCGTCTTCGAAGAGATAGTGGAGGGTGGCCTTACGCGACTCGCAGCTATTTTTCATTCCGAAGAGACCGACATTGTGGGACCAGTTCGATCCGTGCGCACCAGCGATTTTGATCTTCTCCGTAATCTAAATCGGCCGCTGTTTGCCAATTCAGGAGGAAACGAAGCCGTTCTTGAACTGCTTCGAGATGTTGATTACGTAGATGTGAGTTCTAATGCCGATCTCGATTCGTATCGACGTCTCTCCGATCGGCCCGCGCCCCACAACCTGGTGACCAGCACCAAGACCCTTCGGGTGGTGGGCGATAACCGTGGCGGTGGCGCCAACCCGCCAGTCCTCTTTATCCGCCGCAGCGACAACGAACCAACGCTGGCTTCGGCCACTACGGCGAAAGGCGTGGATTTAGATTACGGGGCTACCTCCGTCACATATCGGTGGGACCCCGATGCGCACGGTTGGATGCGCCGCCAAAATGGGTCTCTTCACGTGGACGCAAGCGGAGTTCCCGTGGCTCCAGAAATAGTAATCGTCCAAACTATTTCCTACCGACGCAGCGCTGCTGATGGAAGATCACCCGAAGCAGTCATGATCGGCGAGGGTCCAGCTTTAGTCCTCTATGACGGACATGTACTTGAGGGTTACTGGGAACGTCCCGATGCGGGTGCCCTCACCCGCTACATGGACCGTGACGGTCAAGTGATCGTCTTCCCACCGGGTAGCACTTGGATTGCACTCCCCCGTGTAGGTCAAGTTCAAGTGGTCGAGTAATTAACCTTTTGGGACTGCGCTAATCGGTGTTCTTCGGAACCCAAGAAGCGTCGCGTCTTTCGCGGAACGCCGTGATTCCCTCCTGTGCCTCGGCACTTTGGAAAAGAGACTGGCTTAATTCGGCGGTCCATTCCCAGGCGTCTTCCCTGGCCATCTGGGGAACCTTTGACACCAATTGTTTGGCTGCGGCAAGAGCTTTCGGTCCGCCTCGAACCACCTTGTCGAGTGCTTCTTTTACTTCGGCGTCCAACTTCTCCCTCGGTACTGAGCGGTTGATGAGTCCAACTTCTGCCGCACGAGACGCCGGGATTCGTTCACCGCTAAGAAATAATTCGCTGGCGTCGGCGCGCCGCAATTTTGGTAGGCACACCACCGAGATCACGGCAGGAGCGACCCCTATCCGAACCTCAGTGAACCCTATAACGATGTCGTCTGCAGCGATAGAGACGTCAAGCACAGCTGCGAAACCGACCCCTCCTCCGGTGCAGTGTCCAGCGATACGACCAAAAACGGGTTTCGGTGATTCGATGATGTCATCGAGAATCTCCACGAAACTGTGACGAGCCGTGGGTTGTGGCACCCCTGGCTGATTTGCCTTCAGATCCGCACCGGCGCAGAAAGTATTGCCGTTATTGGTGAACAGGATGGCCCGAACCTTCTCATCGTTTTGAGCGGTCTGAAAGTGATCCCCTATGGAATTGACTAGCTCGACACTCAGAGCGTTTTTGTTGTCGGGACGATTCAAAGTGATAGTCGCCACGCCTTGAACTACACCGTAAAGAGCTGCCTCATCTGTATCCGTCACGAAAACGAGCCTAGTGAGCGCGCAGGCGTCACAGACGGGTGAACCTAAGCTGTTGTTCGTGACCCAAATCATCCCCTCTACGGCGGCAACACTGACTGAAGCATGCGGCACTGATCCAGATTGGTTGTGCCGCAAAGTTTTCGAATGGACGGACAACTCAGACGTTGCTGGTATCGCGACTTGGCTCGTTGACCGCCCCGTCAAAGTACTTGTCATTGTTTTGCTTGCGTTGTTGACACGACGCATTGTCCACAAGGCCATCGATGGACTGATCGAACGCCTCATGTCCGAGAGGTCCTCGGAGGAGAAAGACGCCGTTCAAGCTGCCGAAGCCTCAAGCGGCACGCTGCGTCGTGAGGTGCTCTCCGAGAAATTGGCATCGCTCCGTGAACGAACAGACCGAGCGCGCCAAAGAGCAAAAACCCTCGGGGTGCTTTTCAAGAGCATTGCGTCAGCAGTAATTGGTGCAGTGACTCTGATGATGCTTCTGGGGGAGTTCGACATCAACCTCGGCCCTCTAATTGCCGGCGCCGGAATCTTGGGCGTAGCAATTGGCTTCGGAGCTCAATCCCTCGTTCGAGATTTGCTGTGCGGGATTTTCATGCTCATAGAAGACCAATACGGAGTCGGCGACGTAATCGACGCAGGCGACGCGACGGGTACGGTCGAATCGGTCGGACTGCGTACCACAAGGATTCGCGACCGACATGGGACGCTGTGGCACATTCCTAATGGCGAAATCCGTCGTGT
>DGLO01000117.1:5153-11225 GCA_002388005.1 Candidatus Neomicrothrix sp. UBA4542
AAAACCGTTGCAGACGGTGTGTGGAACGAACAACTGGAACAAGCCACCATCGTGGAGGAACCAGTCATCTCCGGTGTGCAAAACTTTGGTGCCGACGCAATCACGATCCGACTTTCGGTCAAAACTGAACCAGCAGAACAATGGAGCACTGGTCGTGTACTGAGAAAACGCCTCAAGGAAGCGTTCGATGAGGCAGGCATAGAAATTCCATTTCCCCAACGAACCGTTTGGCTTCGAAGCGAAGCCGACCAGAAACCGGTGGTTAAGAAAACCGGTCCCGGGTTCCAAACTGGTCCTCGATCAGGCGGCGGAGACGACGATGGGGAGTAGCGCGCGGCGACCTCAATCAATGACTACAACCTGAGTGCCCACATTCGTCCAGGAATATAGCTCAGCCGCCTGGTCGTCCCGCAGACGGATACATCCATCTGATCGGTAACTCCCCAACTGGGATTCCATTTGCATCGCCTCCCCGAAACCATCGATAGGGATGTTGTGGAAACCGATGGCCTGTTCTGTCCCCCAAGTGAAACGCACCATATATTCCATGCGGATGCCATCGTGTCCGGCAGTGGTATGACGAGATTTTGAGAACACCTGGTAGGCACCGGGTTCCGGTTTCTTTGCCCGCGCACTGACAAAGAAGTTGCCGGCTACCGCATCATCATCCCCGACAAGCCAAACCCTATGACGCTGATGTGAGAAGATCACCCGCCGTCCCGACCCCGAATTTGCAGGAACCGCAGCCGCGGCAGAGGTCGCCATCCAATAGCCCTCACCGGCACCTCGGGCTGCGAAAGCGCCGATTGGTGCCAGCTCGTGAGCATTCATTTGACCGAAATGAGCCGCTGAACCGAAAGTAAAGACTTTGCCGCGCTGACTCACTAGCCAATATCCGCGATCGTCCACAGTACGCTCAGCTGCCACAATCAGAGTGCTGGAGACTCCATTGTTCGCTAGAGAACCTCGGTAACGCGCAGTCCCGTAGGGGTGAACTGACCCATCTGCGCCGATTAGCAGGTAGCCAGTTCCATCAGCCGTCGGCAACAAATCGATGATCGGTCGATACAAGCTGCGATTCGCAAGTCCGCCCAAATATTGAGCGTCTCCAAACGCGAAGACTCCGCCATCGGCTGCGGTCAGCCAGTAACCGTTCCCAGATGGGAATGGTTCAAGATCCACAACCGGAGCTTGCAGTGAAAGGTGTCCAACTGAACCGCGCCAAAGGGCCGTTCCAAATGCATAAACCACCCCCCGGCCGGTGACGAGCCAGTAACCATTACCGTCGCCCGTCACCGCTAAATCGACAACTGGAGAGCTAAGAGCAATTGACCCTAAATCCCCCCGATGGACTGCGTCGCCGAAGTCAAAAACTCTTCCGTCTTTGGTGACAATCCAATACCCGTCGCCAGTTTTCGTGGAAGCCATTGCCGCCAAGTCGAAGTTGACCTCAGCTCTCAGATCACCGAAATCTGGCGCTGTACCGAACGCATGGACTTCACCGGTTTGGTTGGAATCAGCGGTCTGGTACACACCCGGTTCAAGCCAGTCACTCGCATAAGCTATTGACGCAGGTCCGCCGCACAGCAGCACCGCGAGACACAGAGCATTTGCGAAACGAAATAGCGATAAACCCGTTAAATGAATCATGACCTTCGCCGTCGACGATACGACTTATTCGTCGGCCGCGAGCGTTACCTGAACTTCGGCGTTCCCATCAGCTTGCGCCAACAACTCGAGGGTCGAGATCCGCCCCGCTTCCATCAGGTCAGCACGGGCCGACTCAATCAAGTCAAGGTGTTCACGAGTGGCAGCTACCACCACGTGTTCGGCTACCACTCTCAAGCTGCGTTTCGCTTCAGTTTTTGCTTTGCGAACCTCAGAAAGCGTTTGTGATGCAGCGTCCAAAACAGCGGCGTTGGTAGTTGCATCGAGTTGAATACTCAAACCTTGATGATCGGGCCAACTTGCTCGATGAATCGAGTCATCACGGAACCACGACCAGACTTCGGCGGTGACAAAGGGAAGGAAAGGAGAAAACAGGCGCAGCAATGTGTCTAACGCCGTCGTAAGAGAAGCGTGAGCGGATGCCGCCGCCTCGGCTCCCTGGCTTCCGTAGGCTCTCGCCTTCACTAACTCGACATAGTCATCGGTGAATGCCCAAAAGAACCGTTCAGTACGCTCCAGAGCACGGGCGTAATCGAAATCTTCGAAAGCCGCCGTGGCGGTTTCAACAAGTTCCGCTAACCGGCACAACAGTGCTTGATCAAGGGGCTCCGTGACCAGATTGAGGTTGGGCTTGGAATCAGGGGCAAGAGACAGAGCGAATTTTGATGCGTTGAGGATCTTGATGGCCAACCTGCGACCGATCTTCATTTGCCCCTCATCGAAGGCCGTGTCTGTACCCGGGCGGCCGTTTGCTGCCCAATACCGAACCGCGTCTGATCCGTATTGATCGAGAAGACCTTTCGGCGTGACCACGTTTCCCTTTGACTTTGACATCTTTTTTCGATCCGGGTCCAGAATCCAACCCGAAAGAGCGCAGTGTCGCCAAGGAGCGACCTGTTCCTCAAGATGGGATCGGACCGCGGTTGAGAACAGCCACGTCCTGATTATGTCGTGTGCTTGTGGGCGCATGTCCATCGGGTAAGTGCGTGAAAATAGATCATCGTCTTCACCCCATCCGCATGCGATTTGGGGACTCAACGAAGACGTAGCCCAGGTGTCCATAATGTCGACTTCCCCGATGAAGCCCCCAGCAGCGCCTCTATGTTGTTCTTCGAAACCCGAAGGCACGTCGGACGACGGGTCTACAGGAAGGGCACTCTCGTCTGGAATGAGGGGATCGTCCCAAAGAGTGTTCCCGGCGTCGTCGAGGCGGTACCACAGAGGAATAGGCACCCCAAAAAAGCGCTGTCGACTGATGAGCCAATCACCATTCAATCCCTCAATCCAATTTGTGTATCTGCTTTGCATGTAGGACGGATGCCATCGCATCTCATTCCCTCGAGCGATGAGATCCCGATTGAGGTCCTGGTCCCGCCCACCGTTTCGGATATACCACTGACGACTTGTCACAATCTCAAGCGGCCGATCACCCTTCTCGAAGAATTTCACCGCGTGAGTAATGGCGCGAGGTTCACCGATCAGTTCATCAGAATCTTGAAGGATCTCGACGATCTCTTTCTTCGCAGAAAAAATCGTTTTCCCCGCCATTCGGGCGAATGCATCTCTGCCCTCAGGGGAGATAATCGCTTCGGGAACATCACTCACGATGCGACCGGTTCTATCCACCACTGCGCGAACAGGAAGCTCCAATTCGCGCCACCAGGTCACGTCATTGGTGTCTCCGAAGGTGCACACCATAGCGATACCGGTTCCTTTTTCGGGATCCGCTAATTCATGGCTGAGCACTGGCACCTCAACTTCAAAGATCGGCGTGGTCGCCGTGGTTCCCAACAAATGCTGATAGCGCTCATCGCTTGGATGGGCCACTAAAGCGACACATGCCGGAAGAAGCTCAGGCCGCGTTGTGTCGATAACGATGTCTTCTTGGTTTGACGTTCTGTGAAAACGGAGTTGGTGATAAGCACTTGGTTGATCGCGGTCTTCAAGTTCTGCTTGAGCGACCGCTGTCCGAAAGGTGACATCCCACAACGAAGGGGCTTCCATCTGGTAGGCCTCACCGCGTTCGAGATTTCTGAGGAACGCTCGTTGGGCTACCCGTTGGCACCGTTCGTCTATCGTCGCGTACGTCATCGACCAGTCCACACTTAACCCGAGTTGTTTCCATAACTCTTCAAACGCTTTTTCGTCTTCGGTAGTGAGTACATGGCACAACTCAACAAAATTTCTTCTCGATATGTTGATATCGCCACGCTTCTTAATTGCCTGCTCATCGCCGGCATCTTTCGGAGCTTCGAAGTCACTGACGTAGGGGAGCGTGGGGTCGCACCGAACACCGAAGTAGTTCTGCACTCGACGTTCCGTAGGCAGGCCATTGTCATCCCATCCCATCGGGTAAAACACCTCGGAGCCGGTCATACGTTGATATCGGGCGATGGTGTCGGTGTGGGTGTAACTAAAAACGTGGCCGACGTGAAGTGAGCCGCTGACTGTCGGTGGCGGAGTGTCAATGCTGAATATCTCGTCGCGACCTTTGGTCCGGTCAAACCGGTAGGTTCCCTCAGCCTCCCAGAGTTGAGTCCACTTGGACTCAAGATCCTCGATAGTGGGTTTGTCGGGAACCTTCGCCATGACCAGAACGGTATCTTGGCCGCCGCCGCCCGCCCAAGACTCACCGCGTTTATGTTCCCGGAGACCGAACAGGTGCTACGGGTACCTACCAAAAGAAAGCTATCGAAATACCCCGCCAAGTGATGCAGGTTCCGTACTCTGGCTGCACATCACCTCTCTGACCTCCCTCCCTGATCTTGGTGACGCACCGGAAGAGACGTTGCAAGACGTAGCTGTTGAGCCGCCGCGTCTGGTTAGCGACGAGACGCGGCGAAGTGCTGCAGCGACCCGACGAGTCCGAGGCTTTTTCGCGGTGGTGATGGTTCTAATGCTCGCGGCCCAGGCTGCTGACGCGATCCCCGGCGCCAGCCTCCCCCCTCTACCTCTCGGGGTCATCCTCGCCGGAGTCTTACTGTTTGTTAACTTTGTTGATCCAACCCGGGACCCGGGTGTAACCGAAAACCTTGCACAACGCCGATTACTCATCGAATTGTCGCTCGACTCAGCGGTTGTGTTTGCTGCTATCTGGTTAGTCGGATTGAACTCTGCGAGCAATCTTTGGGTGATGTTGGCGTTTCCGATGATTCAGGTTGTCGTACGACTCAATGTCAAACGAATGGCGATGTCCCTCGGTGGCATCGCGGTCATTTACACCACGGGCGAATTGTGGGCGGCGAGTCGGTACCAAGACTTGAGCTTTGAGGTCGGCGCCCTCGTCCAGCAGATCGGAGTCCTCCTAGCCGTCAGTCTCATTGCAGCGAATCACCGACCCCTTTCCACCATCGCGTCGACCATCTTCAACACCAACTCGGTAAATGAACGTCAGCGAGAACGACGACGATCCCCAGGAGATGGTTTCGGTGTCGTCTATGTTGACGTGGTCGTGGAGGACAAACCGCCAGCCGACGTTGTACCCGAAATCCTTCGAGAAGTAATCGGTAGACGAATCAGCGCTTGCGTACGAGATGAAGATCAGGTCTTGACCAGCGATGCCGACGCATTCGCAGTTTTGTTGGAAGGACTGCACGAATTGATGGACGCGACTGTGGTCGCTGAAAGGATTCTGAACCGGTTAGAAGGACCAGTGGCTGTTTCCGGAGTTTCGATCGAGATTGACACTCGGGTAGGCGTTGCCTACAGCCCGAATAGTGTTGGCAATCCCGATGGCCTCATAGAAGCCGCTGGTAGGGAAGTTCATGTAGCGAGGCGTAACGGAGATGATCGGCTCGTTATACATGAACCCGTTGACCCCCTGCAGACCGCAGTTGGGTAGCCGGCTGCGGCCTTGTCTTCAGGCTAAGTACCGCAGTAATTGCCCGTGACAGTTACCGGTTAGTAACTTGCTTGCATGGACTTCAACCCAGAATTGAACGACGACCAACTGCAAATCCAGCAGTGGGTCCACGATTTCGCTGCCGAGGTAGTACGACCCGTCGCCGCGGATTGGGATGAGCGCGAAGAGACGCCATGGCCGATCATCGAAGAAGCCGCGAAAATTGGTTTGTACAGCTGGGAGTTCATGGCCGAGGCCATGATGAACGACCCGACGGGCCTTACCATGCCTGTCGCGCTCGAGGAGCTCTTTTGGGGTGACGCCGGGATCGGTTTATCAATAATGGGCAGTGGCCTTGCAGCAGCGGGAATAGCTGCTTCCGGTACTCCAGAACAGGTCATGGAGTGGGTTCCTCAGTGTTACGGAACCCCCGAAAACCTCATGCTCGGAGCCTTCGCATCTTCAGAACCCGACGCCGGTTCCGATGTCGCGGCAATCCGAACCCGTGCGGTATATGACGAATCCACCGACGAGTGGGTGATCAACGGAACAAAAACATGGAT
>DGLO01000117.1:11642-11827 GCA_002388005.1 Candidatus Neomicrothrix sp. UBA4542
CCGAGTAACCCAGGACTTGCTCAGGGCCAAAAGTTCCAAAAGCACGGCATTCGGGCGAGCCACACAGCGGAAGTCGTTCTGACTGACTGCCGGGTACCTGGCAGCTGTTTACTCGGCGGAAAAGACAAGCTTGATGAACGCCTAGCGCGAGTCCGAGAAGGAAAATCAGGGAATGCGCAAGCAGC
>DGLO01000146.1:0-3055 GCA_002388005.1 Candidatus Neomicrothrix sp. UBA4542
ACATCAACCTCGATAGTCGTGGCGAGCACAGTTGCAACAAGCCTCGCGCCGACCACGAACGCCCCAACCACGGTTCCTAATACCGAAGAACCTGAACTCGAATCCACAGAACCGAACGTTGATCCAATGATATTCGGGCAGCCCTACCTGAATAGTTGGCCAACCTTGGACATGTGGGACCGCATCGCATGGTGCGAATCGCGTCGCACCTGGGATGTGGACACCGGAAACGGGTATTTCGGGGGCCTACAGTTCGCCTTGGGCTCGTGGCAGTGGGTTGGAGGGACTGGAAACCCAGCCCATGCCACTAAGGAAGAACAGATCTATAGGGCGAATCTGCTGTGGCAAGCTCAAGGCTGGAACGGTTGGCCCGGGTGCAAGAAATATTTTGGTTGGATGAGGTGGCAAATTAGGCAATGACCTTGTCTCTCGCTGACGTTCGCCGTCTACTTGATGAAGCAGAAGTTGGCCCGAAGAAAAGCCTCGGCCAAAACTTTGTAGTCGACCCCAACACGGTGCGCCGTATAGCACGCCTATCTCGCGTCGGATCCGAGAGTCGGGTCGTCGAAATTGGTGCAGGCCTCGGATCCCTGACCCTCGCCTTGATCGAAACTGGAGCCCAGGTAACCGCTATCGAGACCGATAAGGCCTTGATTCCAATTCTGACCACTCTCGTCGGCGACGATGCTCGCGTTATTCACGCCGACGTGCGCGACCTAAGGTGGGACGAAGCCGTCCCTGGCCACGGATGGGATCTGGTAGCAAACCTCCCGTACAACATCGCAACCTCGGTCGTGCTCACAGTGCTCGATGAAGTTCCATCGGTTAGTCGCATGCTTGTCATGGTCCAACAAGAGGCCGGTGAACGATTGGCCGCAGCTGCCGGAGACTCAGCGTATGGAGCAGTGTCGGTTCGCGTTGCTCTCAGGGCGAATGCTTCGATCGTCGGCATTGTCGGGCCTTCCGTCTTCTACCCGCGGCCGCGCGTTAGTTCCGCGCTGGTAGCAATCGAAAGAATTGATCGCAGCATCGAAATGGAAGTCGAAGACCAACTGATAAAACTTCTTCGAGTTGCCTTTAACCAACGTCGCAAGATGCTTCGCAAAAGTTTGAAAGGACACGTTGATAAAGAAGCTATGGAAAGAGCGAACATAGCGCCTACCTCCAGACCGGAAGAGTTGGACCTACTCGACTGGCTCGCACTCGCTCGCATCTCCATAAGCACACAACCATGACCGTGACCCGTCTGATCGCGCCCGCCAAGCTCACCCTTTCGTTACGTGTAACGGGAGTTCGCAGCGACGGTTACCACCTGATTGATGCAGAGATGGTCTCGATCAATCTGTGCGACGAACTTCTTCTGTCGAAGGGTTCGGACTTGGTAGTCCGCTCAGCTGGATCTGGTTTAGAGATACCCGTCACCGAAAACAATCTGGTTACACGCGCACTAGACCTAGTAGATCGTAAAGCTGGCGTAACTATCGAAAAAAAGATCCCCGCCGGAGCTGGTCTGGGAGGAGGTTCAGCAGACGCCGCCGCGATCCTACGATGGGCTGGTTTTGACGACCCGATCGCGGCTTCAGCTCTCGGAGCCGATGTAGCTTTCTGCCTCCAAGGGGGTAGAGCCCGCGTTCAAGGAATCGGAGAGCTAATTGATCCCCTACCCCACTTGGATCAAGAGATCACCATTCTGATTCCACCGATAGGTATATCCACTCCAGAGGTATATCGAACTTGGGACGAGCTCAACGGACCGACAGGACCACACGGCAACGACCTCGAAGATGCTGCAGTCGAAGTAGAGCCCCAGTTGGCAGAGTGGAGAGACATTTTGAGCGAAGCGACGGGGATGAGAGCCCGCTTGGCCGGAAGCGGCGGCGCCTGGTTTGTTGAAGGCCGCCACGAGACCATCGTGCATCGAGGCGTTGCCTCACAAACTGTGCGCACTATGCCATCCATCGCGTAACGAACTGAAGCGTCTAAAGGCTGAACTGATAAACCCTGAGATTGTTATTTGTTACGGCGTTGATAACGCGTGCGTCGAAGCATCTTCTTGTGCTTTTTCTTTCGCATGCGCTTACGACGCTTTTTGACAAGGGATCCCATGTGGATGTGCATGGTAGCTGGAGCGCCAGCAAGACCCAACGTGACATTCGGAGGGTTTGTTCCCTCGCACGACCCAAATAGGACGTCTGCCATCGTTAGGCTAGACCCGTCGACCGTGCGCGATCCGCGCATCGATGGTCGGGGATCGTTCAACAGGTAGGACATCGGGTTTTGGTCCCGACAATGGAGGTTCGAGCCCTCCTCCCCGAGCTGGCGTGCCGCGACTAAATTCTTGTTGCTATCACCCGCTCCAAGGAATGGAACCGTTCGACGTGAACCGACTTTCATCCGAACGTCGCATAGGGGCGATGGTGCTTGCTGCAGGCAGAGGATCGCGCATGCAATCGGCACGGCCCAAGCCACTTCACCTTCTCTGCGGTCGGCCCATGATCCGCTACGTCATGGAAACGCTCGAGGCACTCGATATAGAAAGCACAGTAGTAGTCGTCGGGTACGAGGCCGAGGCAGTTGCGAAGGCGTTGCATGAACACGCCGCCGATCCCACGCGAGTCAACTTCGCAGAGCAAATTATTCAACGCGGCACGGGAGATGCTGTCTATGTAGGTCTGGGGGCCTATGAGCCTCGTGAACTCGACGACGAAAACTTTGACCTGATTGTTCTCCCGGGTGACGCGCCACTTCTCACATCTTCAACGCTAATAGCGCTGCACCGCGAGCATGTCGATTCACGGGCGGCAGCGACGCTATTGACCGCAAAGCTTGAAAATCCTTCCGGATATGGGCGAGTAGTGCGTGACGAACAGGGTCAAATAGACCGGATCATCGAACACGCCGATGCGACAACAGCCGAACTCGAGATCCTCGAAGTCAACGCCTCGATTTATTGCTTCGATCGCAGCGCGCTCGTAGGCGCCCTCGAAAAGGTCGATAGCCAAAACGCTCAGGGCGAGTACTACTTGACCGACGTCATCAAGGTCCTGCGGGACAC
>DGLO01000146.1:3447-32799 GCA_002388005.1 Candidatus Neomicrothrix sp. UBA4542
GCAACTGGCGGAATGCGAGGCCGTAATGCGGCAGCGAACCAATAACAAATGAATGGCTGCCGATGTCACGATGTCGGAGGCAGAAGCGACTTACATCGACGCGACGGTTCAGCTCGCATCGCACATGACGCTGCTTCCAACACCCTCCTCCAAGTTGATCGCGTGACCGGGGAAGCTAGCCAGGGGCTCTGGAAGTGCGTCTGACCGACACCCACGTAAGCGCCAAGTCCGAAATTCGATCGACCTCGACTGGCGAAGCACAGATCGGTGATACTCGTCGAATCGGCCCATACGCTGTATTGGACTCGGGAGTCGAGGCCGCGTCGGGTACTGTCGCGGGACCGTTCTATAACTCATCCTGAATTTGGAGTTGCGATGGAACTCGTCACCAAGAAGCGCCTACACCTATTCACAGGTCGAGCTAACCCTGCTCTCGCGAACGAAATCGCTGGACACCTAGGTATTGAGCTTGGCGATCCTGGACTCGTTGACTTCGCCAACGGCGAAATCAAGTGCCGCTTCCAAGAATCAGTGCGCGGTGGTGACGTGTTCATCATTCAATCTCACGCCGCAACTGAAGGCATGAGCGTCAACGATGCAATCATGGAACATCTGATCATGGTGGACGCGGCTCGGCGGGCTTCGGCAAAGCGCATTACGGCCGTGGCGCCCTTCTACGGTTACGCCCGACAAGACCGCAAAGCACAGGGCCGAGAGCCCATAACAGCGCGACTAGTGTCAGACCTCCTGCGGCGAGCAGGCGCGGACCGTCTCGTAAGCATCGACCTACACAGCGGACAAATTCAAGGATTCTTCGAAGGTCCGGTCGACCATCTCACCGCGGCGCCTGTACTCATCGACCATTTGCGGTCCATGATTCCTCCGGGATCGGTTGTTGTTTCGCCCGATACAGGTCGGGTTAAGGTCGCCGAACGGTACGCGAAGCGACTGGACTGCGAAGTCGCCACGATTTACAAGCGTCGCTCTCTACACGCAGAAAACGAGGTAGAAGCGTTAGGGGTGATGGGCGATGTCAGCGATCGGACTTGCGTCATTGTCGATGACATGGTTGACACCGCGGGAACGATTTGCGCCGCCGTCGACACCCTCATTGAACATGGAGCTTCGGAGGTGTTGTGCGCCACAACACACGCTGTTTTCTCTGGCCCAGCTGTGGATCGACTCAAATCTTCATCATTGAGCAAGGTCATCGTGACCGATACGGTGCCTGTTCCCGAAGCGAAACGTTTCGACAAACTAGAGATACTGAGTGCCGCTGGTATTCTCGCCGACACTCTTGAATCGGTGTTTGAGGACACTTCTGTATCTGAAATCTTCGACGGCGAAAATCTCTCATAAGACACTTGCTTGTTGAGGAGTGAGTGATGCGTAGCCGCTGGCAATACAATGGTCAGCCGCCACGGGACGGCTTCGGAAGAAGAAGACCCGTTGTTCTTATTCGCAGGAGCGGTTAGCGATGTCATCAGATCTGAAGCTTGAGGCTGAGACCGGCCGAACACTCGGTAGTCGTTCATCGCGAAGTCTTCGCCGCAGCGACAAGATTCCAGCGATTGTTTACGGTCAGGGCTCTGACCCACTTCCGGTGACGCTCGATAGACCGAAGTTTCGTGCCGCGCTAAACGCCGCAGGCCCCAACGCAGTGATCACACTTGATGTCGATGGCAGCGATTATCTGACTATCGTCAAAAATATGCAGCGTGACCCCATCGCTAATCGGGTTACCCACGTCGACTTCATGCTCATCGACCTAGACCAGCGCCTGGTGGTCGACGTCCCGATCAGCCTGGTGGGGGAGGCCGCGCTCGTAGTTCAAGAAGGCGCCGTCGTTCAGCAACAAATGATGACACTTACCGTTGAAGCCCCCGCCGGCAACATTCCCCAACTTTTTGAAGTTGATATCTCAGAAATGTCCATCGACAACCCAGTCCGTGTGTCGGTCATAGAAATGGGAAGTGGTGTCATCGCTCAGGTCGAAGACGACGCGCTTATCGCTATCGGTCAACGCAGTAGGGCAGCCGTTGCAGCTGAAGAAGTGGAAGACGAAGAGTCCGATGAGCTTGAAGAGGGCGAAGAACTCGACGGCGAAGCCTCAGATAGCGCCGAAGAAGCTGGCGACGACGCTGGCGACGATCGTTAAGTTGGCCGGTAATGTCGGTCTTTCGTCGTGCCGCAGAGCGGCGCGGCACGCCGGCGGACTACCTCGTATTGGGGCTCGGTAATCCCGGTGATCAGTTCCTAGGTACGCGACACAATCTGGGATATGAGGTCATTGAACGACTATCCGAGATCGCGGGAGTTTCTCTTCGTTTTTCGCGATCCGATCGATCTCGGGTAGCCACGACTAACCCTTCAGGCCTTCGTGTTGTCTTGGCATGCCCAACCACGTTCATGAACTTGAGCGGGGAGTCAGTGGCTCCGCTGATCCGCCGAAACGGTGTTGCTCAAGTGAGTCGCCTGATCGTCGTTCATGACGAACTAGACATAGAGCCCGGACGTGTCAAAGTGAAACTTGGTGGTTCGGCAGCGGGTCACAACGGACTCAAGTCGATCCGTCAGCATCTCGGAACAGACGATTTCGTTCGGGTGAGGATTGGGATCGGTAAACCACCGAATCCACAGGCAGGCAAAGACTGGGTGCTTAAGAAACCATCCAAAGCAGATCGCTTACTACTGGATGCAGCCGTTCAGATGGGAGCGGACGCCGTCGAAAAAATCACCAAAGACGGTGTAGATCAGGCAATGAACGACATCAACGGTTTGTCACCGTGAACCCTGATGGGCTTCTTTCATCGTTACCAGGTCAAATTTCTGACAACAGTGTTCTTGACCAGTTAGTCGGCAGAAAGACCGCGGAAGTAGCGGTAGCCGAGGCAGCGCGGGCATTCTTCGTCGCAGGCATTGCCGAAACATCTGATCAGGCCCCAGTCCTGGTGGTAACTCCGACCGCCAACGATGCCGAGATGCTAAGCAACGATCTGAAGGTCTGGTTGGGAGCAGACCGGGTTGGAGTCTTCCCCGCATGGGAAACACTTCCGTTCGAAAGAGTCAGTCCTGGTATAGAAACCATGGGACACCGACTTGATTTATTACACCGCTTGAAGGAGGGCCATTCTCCAGAAGTCGTTGTAGCGCCAATCAGAGCCCTACTCCAGCGCTTAACTCCAGATGCGCCAGACATTGCATTCCTCGAAGTGCATCGCGGAGGAACCGCTGACCTTTCCACGCTTTCCGGATCACTGGTTGCTCTCGGTTACCGCCGCGAATTTCAAGTTGAACACAGAGGCGAGTTCGCTGTTAGAGGCGGCATCATGGATATCTTTCCATCGACGAGCGATGCTCCCGTCAGAGTTGACTTGTGGGGGGACGAAGTCGAACGCTTGACCGAGTTTTCGGTCGCAGATCAAAGATCTACGGCAGAAATAAATTCAGTCACTATCTTTCCCGCTCGAGAAATGCGACCAACTCCCACCCTTCGCTCGCGCGCGAAGGAACTGATCGCAAGTGAACCCTGGGGAAGAGATCATTGGGAACGCATCGCAAACGGCGAGCTATTCGACGGGATGGAGTCATGGCTGCCTTGGCTCGCTCGCGAGGAACTAGTTCTTGCTGACCTACTGAACCCCGAGGCGTTGGTTTTGCTCATCGAACCCAAGCGTCTCAAGGATCGATCTTCAGATTTGATAGCTGAGGAAACGGACCTGGCACGAACGCTTGCCGAAACCTGGCAAGCGGCTGACTACGACGGGAACCCACGGAGTTTTCCCGCCCTTCATGTCTCGTTCGAACGAATGCTGAAGAACTGTGTCGCTGGTGTATGGACGATTGACAGCACCCCGACAGGACCCACTCAACCTAGATTTGAAACGTCGCCTTGGGAGACCGCCTCCGGCAACCCGCAGCGCCTCCTTGATCAATTACGAGAACTCTCGACCACGACGGGCCAACGTCTAATTGTTGCAGCAGACGGTGCAGGGTCAGCTCAACGCATGGCAAAAACTTTGCGCTCCGAAGGTATCGACCTTCGGGTACACACAACAACCTCCTACGATGGCGAAGCTGGTGGACACGTGATCGCCTCGCCGCTCGAAAGCGGCTTCATCGCTCCCACCCTCGCATTGGCCGTCCTCACAGAACGCGACATCACGGGTCGCCGCAGAACTCACCGGACCCCGCGTCCGCGATCAGGGTCACAACGAACCTTCGAAGATTTGCAACCCGATGATCACGTTGTACATCACCACCATGGTGTCGCTCGTTACCGGGGCATGGAGCACCGGATTCTCATGGGTTCCGAACGCGATTATCTCGTGCTTGACTTCAGAGGAACCGACAAGCTTTACCTGCCCAGCGACCAGATCGAACTGATCCGACCATACACGGGAGGGGAAACACCAACCCTGAGCCGAATGGGCGGCACCGACTTCGCGAAACAAAAAGCCCGCGTTCGCAACGCCGTTTCTGAAATTGCCCAAGAGCTGGTGGTGCTCTATCAATCTCGGCTAAATACTCCCGGGTATTCGTTTCCCTCGGATACACCATGGGTGAACGAGCTCTCAGAATCTTTTCCTTTTCAGGAAACGCCTGACCAGTTAACCGCCATTCAAGATGTGCTTACCGACATGGAATCGCCTCACCCCATGGACAGGCTCATATGCGGCGACGTCGGTTTCGGCAAAACAGAAGTTGCAATGCGAGCAGCTTTTAGTGCCGCGGCTAACGGAAAACAGGCAGCGGTCCTAGTACCGACCACTCTTCTGGCTCAACAGCACCATCAGACGTTCACCGAAAGGTTCGCTAACCATCCAGTAAGAGTCGAAGCATTAAGTCGATTCCTAACACCCGCCCAACAACGACGCGTGATCGCTGAAACAGCCGAAGGCGACGTCGATGTGTTGATTGGTACTCACCGGCTGTTATCGCAAGACGTCCAATTTAAGGATCTGGGTCTATTAGTTGTGGACGAGGAGCAGAGATTTGGGGTCTCACATAAGGAAGCCATCAAGAAATTCAAAACCGACGTCGACGTATTAACGCTAACCGCCACTCCAATACCCAGAACACTGGAAATGAGCCTCACAGGGATTCGAGATCTCTCTCTCTTGCACACCGCCCCAGCCGAACGACTACCAATACTCACCCATGTCGGCGAATACGACGACAGAGCAGTAGCTGAGGCGATCAGACGAGAACTCCTCCGTGAAGGCCAAGTTTTTTTTGTTCACAACCGAGTGGAAGACATTGCCGAAGTTGCAGACGAACTGCGGCAAATGGTTCCTGAGGCGCGTATCGGCGTCGCCCATGGACAGATGGACGAAGGATCATTGGAGCAGATAGTTATTGATTTCTGGGAGCGACACTACGACGTCCTTGTCTGCACCACCATCATCGAATCAGGCATCGATATGCCAAGCGTCAATACGCTCGTCGTCGACCGAGCCGACATGATGGGTCTCGGTCAACTACACCAGATTCGTGGCCGGGTAGGAAGATCCGGGCAACGAGCGTACGCGTACCTTTTCTATCCACCCAACCGAACTCTGACAGAGAAAGCTTTCGAGCGCCTAAGGACCATTGGAGAAGCAACACAGTTGGGCTCAGGCTTTCGAATTGCGATGCGAGACCTCGAAATTCGCGGTGCAGGCAATCTTCTCGGAGGTGCTCAATCGGGCCACATCGCTGCCGTGGGATATGACCTTTACTGCGAGATGGTTACTGAGGCAGTCGCAGAACTGAAGGGTGAGCCTCTCGGACAATCACGGGAAATTAATATCGACCTGCCCATCCAGGCTTACCTTCCAGAGGACTATGTGTATCTCGAAGAGCAACGCCTCGAGGCATATCGACGGCTCGCCGGAGTGACTGAACTGGTCGAAGTCGCCGACATAGAAGCTGAATGGGTTGACAGATATGGGCGCGTTCCAGAACCGGCACAGACCCTGCTCCACATCGGGTTACTCAGAGCTGAATGCGCTCGTCTGGGAGTGAGAGACATCAGCGTCGCGAACCGCGATCGAGTACGACTGTCGCCCATTGAACTGAGACACAGCGAACAGGTCCGATTCAAGCGCTTATTAAAGGACGGGCCGTACAAAGGAGGCACTTACAAGGAAGACCTCAAGGAGTTGACGCTACATGCGAACAAGGCCGGTCAACAGTTACCCGGTGAGGTCTTTGCCTTTCTTCGCGAACTCCGGCCCGCCGATTAACACGTTCAACGCCTAGCCTTTCGGCCGTGGTTCACTTCTTCTCCAAGCCCCACCGCCCTCTGGCGATAGCTTCCCTTTGCCTATTAGCAATGACCGTTGCAGCGTGCGGTAGCCCTTCCAACTCTGAAGATGAACTGTCGCGTGATGAAATCTTCGACCGCATCGACCAAGACGATGATGGGGTAGCGCTACGCAGCGACTACCAGACGGCAATAGCGTTAACGGACCCCGCCAAGGTCGTAGCGTCTCATCCACAAGGTGACATCACCGTCGAGGAGGTTCTTGCCAGCTTGGCGGATTCTCCCCCTAGCGGCCTCATCGACCCCGCGAACCCAAGGAACGAGTTATTTACGGCCCGACTTACATCCATGTTGAGACTCCGTTTGGCCGCCGTAGCAATTCACGACGCTGGATTCGCCGTCGAATTTGAAGTTGACGACGAGCGACTGAACTCACAAGTCCAGGCGCATCTTGCCGGCGGCTTCGAAGATTGGGCCAGAGAAAAGGCATTTCAAGCAGATCCCCGGCTCGAAAAATTCTCGACACCCCACTGCATCACCCTCATCGCAGTCGCAACCGAAGCGGAAGCGAAAGTCGCGCAAGAAAGGTTGACCGCCGAAGAGCCGCCCCCAATAGTTGCTGGAGAGATGAACGCCCCAGGCACCACTAACTCGCCCGACGGGGACGTCGGCTGCGCGAACTTGCTTACTTGGGCCAGCACATTCGGGGAAACAGCGGCTCCGCTCGGCGAAATGTCCTCTGGGGATATTTCAGAAATAGTTACCATGCCGTCGGAGTACAGCCCGACTGGCCGCCTTTGGCTGATCTTTGTCGTCCGAGAGTTGCTCGACGACGAGAAAGACCCAGCAGCGCTGGGTCCGTTCGCACAGCAGGTACTGGGTGACCTCGTCACCGAATACCAAGTCACCGTTGACCCGAGCATAGGAACCTGGGACTCAACTGCTTTATCAGTAGCGCCTGTTCGGTAATGGGAATTTGTCGGAAATAATCGTCGCAGGACTTGGGCCCGGGGACATCGACTTCTTGTCGCCAGCGGTACACAAGTTGGTAGCAACCCGCCCGACGTACCTTCGCACCCGAAACCACCCATCTGCCGGCGCGTTCGCTGATCTGAAATCGTTTGATCACCTCTACAACTCGTCTGACTCGATAGCTGAGGTTTACGACGCAATCGTCGACCAACTGGTGTCCGAGGCAGAACAACACAGCGAGATCGCATACCTAGTACCCGGGTCGCCCTTGGTGGCAGAACGCACCGTTGAGCTACTTCGGCTTAGAAACGAGATCAAACTCGAAATTCTGCCAGGTGTGTCCTTCCTTGATTTAGCGTGGGAGAGATTGAAGGTAGACCCCGTCGAAAGCACCGTCACCATTGTCGATGGCCAACAATTCGAGTCAAGAATTGTTGACTTGACGGGCCCAATTTTGGTCGCTCAATGCGACGATAGGTTCGTACTATCAGATATCAAGCTTTCTCTAGATGTCGCCGAACCCCCTGTAGTGACCGTCCTGCAGCGACTTGGATCCACCGACGAAGCCATCTTTGATATCGAATGGACTGAACTGGACCGAGGATTCGACCCGGATCACCTGACATCCCTGTGGATCCCAGAAATACCCAGACCACGCTCTGGCCAAGCAATGGCCAAACTGCATGATTTGGTTGGCCAATTAAGAGCGGAATGCCCGTGGGACCAAGATCAAACCCACTCAAGTTTGATTGCCGGCCTAATTGAGGAAGCCGAAGAAGTAGTCGAGGCCATCGAACTGATGGAGCGCGGCGACGGTTCAATGGAGGGACTTATCGAAGAGCTTGGGGACTTACTTTTTCACGTAATGCTGCATAGCGCTATTGGAGAAGAAGAAGGCCTATTTGACATTGCTGACGTGGCCTACGGCATCCGAGACAAAATGATCCGCCGGCACCCTCACATCTTCGCTCGAGATCCCGACACTCCGATGCCCGACAAAGAACAGTTAGTGACCCAATGGGCGAAAATCAAAGCCGCGGAACAAAACAAAGGTTAAGTTCAGCCTGCGATATTGCTTCTAGCCAGAGCTACCATCGGTTCTGACCTTATGAATCCTTTCCGTCCCTCAACCGTTTCCGGAGCATTCTGATGAGCAGCATCGTGAAGGTGCTGGGTCGAGAGGTCATCGACTCCCGAGGAAATCCGACGGTTGAGGCTGAAGTTGAATTGGAAAGCGGTTTCAGAGGACGTGCCCAAGTCCCCTCAGGCGCCTCGACCGGACAATTCGAAGCGGTTGAGCTGCGAGACGGAGATAAACGATTTCAAGGCAGAGGGGTGTTGACAGCGGTCCACAACATCAACACAGAAATCGCTCACGCATTGCTTGGGCTCGACGCCCACGACCAACGTGCTCTCGATTGGACCATGATCGACCTTGACGGCACCGAGAATAAGAAGCGACTTGGAGCAAACGCTCTTCTAGGAGTTTCATTGGCCGCAGCACACGCCGCCGCAGCTGAAACCGGAGCACCTCTCTACCGTTACATCGGCGGCGCAAACGCCCATGTACTCCCTGTGCCAATGATGAACGTCATCAATGGCGGCGAACACGCCGACAATAACGTCGACCTTCAAGAGTTCATGATTATGCCCGTAGGAGCGGCGTCGTTTTCGGAGGCTCTCCGATGGGGAGTAGAGACCTATCACTCCCTGAAATCGGTATTAACAGATCGCGGTTTGTCCACGGCGATCGGTGACGAAGGCGGATTTGCCCCAGATCTAGCAAGCAACGAGGAAGCTTTGGCCCTATTAGTCGAAGCTATAGAACGTGCTGGCTTCAGACCTGGAGAAGATGTTGTATTGACGATCGACGCAGCCGCATCAGAATTTTGTCACGAAGGCCGATACGAACTCAGTGGCGAAGGGAGAACTCTTGACTCGAATGACTTCGCTGACTACCTCACCGAGCTGTGCGATCGATACCCGATCGTCTCTATTGAAGACGGAATGGATGAAGAAGATTGGGATGGCTGGACAGCGCTCACTTCCGCACTTGGTCAACAAGTTCAACTGGTTGGAGATGACCTATTCGTAACTAACAGCGCGCGGCTGGAACACGGCGTGTCCCGCGGAATTGCAAACTCGATTCTCATAAAGGTCAACCAAATAGGGACGCTGACCGAAACCCTAGAAACTGTGGAATTAGCGGCAACCAGCGGCTACACCAGCGTCATGTCTCACCGATCAGGCGAGACTGAAGACACGACGATCGCGGATCTGGCCGTCGCCACCAACTGCGGCCAGATCAAGACCGGAGCCCCCGCTCGATCTGATCGGGTTTCCAAGTACAACCAGCTGCTGCGCATCGAAGAAGACTTAGGTGAAGCTGCGGCCTACAGGGGCCGTGCCGCGTTGGCGCTGGACTAGAGGTCCAGACCGCGCGGCTAGTGACTCCTGGCTCGGGGCTTTGACCTCTGAGTTGAGCCGCTTCCTCCGATCCACCAGTGCGAGATTTCGGTTTGGTCGACTGGGACGAAGAACAGCCATCTCCTTGGTGTTAGTAGCCGCGGTGGTCGTGGCCGCAGCATCGCTGCTCCCGATCCGCCAATATCGCGACCAGGGGAAAAGCATCGAACGCGCGAAGCGGGAGGTAATCGAACTTCAAGAGCGACGCGAAGAACTCAAATTGCAACTAGCACGCGCGCGGGATCCCAAAGTGGTGGAACGTTATGCCCGCGAGCAAATGTCGCTTGTGCACGAAGGGGACGAAATCTTTCGAATTGTCGTCCCCGCGGACATCATCAACTTGCCGCGTGCATGGTATTTACCGGGAGTCGACTTTCTAATCACCGGTACTTCGCAATGATCCACCAGAGGGTTGCGGCCCCTCTAGACGTCAGTCATCACGCGAAAAGCCCGGTCAACGATGACGTCTCTGTACTGCGCTGGCTCCACTCCCCGCTGCTCTAACGAGAGTCGAATAATGCCGACCGCCCCCGCTGCTCGCATTCGATCCTCCACCGACGGCTCGGGCCCAACCAGATAGGCGTAGAACTCTCGAGCCTGAGCACGCAATCTTTGCCCAATAGGACTGTGTTGTATCGCTGCATCGTTGTACACCAAGCGAAACACGTGGATGTCATCGGCGAGCAAATCGTAGTACTGACCCAGCGCCTCGCTCATGGCTTCAGGGGTCTGATCGAAATCACGGATCCGGTCAAGTAGGGCATCGCTGCCGTCATGCAACTTTTCGGCAAGGCCCTCCAGTACCTCGTTCTTGGAGGCAAAGTGATAGTAGAGAGCAGCGGGCGTGATGTTCAGACCGGCGGTCAATTGGCGTATGGAAGTTCCGTCGTAGCCGTGCGTAGCGAATAGTTGACGAGCGTTTTCTAATATCTGAATCTTCGTCTTTGCGAGGTTTTGTTTGTCTGAGTCCACCACTGCCATCCCCAGAAACTTATCTAATTTCCTTTTGAATTAGGTGCTTATAGCTCTGAAAATCAACAACGGGTTTGTCTCACGGTCGAAGAGGCCGGAGATAGTCCATGGCCCAGACCCGATGTTTGAATAACACAAATGTCCGGCCGAATCTTGGTTGAAGAAATTAGAAACCCCTTCGGTGCAGCACTAGCGCCTCTGATGGGGCATGATTGGGGCCGGCCGAGAGGCTGCCCGACGGTTGAAGTAAGGGGACAATTGTGGAGATCAGCGTCACGGTCAACGGCGCGACCAGCGTCACCGATGTGGAGCCGCGCACGTTGCTCGTGTATTACCTACGCGAGGAACTTGGGCTCACCGGTACGAATGTAGGTTGCGACACGTCATCTTGTGGAGCTTGCACCGTTCACGTCAACGGTGAATCAGTCAAGTCTTGCACCATGCTTGCGGTGCAGGCCGACGGACAGGAAGTAGCCACAATCGAAGGGCTTGCTCCCTCTGCCGATCAACTCCACCCCATGCAGGAGAGCTTCCGTGACCACCACGGTTTGCAATGCGGGTACTGCACCCCGGGCATGGTGATGGCAGCTTGTTCGCTTCTAGAAGAGAACTCTGCGCCGACTGAAGCCGAGGTTCGTGAGGGCCTCGAAGGCAACCTATGCCGATGCACTGGCTACCACAACATTGTCAAGGCAGTCCTGGCCTGTAGCGGCCAGGACGTTAGTTGAAAGGTTTGATGAATGATTCCAGCAGCCTTTGACTACAAGAGAGCCGGCTCATCTGAGGAGGCTGTCGCACTGATCGCCGAATACGGTGATGAAGCGAAACTCCTCGCAGGAGGCCACTCCCTAATTCCCATGATGAAGCTCCGACTCGCTGTCCCGACCGTCTTGGTAGATATAGGACAAGTCGGAGACCTCAGTTACATCGACGATCGCGACGACCACGTCGCGATCGGAGCCCTAGCCACGCACCGAAGCCTTGAAACAAGCGAGCTGCTGTTGTCGCAGTGTCCGATTCTGGCTCATGTAGCGAGCAAGGTAGGAGATCCACAGGTAAGGCATAGAGGAACCATCGGCGGTTCATTGGCTCACGCAGATCCGGCGTCAGACCTTCCCGCCGCCATGCTCGCTTTGGGTGGCTCGTTGATCGCTCAGGGACCGGCCGGAGAGCGCGAAATCCAAGGATCGGAGTTCTTCACTGGCTACTTTGAGTCCGCTCTCACAGACGAGGAGATGGTGACCGAAATCAGGGTGCCGAAGGCCCCCGGAGATTCTTGGAATTACCAGAAGTTCAATCGTCGCGCACAGGATTGGGCGATCGTAGGAGTTGCGGCCGTCCAAGTGGAGGGTGCAACCCGGGTCTCTTTGGTCAACATGGGTTCCACCCCTTTGCGCGCAGACGCCGTGGAAGCAGCGTTAGCTGGAGGAGCTTCATCCGCGGAAGCTGCGGAGCAGGCGGCCGAAGGAACCGATGCCCCCACAGACCTCAACGCGTCACCTGAATACCGTGCGCATCTCGCCAGAGTCCTCACTCGAAGGGCACTGGACGCTGCCGGGATTTCCTGACGGAACTCTCCCCTCACATCATTGAAAAGGTGTTGCTTCTAGCTGCCTTCTCTTTGATGTGGCTCTTCTCAATCCAGGAGGCCCGCAGCTTGGCCTCCATCAACCAACAAACCTGTTCCCGTAATAAACTTTGCCTGTTCAGAACACAGAAAGGCCACCGCTGCGCCGAAATCGTCGGGGTCTCCGGTAATTCGTGCTGGTACGGAAGAGGCAGCAGTTTCTTTATCCGGCACGATCTTCGCGACCCTGTCTGTCCAATGGGTACCTGGTTGAGCGGAATTAACGGTTACCCCATCTGCCGCGACTTCTCGAGCTGTGATCTTAAGAAAACTCGTCAGACCCGCACGAGCTACTGAACTGGCCATCAAATACCCGATCGGTTGTTTGACGCCGACACTAGTGATGGCACAGACACGGCCCCACCGACGTTCACGCATAGCGGGTATGGCAGTGCGACACATCTCAATCATGGCGCGACAATTCATGTCGAAAGCAGCCTGGTAAGCATCGAGATCGGTATCTTCAAAGGTGCCCGGAGGAGGGCCCCCAGCGTTGGTAACGAGAATGTCTAGATGACCCAACGCGGCCGTCGCGTTTTCAATGAATTTCCGACCTGAGTCAGGCACCGATAAGTCTGATTCCAGGGTCACTACATCGCCGCCAATAGCTTCTGCAGCCGTGGCCAGCTTCGCCGAGTCGCGTCCACAGATCGCCACTCGAACTCCATCAGCCGCAAGGGCCTTAGCCGCACCGAGACCCAATCCCGCAGATCCTGCTGCGATCGCGGCTGTTCGTCCATTGATACCCAGATCCATCTCTAACTCCCTTCGAAGGTCCCGCGGCAAGATATCCGGAACAGTGACCGTCGTGCAGAATGTACCTCCGGTGAAGGCTAAATCGGATACAGGTCGTAGTCTGTTTGACGCATGTTCAACGTCCCGAGTTCCCCCGCCGAAGTTAGTGCTGCTCTGAGCGATCATGACTACTTGACTGACGAGGGCCTTGCCACGGTTGTCTATCTGTCAATGAGTATGGAGCGACCTCTTTTTCTAGAAGGGGATGCCGGAGTCGGGAAAACTGAACTCGCCAAGGTGCTCTCCGCTTGGACCGGTGGCGAACTCATCCGGCTGCAGTGCTACGAGGGTATCGATTCTGCCCAGGCCCTGTATGAGTGGGATTACACTCGTCAACTTCTACATCTTCGTACCGCTGAAGCTGCCGGTAGAGCCGGGCGCGACACCGAAACGGTCGAAGACGAACTGTATTCCGAACGGTTTTTGATTCGACGACCATTACTTCGAGCCATCGACCATGCTGACGCGGAACGACCGGTTTTGTTGATTGATGAAGTAGATCGAGCCGATGACGAATTCGAAGCGTTCTTATTAGAAATTTTGTCAGATAACACCGTGACGATCCCCGAACTCGGAACCTTTGGCTCCAAGAATCCCCCGTTAGTGGTGATCACGTCCAATCGAACCAGAGATGTGCATGATGCTCTGAAACGACGATGCTTATACCACTGGGTGAATCACCCAAACCTTGAACGTGAAGTGGAGATAATTCGACTCAAGGCGCCCGATGTGAAACACGCATTAGCTCAACAGGTAGCAGCGGCTGTCAACGCCATGCGAGGTATGGGTCTCTACAAGCCGCCGGGCGTCGCCGAAACCATCGATTGGGCGACGGCGCTCGGAAAGCTCGGCGAAACTCGTCTCGACGAGAAGACAATTGCCGCGACCCTTGGCGCGGTACTGAAGTACCGAGAAGACCAGGAGCGCGTAGCAGCACAAGGAATTGAGATGATCATGGCCGCCGTCGCCGATGGCTGAAGTTCAGGTGCCCGAGCGAATCAACGATCCAGCGCAAATCGCGGCCGCCTTTGGCCACCTTCTCCGCGGAGTCGGTATAGGGGTTCCCGTCAGCAGGGTGATGTCATTCGTCGAAGCTCTTGGCCGCCTGAGTCTCCAACGCCGAGAAGATGTCTATTGGGCAGGCAGGTCGACCCTCATCTCTGATCCCCACGACGTAGCTCTCTTCGACCGAACCTTCGCTGTGTTTTGGGAGAGAAAAAGAGCATCCGGCATCGAGGTCGAGGTGCCCCCGGTCTCAGTAACGCTCGCTACTGACACTGCTGGGGAAGACGGAGAGCACCCCGAGTCGGATGAAAACGAGACAGGCCCAACTCTAAGAGTCAGATACAGCGCCTTAGAGACTCTCAGAGAAAAAGACTTCGCCGAATGCAGCGACAAGGAACTGAACGAACTCCAACGGCTAATGCTCGGCCTTCGTTTTAAGTCAACGACTCGACCTTCGCGAAGAAAGGTGACATCCAAACGCCAGACGCGAACGCCCGACCTGCGTCGTACAGTACGGAGGGCCCTCACTACAGGCGGAGAACCAATCAATCGCGAGTTCCTTGAAATGGACCGGCGACCTCGTCGCCTGGTTCTACTCCTAGATGTTTCAGGATCGATGGAGCCCTATGCGAGAGCATTGGTACGTTTCGCCCACGCGACGGTTGTTGGAAGAATGCGGGTAGAAGCATTCGCAATCGGTACCCGGTTAACGCGAATTACGCGCGAATTGTCTTCGCGAGACCCAGATGCAGCGCTGAGAGCTGCCTCGGACGCAGTAGCCGACTGGTCAGGAGGCACTCGCCTAGGTGCAACCTTGAGAGATTTCAATGATTCTTGGGGGCTCAGAGGCATGGCGAGAGGAGCGATAGTGGTGGTTCTCTCTGACGGTTGGGACCGCGGAGAACCAGAGGTCTTGGCCGAACAGATGGAGCGCTTACATCGAGTGAGCTACCGGCAAATCTGGGTCAACCCGTTAAAACACACGCCCGGATACGCGCCGTTGGCACAGGGAATGGCGGCTGCTTTGCCGCACACAGACGAGTTCATCGAAGGCCACTCGTTCGAGTCGCTCGAACGACTAGCTGCTGTAGTTTCAGCCTAAACGTGGGAACATTCGAGTATGGATGAGATCTTCGATGACATCGAAAGGTGGCGCGCGTTAGGCCAAAGAGTTGCCATCGCACGAGTTGTCGACATTGAGGGCAGCGGCCCTCGTGATCCCGGAGCAGCCATGGCGGTCAACAACATCGGCGAGGTAGCGGGTTCCGTTTCTGGAGGATGCGTGGAGGGAGCAGTAGTCGGTGAAGCCCTCGAGCTATTGGAAGGCCGCAGAAAAGCTGGCATTACTTCGTTTGGCTATAGCGACGACGAAGCATTCGCGGTTGGGTTGACCTGTGGGGGAACAATCCACTTGTTCATTGAGGAACTCGACTGGTGACATCGATCTACGAACGCTTTCGAGACCTGATCCGCTCCGAGGTTCCAGTAGCCCTTGCGACCCTCATCGAGGGCCCCAACATCGGAGCGAAACTTCTCGTCGAGAAAACTGGTGCGACTTTGGGTGGTCTGGGCAGTGAACAGTTGGATCGAGTAGTTGGCAGAGACGCAATAGCGATGCTCGACGCGGGAACGAGCGAAGTTCGTCACTACGGTCCGAACGGCGAAGCTCGACAACACGACCTGAGCGCCTTTATCGAGTGCCACGCACGACGCCCCCACATGGTGATTTTTGGAGCCGTTGACTTCACTCGGGCGCTGGCTAGTCAAGCGAAGCTTCTCGGGTTCAGAGTGACGGTATGTGATGCGCGAGAAGTCTTCGCTACAAGGCGGCGCTTCCCGATGGCCGATGAAGTCGTTGTTGACTGGCCCAATCGTTTACTCGAACGAATAGGAAGTGATCTTGGCCCTCGCGACGCAGTTTGCGTCCTCACCCATGACGCCAAGTTTGACGTGCCAGCGATTGTCGGAGCGTTGCCGACCCGTGTCGGCTACCTCGGAGCAATGGGTTCCCGCCAAACTCACGAAAAACGAATTACACGACTAACAGAGGAAGGAGTAACCGTCGAAGAACTGGAGCGTGTGCGATCACCAATCGGTCTTGACATTGGAGGCCGAACACCCGAAGAGACGGCGGTTTCCATCGTTGCTGAGATTATTGCAATGCGAACAGATCGAAACGCGCCCAGTCTCAGCAAAGGCCAAGGTTCGATTCACTAAGCCAAGTGGTCAACTGCCCACTACCGTTCCCTACATGGACTTTTCTCTTTCTGAAGACCACGAAGCAATCCGCGACGGCGTACGCCGCGTATGCGCCCAATTCCCGGACGAATATTGGCGAGAAAAGGACGAGCAACACGAATTCCCTTGGGACTTTTATGAGGCAATGGCCGGTGGCGGATGGGTGGGTATCGCCATCCCTGAGGAATTCGGGGGCGGAGGCCAAGGAATTACCGAAGCATCAATTGTTTTAGAAGAAGTGGCAGCAAGTGGCGCTGCCATGAACGGTTGTTCGGCGATTCACCTCTCGATCTTTGGCATGGAACCCGTCCGAAAATATGGTTCGCCTGAACTAGCCAACGAAATCTTGCCTCAGGTTGCTAATGGATCGCTTCACGCCGCCTTTGGAGTCACAGAACCCGACGCAGGTACTGACACCACCTCCATTCGCACTCGAGCCGAACGCGACGGTGACGAATACGTGGTCAACGGCGCCAAGGTCTGGACCACGAAAGCCCCATACTGTGAGGTCTGCTTGTTGCTCGTAAGAACAACCCCCAAAGAGTTGTGTGACGGACCAACTCAGGGCATGACGTTGTTATTGGTTGATCTACAAGACCCCGCGGTGGACATCACTCCGATCCCCAAGGTCGGACGCAATGCGGTTGTTTCCTGCGAAGTTCGTTACGACGGTCTTCGAGTTCCGGTGAGTCGTCGAGTAGGGGAAGAAGGCGAGGGCTTTCGATACATCTTGGACGGACTGAACCCCGAGCGCATTCTCATATCGGCGGAGGCGCTCGGAATTGGACGTGTCGCTCTCAACAAGGCCGTCACTTACGCAAACAATCGCATCATTTTCGGCCGACCAATCGGGCAAAATCAGGGCCTGGCGTTTCCGTTGGCTGATAGTCATGCCCGACTTCACGCCGCGGAATTAGTCGTCCGAAACGCCGCCTGGCGTTACGACAACGGACTTGACTGCGGGGAACAAGCAAACCTGGCGAAATATCTGGCGTCTGAAGCAGCTTTCGACTGTGCGGACCGAGCAATGCAAACACATGGCGGTTTCGGATACGCCAAAGAGTACGACGTCGAGCGCTATTGGAGGGAGAGTCGGCTGATGAAGATCGCTCCGGTCAGCCAAGAGATGGTCATGAATTACGTCTCCAACAAAGTCCTCGGTCTGCCAAGGTCGTACTGACATTGTGAAGGTCGCCGGTGCACTCCTCGCAGCTGGAATCGGTTCGCGCTATTGCGGTCCGACCCACAAGCTTCTGGCCAACCTTGACGGGGAAGCGATAGTGAGACGTGCAGCCCGGTCGATGGTCAATTCAGGTCTCACGGATT
Organism: Candidatus Neomicrothrix sp. UBA4542; assembly: GCA_002388005.1. Taxonomy (GTDB): domain Bacteria; phylum Actinomycetota; class Acidimicrobiia; order Acidimicrobiales; family Poriferisodalaceae; genus UBA2110. The sequence continues at coordinate 21,096 of DGLO01000146.1, forward strand.
TGCTCGTGGTTACCGGATCCGCGCCGGTGGAAGCTGTTTTGGCGAGCTGGCCTCAGTTGGAAATGCTCCACAACCCTGATTACGAAGAAGGAATTTCCACTTCCCTCAGGACGGCCACAAATTGGGCCGAGCGCGGTGGTTTCGACGCTCTTGTCGTCGGCCTGGGAGATCAACCGGGAGTATTGAGTACAGCGTGGCGGTCGGTTGCTGCTAGTAGTTCACCGATTGCAGTCGCCACCTACGGCGGACGCGCAGGAAACCCCGTTCGCTTGGCCAGCTCAGTGTGGCCTATGTTGCCCGATTCCGGCGACGAGGGGGCGCGCGTCCTTATGCGTACGAGGCCAGAACTAGTAGAACGGGTAGCCTGCGAAGGTTCGCCCGACGACGTAGATACTGTGGAGGATCTCGGAAGATGGAGTTGAAAAACGAATTCCGGGTCAGCGTTCCAGTCGAGCAGGCATGGGCAACTTTGACTGATGTTGAATACATCGCGCCGTGCATGCCTGGAGCTCAACTCACAGAGATTGATGGTGAGGAGTTCAAGGGCCAGGTAAAGGTCAAAGTTGGGCCGATTACTGCCCAATACAAAGGGTCGGCCAAGTTCATAGAGAAAGACCAAAGTCAGCACCGACTGGTGCTTGACGCAAGTGGACGCGATACGCGTGGAGCGGGCAACGCCGCCGCAGAAGTCACAGTCGAAATGACCGCCGACGGGGACGAAACCGAGATCATCATCACAACCGAACTAAAAGTGACCGGCAAAGTCGCTCAGTTTGGCCGAGGCATAATGGCTGATGTCTCAGAAAAGTTGATAGGTCAGTTCGTTGAGAGCCTTGAACAGAAGCTTCTCTCGGCGTCACCTACCGATGACGCCGCCGATCAGGATCCTCAGGAACACACGGTCGGCGATGATAACTCTGACGATGAAGCTTCAACGGAAGACAACTCGGGGCCACGAAAAATAGACATGCCTGAACCCGAGCCTGTGGATTTGCTCGACACGGCTGGCGCACCACTTCTAAAGCGATTCGGCCCCTTTGCAATCGTCGCATTGTTACTCGTCCTTCTTCGTCGCCGTAAGCGGTAGCGACTACAAGAGACCGATCGTGAACCTCGACGCCGTGAGAGTGTCCCCCGTAGGACTCCCATCGGAAGAAGAGACGGGTCGGGTCGCAGCGTTACTTGGAAGGGATCCTGCTGTCGCGTTCGAAATCGTGGTGACAGACACCGGGGGAGACCCTGTGGTAATCCGCAACGGACCGATCATGAATGACGGACGCCCGATGCCCACTCGATACTGGCTCGTAGGTCGCGATTTATCCCGTCGGGTAGCTCGTTTAGAAGGTAGAGGAGGAGTGAGAGCCGCCGAGGCGGCTGTCGATGCTGGTGAACTTGCCGCGACCCACGCCCGGTACGCGGCGGAACGAGACGGTGAAATACCTGAACATCATGTCGGACCACGACCCACGGGGGGAGTGGGGGGCACGCGCACCGGAGTCAAGTGTTTACATACACACCTTGCCTACCATCTGGCTGTGGGTCAGGACCCCGTCGGCGCATGGGTTGTCAACCAGCTTGAGGCGGATCAAGGTGCCTGATGGCGAACCCGTAGCGGTATTGGACTTTGGTACGAATACAACGCGGTTATTGGTTACTAACGGCGGGAACCTGAATCTTCGGATGCATCGCGTCACTGGACTCGGCCGCGGTCTAGAGCGACTAGGCGAACTCAGCGAACCAGGCATCACAAGAACTCTAAAAGCATTGAGTGAGTTCAACGCCGTCATCAAAACTCACGGTGTTCAGAAGGTTCGAGCCGTGGCCACAAGTGCAGCTCGCGACGCGAAAAATCGAAACGAATTCCTCGGTCCTGCATCCACACTCCTCGGTCACCCCCTTGAGTTGCTTTCCGGAGAACAAGAAGCGCGTTACGGCTTCTTGGGAGCTACCGCGGATCTAGACCCCCGCGAAGGGCCGTATTTGGTGCTTGACATTGGTGGCGGTTCGACGGAGCTCTCATTCGGACGTTCCTCTCCGGAGATGTACCGATCAGTCAATATGGGCTCCGTGCGGTATTTAGAGCAGTATTTGCTGAGTGACCCACCCAGACCTGAGGAGTTAAGCGGAGCAATTCAAATTGCGCGCTTACACCTAGATGACGTTGATCGAGAGCAACCCTCAATGGGAACCGCAGCCGCTCTCATAGGTGTAGCCGGAACGATTACCACTGTTGCCGCAGTCGAGATCGGCCTCGAACCATACGACCCTCAAGTGATTGACGGCTTCGTACTTCGACGAGAAGCAGCAGAAGACGTATTTCGGACCCTGGCCACCGAGGGTCTCGAAGACAGGATGCACAACCCTGGACTTGAAGCTGCTCGAGCCGACGTGATCGTTGCCGGCTGCTGCATTCTTGTAGCCGTGATGCGGCATTGGAGTTTTGAGAAGTGCGTGGTTCGCGAACGCGATCTTCTCGACGGAATTGCTGCTGAACTTCTCTAGCTTGAATCGGCGCTGTCAACGGACGCTAGTGTTCGGTCGGTGAGCGACCTACACACCCCGCGTCTGCTTCTTCGAGGTTTACGACCGAACGATTTTGTGCAATGGAGCGAGGTCCGCCGCCGTTGCGCATCCTGGTTAACAAAATGGGAGCCCGAATCAGTTGACGGAGCTCTAGACCCAACTCGGGACCCGGCCGCTTTCTCGGCTCGCTGCAGCGCGCGGGAACGCGAACGGCAACTGGGCACTGGCTTCGCGTGGTCGATGTGGCACCGGGGACAGTTCGTGGGTGAAATCAACGTAAATAACGTCGTCCGAGGTGCGTTCCAGAGTGGACACATCGGGTACTGGGTAGATGAGCGCTGGGCAGGTCATGGCTTTGTACCAGAAGCACTGGTCGCCGTTTTCGGACACGCGTTCGACCGTGCCGGGCTTCACCGTCTTCAAATATCGATCATCCCCCGAAACAGCGCCAGTCGGCGTGTAGTCGAAAAATTGGGCGTGCGGCATGAAGGCTTAGCTGAGGGCTATTTGAGGATTGCAGGAGTGTGGGAAGACCACATGCGTTTCGGAATCACTGCTGAGGAGTGGGAAGAACGACGAGACGAGCTCTGGCAATTTGTGTCCAACATGGCCGTGAGTGCATAAATCGATAATCGATAGCGGTTACCAGACTCTGCCGTTCCCTGTTTCTTCGAGCCAGGCCTGACCGGGGCCACAACTTTCAGCGACCGGACACCATTTACAAGCGCCACTCGGCCTCTTGTGCGCTTGAGCTTGCCCGAGCCGAAGTTCGACTAGTCGTTCAATGCTTTCTGCAGTCCGACGTATCGCAGAGCGCAACAGATCCTCGTCGACATGTTCGACCTGAACGCGTCCCGCATCGACGTAAAAACTTGCGAGCAGCGCAGGTGGAACCCCGACGACGAGAGTTTCTAACAGAGCGTAAAATCGGAGATCGTCTAAGTGATGCGGTACAGAACGTCCCGTTTTGAGTTCAATAAGGACCCGACCGGCGGTTAACTCTTCTGGCCTGCCCAGGGTTAGGTCGAATCTTCCTTGAAGGACGATCTTTCCCTGGTGGAGTAATACCTTTCGGGGTAACTCTGTGGTGGGGTGCCAAGCGCTTCTCAATGGGGGAAAGGTGTCAAAAAAAGTTTGAAGGAGACCGGCGACCTCGCTGCGTATTTCTGCTCGCTCGACGTCTCCGAGACTCAGGAGAAATTCCGCTAAGCCATCGCCGCGGCCCATGATACTTGTGACCGCTTCGTCGACCAGCTCGGACGCGGTGCGTCCTAAAGGAAGGTGTATCGACAGTTCTACACACTTATGAAAAATTTGACCCCTGGTCATAGGAATACGCCACTCGAAGGATTGTTCTTCCTGCGCTTCGTACAGGGCTTCGCAACTGTTCACCGCATGTAGTTGGCGCTTAGAAATCCAAAGCGGTTCATCGAGTCGGTCGACGAAATCGATGGTCTCTCTTTCAAGTTCGAGTTCAATTTGGGCTGCCAAATTAGACGCGTGGGTGATGCGCTCTTCGTTCGGTAGCCGAATCAAGTCAAGAGTTGCCTTCTGAGCAGGGGTGAGTGACGTACCTGGGCCGCCGTCTGTAGTACCTAATTCGCTACTTGTGACCACAGATGCCACGGTAGCCCTCAAGAACGGACCAGGCTCGCCTCCGAAGTTCCGTGGGAATCACCTTTCGTCACCCGAGACCCTTCCAACAGAAGTCCACTTGGACTCTGCTCCTGTAGTTGTCCCACCCCTAGTGGAACCTTGACCTGATGAAGAACGCAACCGACAAAGGGAGAGGTATCGCTTGTGGTGCCGAGGCACGACAAAAGGGCGAGGCGAGTGTCTCAGCTATTGATAGCGCCCCGTCAGTGCACTTTTCGATGGTGGCTAGAGCGATTACCCGAGCCGGTAAGCGGATCGGACTTCACGTTCCTGGGTTCCGCAGTCCACCTCAGAGTGGTCAGCTAGACCGAACTGTGCGTCGCCACAAATCTGGGTCGATTGTTGCCGTACGGGTGAAGGGTCGACCGTTCGCTGCGGTTATAGGTGATCTAGTTGAAGGTGTTGTTGTTTGCAATCAGTTGACTCAGAGGGAAGCAGGCGACGTCCGAAATGTTTTGTGGCATGCGGCAATTCAAGTAGGTCAGAATGACGACTCGACGTCGACGCGTAGACCGACCGTCTTAATTCATCATTCGGATCTCGGAGAGACGACAGCGGCCGCTTAGAAAGACGTCGCGACCGATCTTGGGGCCTAGGCTTAGCAACGCCTTGATCACCAGCCCGGGTGGCGGAATGGCAGACGCAGAGGGCTTAAACCCCTCGGTTCCTAACGGAGCGTGTGGGTTCGAATCCCACTCCGGGCACTCTAAGAAGCGGCCGCCCTAAGCGATTCAACTGTCTCTGATCCTGGCTTGGTTCGGTTTCGCGCGGCAGCCACACATAGGTCGCGCAGGACTCGGTTGAGAGGCGTAGGTATCCCATACATTTCTCCGAGTCGAACAATCGCGCCGTTGAAGTGATCGACTTCCACCTGCCCCCGTTGAAAAGCAAGATCCTGCCATGTACTCGGATACGACCGCGTCGAAGGCGTTACCGGCGGGTTCGGTGGCCACACGCCTGGTTCTCTCAGGCGAGCGACCTGTTGTCTCAAATTTCGCTTTCCGATGGTGCGAGCCGAAATGTTGGCTGCGTCGAGAACATCTGCCGCTTCTTCATTCACGTCGCTGATGAACTGACGGTCTCCGGGGTTACACGAAACCTCCTGGACTGACAGATTGACCAATGCCAAGTATGCGTTTGCCAAGTTCCGGACAAGTTTTCCCCACTTGCCATCGATGACCCGATCGTCGACTGCAGCTTTCATACCTCCCGCAATCAGGTCAGACACCAATTCTCGGCAGATGGGGTCGTTTCCGGTTGGCCAACATCCAATCTCTAATAGACGACCACCTGAGTGCCGAACCGTTCCGGGTTCGACTATTTCAGCGCCCACCATCACCGTGCATCCGTACGTTCGATAGCCCTCTTTGCTCAACCACTCTTCGTTGCTAACCCCATTTTGGAAACAGACGATCGGTAGTTCCTGGTACAGCAGCGAGTGGTGCCGGACTGCCGCGAAAGTATCGTCGGTCTTCATGGCTAGAAGAACGACGGTTCGATCGTCTAGGTCAAGATCATGAGCGGTTGCCGAGGCCGGGAGACGCCAACGTCCCTCAGTGTTCTGGGTGACTTTCAATCCGTGAGAACGCAAAGCCTCCAGGTGAGCACCCCTCGCTACGAGTTGAACTTTGCGGCCAGCGTTCGCTAATCGGCTGGCAATCACACAACCAATTCCGCCTGCGCCGTGAACGACGTAATTAAGTGACTTCATCCCCACGACCCGTTGCCCGCTGGAGGATTCCAAACTTCGGTAATTCGCCCTGAACGAACCGTGAATATCTCTACCCCACAAATGGTTACGACACCCCCATCTTGGTCGACTAGATCGGCCTCGTAAGCGGCCGCTACAGACTCCTGGTCCTGAACGATCTTGCGGTTGGTAAAGCGCATCGAACGAAATTGTTGGTGGAATGAAGCGACGCGAAACTTCGCCTCTTCGAGGGTGAGTGTCACCCGAGTTCCGTCAGGCTCATGACGAACCATTGGGTCAGACACCAAATCGTCAAGAGCGTCAAGGTTGCGTTGGTGATAAAGCTCATCGGTATAGCGGTCGACGATCTCTGCGGGAGTTGGTTCGTTCATGGTTTCATGCTTTCAGAAGTCGCGGTGTTAGCGTCGCAGCATGCGGAACTGGAATACAAGCCACCCGAACCTGATGGATCCGTTGTTCTGGCTGCAGCCTGCCGCGCAGTGCGATTCGGCGATAGCTCAACTACACAATGAGGCTCCACTGGGTTGGTTCGAAGAACCTCTGCCCGAAAATCCATATCTTCAAGCAGGGCCGGGATACTGGTGCGTGACTCGGCACGAGGACATAGCGACCGTGTCGCGAAACCCGGAGATCTACAGCTCTGCTCAAGGCATAACGATCACAGACGCGCCGCCGGAATTTCTTGAGTTTTTCAGTTCGATGATCTCAATGGACGATCCGCGTCATGCGCGTCTTCGACGAATCGTCTCGAAGGGATTTACTCCTCGGATGCTCAGCGCATTAGAAGATTCGGTACAAAATGTCGCTGCCTCGATCGTCGACGAAATCGCAGAGAGAGGACGATGCGACTTCGTTACCGACGTCGCCTCGGCTCTCCCTCTCAAGATTGTGTGCGATCTCATGGGAGTACCTGACTCGGCGTACGAAATGGTTTTTGCCAACACCAACATCATTCTCGGTATCGGCGATCCAGAATTTGCTCCTGAAGGCGTTGACTTTGTGACTGCACTTCTGAACGCAGGTTCTGATCTTGCACAGCTGATGGGCGAAGTCGCAGAGGCGAAGAAAGGCGGAGACGGACGCGACCTGACGAGCATTTTGGTAAACGCCGAACTTGAAGACGACCATTTAGATCAAGCTGACCTGGCCAGCTTCTTTGTCCTCCTGGTGGTAGCGGGAAACGAGACGACTAGAAACGCGATCTCTTGGGGTTTGAAGTACTTGACTGATAGCCCAGACCAACGCGCAGTGTGGGCGGCGGATTTCGAAGGGGTAGCTCCTACGGCGGTAGAAGAGATAGTTCGACTCGCTAGCCCGGTCACCTATATGCGGCGCACGGTTACCGAGGACACACTTTTGGGCGAACAAGAAATTTTGGAAGGGGACAAAGTGGCGATGTTCTACCTGGCTGCCAATCGCGATCCTTCAGTGTTCGATGATCCGTATCGATTTAATGTGCAACGCACGCCGAATCCTCAGTACGGCTTCGGTGGTCCTGGTCCACACTTCTGCCTAGGAGCTCATCTCGCGCGTCGAGAAATTACGGTGATGTTTCGTGAACTGTTCCAAAAATTGCCGGATATTCACGCGGTGGGGGAACCAGACACGCTGCAATCCTCTTTCATCCACGGTGTAAAGCACATGAGGGCTGAATTTACGCCGGTGAAGACTCGCTAATGGCTCGCGCAACGGTAGGCCAGATTGAATTGGAGTACGACACAGTCGGTTCCTCAGCCGACCCAACGATTTTGTTGGTGATGGGGCTCGGAGCCCAGTTGATTCACTGGCACGAGAACTTCTGTGGAATGCTCGCCGACGGAGGCTTCCACGTAGTTCGATTCGATAATCGAGACGCGGGTCTCTCAACCAAGTTTGACGGTGTTGACGTCGACTTTGCCGCCCTTGTTGCCGGCGCGCTTGAGGGCCAAGAAGTTTTTGATACTCCGTACGACTTATCCGACATGGCCGATGACGCGTTTGGCCTGCTTGACGCCCTCGAAATTGAACGGGCACACGTGGTTGGCGCGTCGCTCGGAGGCATGATCGCTCAAACCATGGCCATAGAGCGACCCGAGCGATTGATCTCTCTCACCTCCATCATGTCTGCTACAGGCACCCGCGAGGTAATTGGCATTCCGGATGACTCACTTGCGTTGCTTCTTGCGCCGGCTCCGACAGAACGCGAGCAATACCTTGACTATTCCGCCAAGTACGCAACTTGGTGCAGCAAGAAATACTTCGATCCTGACGTCGCTAGACAGCACGCAGCGGTCGCATACGACCGCTGCCATTACCCAGATGGATCGGGTCGCCAGATCGCAGCGATGCTTGCCAGTGGAGACCGCGAATCTTCGTTAGCCAAGATGACCATTCCCACTTTGGTGATTCACGGGCGAGACGACCGGCTCATACTGCCGGAATTGGGAATGCGTACCGCTGCGGTAATCCCGGCATCAAACTTCTTGTTTCTTAGTGACATGGGCCACGATCTTCCAGAACCGCTGTGGCCAGTAGTGGTTGATTCCATACATAGCCACGTCCGAAATTGCGCTCTTGTCAGGAATTAGGGACCAGCAAGATACGAGTTCGCGATTCAATTGGTCAATTACGCGGACTCCTTGAGATCAACCTTGCGTGGCGTTGAAATTCTTCGGTGAGTTCAATTGCCGCGGGATTGGCTGGCCCCGTCTGTCTCGCCGCCGCCACAAGGGTCCTCTCTAGAAGTGGTGTTGTGTGGATAGCAGTGAGTGAAGCTGGGGGACGCTCGGCCTGGATCCGGGGGAGAACTGTCCACCCCATACCGATTAAGACCATCTCGCTCAGGACCTCCGGCTGATTTGACTCAGCAACGACCTCAAATGGCGCGCCTAACGATCGAAGCGTTTTTTCTATGAGGTTGCGTGTCAGCGAGCCTTGCGGGAAAGTGACCCAGGGTCCCCAAAGCGCTGGTTGAGAACGGTGAACTCCGGGAGGCCCATAAACGAACAGTTTTTCCTTCAGGAGGGGAACATTCGCCACGCCCGGGTCGTCGGGTTGAACACAGATGGCTAAATCTAGGTCGCCCGTGCTCAATCCCTGAAGTAGATGGCTGGAAGGACCGACGGTCACATGAAGATCAAGCTCCGGACGGTTCTCGCGGAATTCTCTCAAGGTTTCGCCGAAGTGATCTACTGCCGCCGCGTCAATCATTCCAACTCGTACCTTGCCGGCTGACCCAGCGCGGACTCGTTCGGCCCATGCCGCGAGATCACCGGTTTGGGCCAGAATGCGTTGAGCATGTTCGATGACATGTTGTGCGGTCTCAAGGGGAACGCGGCGACGTCCGTCCCATCCAAAAATTTCGATACCGAGTCGACGCTGAAGTTCGGCTAAACCCTGGGAAAGTGCCGATTGGCTCACTCCAAGCAAATTGGCTGCGTCAGCCCAGGTGTTGGACTGGTGCACTGCGACGAGATATTCCAATTGAGTAACCGAGACGTCTGGGAGCCTGGGGCGTGAAGAACTCATCGGTTCACCATTCTAAAACTAAAGATCAGTAAATCTGAACTAAACGCAGAGAAACTCTTTAAAGGCTTATGCTTTTCGTATGACAACAGCCAACATCGCGCCCGCCAAAGGCAAGCTCGGCGTCCTCACTCCCGGAATGGGAGCGGTCGCAACAACCTTCATCGCAGGAGTCCTCGCCGCCCGCCAGGGTCTCGCCGCGCCCATCGGGTCTGTTTCCCAAATGGCGCACATTCGTCTTGGGAAAAAAGATGAGGCACGAAATCCTCTCATCAAAGACTTCGTACCCCTAGCCGACCTAGATGACCTCGTGTTCGGGGGCTGGGATCCCATCACCCCTAACGCCTTAGAAGGGGCGCAAGCAGCTGGGGTGCTTGAAGAGAGGGATCTCTCAGCTATATCTGGAGAACTAGAAGGCATTGTCGCTATGGACGCAGTTTTTGATCAACGGTGGGTCAAGAGGCTAGAAGGGAATCGCGTCAAGGAATTGGAATCGAAACTGGATCAGGCCCAAGCATTGATGGCTGATATCGAACACTTCCGTGCTGAGAATGATTGCGACCGTCTAGTGATGGTCTGGTGTGGCTCCACCGAGGCATATCAGGAGGCAAGCGCGGCGCATCAAAGTCTTGAAGCATTTGAGGAAGCTCTCCGAAAGAATGACGACAATATTTCGCCAAGCCAAATTTATGCCTACGCCGCGCTCATGAGCGACGTGCCTTTCGCTAACGGGGCTCCCAACCTCAGCGTTGACCTGCCATGTATGACTGAACTTGCAGAACGTCGCGGTGTGCCCATCGCAGGCAAAGACTTCAAAACTGGACAAACGCTCATGAAAACTCTCGTAGCTCCAGGATTGAAGGCAAGAATGTTGGGGTTGAGGGGCTGGTACAGCACCAACATCCTGGGGAACCGCGACGGCGAAGTACTTGATGATCCAGAAAACTTCAAAACTAAAGAAGTATCGAAACTCGGCGTCCTCGACACCATCCTGCAGCCAAGCGTCTACCCCGATCTCTACGGCAACATTGACCATGTAGTTCGAATTAACTACTACCCGCCGCGAGGTGACAATAAAGAAGGCTGGGACAACATCGACATCTTCGGATGGCTTGGCTATCCGATGCAAATCAAGATTGATTTCCTATGTCGCGACTCAATTCTGGCTGCGCCCATCGTTCTCGACCTAGCACTGTTCCTCGATCTGGCCCAACGCGCAGGCGAATCCGGGATTCAAGAATGGCTGTCCTTCTATCTGAAGGCCCCGCAGTCCGCTAACGCCTCAGGTCCCGAACATGACATCTTCATCCAACAAACCAAACTAAAAAACACGCTACGCGAATGGATGGGAGAAGAATCCGTCACTCATTCAGAAGCCGGGTAGCCGCTACGTCGCCTCATCGACTGCTCCCGAACCGACGTGGGAACATCACTGTCGCAACTCGTCGCTTTCGCCGAGTTCGTTAAGCATCGAACTCAACAAATTCGCATCGTCAGGGTCATTCACTGGAATACTGAACTCGATTCGATCGATAAGACGACCGAATCGCTGGTTCAACATTGACGCGATTTCGCCGTAAGTTCCAACGGTGGCGATGGTATGAAACATCTCGTCATGGACCAAGGCCGGTATTTCATCCCATCGCTGCTCTCGGGACAGCGAAGCGGCTTGATCGACGTGGTCCCCCCATCCGTGCACTTCGAAAGCAGCCTTATAGGCGGGTGTCGCTAAGTAAAAGCCCACCCTTGCCCTGACGCTTTCGGCTACCCGCTCCAGAGTCGACTGGTCTGCCGCTGTTGCAACCAGAGGTTTCATACACCAGTCGACAACATCTGGGCTCCGTTGAACCCGGGCGGCACCTCGCGCTACGGCAGGAACCATCACCTCTTCTATGTATTTGGGTGAACACACCGGATGGAGTCGGATGCCATCTGCGACCTCACCAACGACCCCGCACATGTTCGTATTGATCGCAGAGATATGAACCGGAATATCGGGGTGGTCTATAGGACCCGGATCGAAAAGAGGGACCATCAAGTCAAGTTTGTAATGATCCCCGTCGTGTCTGAGTGGCTCGCTGTTTTGCCAACACCGCCAGACGGCCTTCATCGCCAGTATGTAATCGCGCATCCGAGGCGCGGGAGCAGTCCATTCCATGCCGTATCGGCGTCTGATGTGTCCGCGTACCTGAGAACCAAGCCCCAAGATTAAGCGGCCTTGAGAAACTTTTTGAAGCGTCCACGCCGACATGGCGGTGATTGTGGGAGACCTTGGGAAAGCCATAGCGACAGAAGTAGCCAGACTCAGGG
>DGLO01000133.1:0-275 GCA_002388005.1 Candidatus Neomicrothrix sp. UBA4542
GCACCAGTCCCGGTGCCCCCACCTTCTCCCGCTGTAATGAAAACCATGTCTGAACCATTGAGTGTTTGTTCGATCTCGTCTCTGTGTTCAACGGCAGCTTGGCGGCCGATATCGGGGTCACTTCCGGCGCCTAGGCCGCGGGTTAAGTCACGACCAATGTCGAGTTTGATGTCAGCGTCACTCATTAACAGTGCCTGCGCATCGGTGTTCACTGCAACGAATTCAACACCTGTGAGACCTGATTCGATCATTCTGTTCACCGCGTTGCAGCCGCC
>DGLO01000133.1:663-5473 GCA_002388005.1 Candidatus Neomicrothrix sp. UBA4542
TATCTCGTAAACATCTGCCCACTGGGTGCAGACCAGGCATCCTTGACGGTAGCGCAAGTTTGATCTGATACAAGTCCGGGCGGGTAGGAGTTGCCGCAGCTACGGAGTTTTGGGTCGTTCCGGGTCGTTTCGAACCAGGACATCACGGGGAGTCGACACATCAATATATCTGTCGTTTCGGTTCTGGTCTTCTAGGTGAGTGAGCGTTGCTGCTAACGCAATGACCTTTGCTGGCAGTCGGCCGTCGTCTCCGAATACGACTTCTTGACCGCTTTTCAAATCACCGACGATCTCGTCGTTTGCTGGATCTCTTCGGATGCTCTTGAAGCGTTGACCGAGTTCAGTTGGCAGGGCTCCAAGCACGGCAAGTAGGGCCGTGCTGTCAGTTGACATATAGCTACCGGGTGTACCTGCCGCGTGAACTCCGCTTAGGCGCGGTAGGTCGGGGGGAAAGGGAAGCGCTTCAGTTAGGACACGTCCGGAGATATCTATCAGCACCCACCGCTGAGGAGCGACCATAGCTAAAGCTGTTGCTCGACGCTCGACGATACCTACCCTTATGAGTCCATTCCATCGACGCTCAACATCAGCGGCTAGTACCCACGGCAGAAGTTCTAGATTTCGTTGTACTTCTTGCGAATCCACCGAAAGCAAGGGGTCTCCACGTCGGAATCCGAGCTTTTCTTCGATCTCTACTGCGGTGATCCGATGGATTCCATATATCTCCACTTCCTCAACATCTAATAGCGATGATCTACCCAGGAAAATGTAGGTAGCACTCAAGACAGCCAGGACCAACGCTGTACCTCCGATGATTCTTCGAGTCCTCGACCAGCGACGGCCGCTACTTGTTGCCTCGCCCACGTTTAAGCCTCAAACCCAATCCGCCGGATTTCGGTGCGAAGCTCGACACCCACTTCGTCGAACACTCGCTCGGCAACCGTTCGGATAAGTTCATTGACATCACCCGATGATCCACCTGGATCTGCTTGAACAAAGTTGGCGTGTTTTGTGGAAATTTGGGCGGAGCCAACGCGAAAACCTTTGAGCCCGAGGCGATCTAAGAGCTCCCCAGCAGTTTCGCTTTCAGGATTCACGAAAACCGAACCGGCATTTTGGCCCCCAGGTTGGTTGTCGCGCCGCCACTGGACGATCTCGCTGAGCGTGTCTTGCGCCCGATCGTCAAGGTCATGTGCTAGCTGAAGAGTGGCCTCCACAACGAGTTGGCTCTGCCCCACGGCGCTTTGCCGGTAGCCGAAATGCAAACGGGATTTATCCCAGAGTTCAGCCGCGGATGTTGAGAAGTCAAAGATCCTTGCCTGGACGACAGATGCATTCATGTCACTTCCATGTCCACCAGCGTTCATCCGAACGGCTCCACCAATCGAACCTGGTACGCCTACTGCCCATTCGAATCCAGTCAGCCCAGAGCGAACACATCTGCGCGCGAGCGCAGGCAAGGCAACTGGTCCCCCGGCGCGGACCACCGCAGTGTCGGCGTCTATTTCGCTACCTGCGTAGGGCCCGCCGAGACTTACGGCAATTCCAGAAAAACCGGAGTCCGCTACAAGAAGATTGGATCCTTTCCCAATGATTAGGATCGGGAGATGCGTGGTTTGGTGTGCGGTAGCTACTTGAGATAACTCCTGCTCGCTGCTGGCTTCGACGTACAAAGCTGCGCTTCCGCCCACCCGATAAGTCGTCATCACCCCTAGATTTACGTTCGCCTTCGCCAGCGAACCTAGGAGGCCCTTTGCCTCTTCGACCGCGGCTCGGAACTCTCTTTCGGTGCTCACGTCGGTGCCGACTGGCGTCGATGCTGCACTTCGTCCGCTACCGATGTCAGATCACCGGCACCCATGGTGAGACATAGATCTCCTGCGCGAAGTATCGAACTCAGATAGTCGGCTACTTGTTCACGACTTGGCAGATAGGTGACGGACGCGTAGGGGTGCGCGTCAAGCACAGCCCGGAGCAGCAAGTCACCGGTAACTCCGGGACGAGCTGGTTCACCTGCGGCATAAACGCCGGTGAGGATGACGTGATCCGCGTCTACAAAGGAATGCTGAAAATCTCTCCAAAGTTCCGCTGTGCGACTGTACCTGTGAGGCTGAAACACCGCGATGATCCTTCCCCAGCCACCCGCCTTTGCTGCATCGAGCGCTGAAGACACCTCACTCGGAAGGTGCGCGTAATCATCTACATATACAACGCCCGATTGTTCGCCCCGAAATTCGAATCTTCTCGCCACACCCGCGAATCTGCCAAGTGCCGCTATCACCTCCTTGGGATCCGCGCCGAGTTCGACAGCCGCACTCAACGCTGCCGAGGCATTGCGGACATTGTGGATACCTGGTATCGGAAGAACGCACTCTCCCAGTTGAACACCGCCGTTTTGTAAGCCGAATTTCGATGCGTAACGGGAAGTCTCTACATCAACAATGCGATAGTCGGCGTTCTCTGAGGTGCCGTAGGTGACGCATTCGCCGACTACCCCTGCGATGCCCGCTGCGTACTGGTCATCGATACATATCACCCGCGGTCCTTGCGTCGAGGCAACGAAGGTTTCGAAGGCTGCTACTAGTGCCTCAAAGGAACCGAAATAGTCGAGGTGGTCGGCTTCGACGTTGGTCACAACGCAAGCGTTAGCCCCTATCTCCAGGAAGGTTCCGTCGGATTCATCCGCTTCTACTACGAACAGATCACCTTCTTGATCCCAGACCGCGCCAGAACCAATCTCGTTCAGGTCTCCCCCAACGATGAAAGAAGGATGAAGATCCGATGCCATCAGCGCCAGCGCCAACATGGAGGAGGTAGTGGTTTTCCCGTGAGTGCCGGCTACTGCAACGGAGCGCTTTTTAGCGCAGATTTCCGCCAGAATTTGGGCTCGGGTGAATACCGGCGAGCCTCGCTTTAACGCTGCAACGATCTCGACGTTGTTATCGGGCACGGCTGTCGACCTACATACGGTGTCCGAGTCGCCGAGATTGGCGGCCGCATGCCCAATCTCTATTCTCGCTCCTAGCGATCGAAGCCGATTAACACCAGCCGAGTCGCGGAGATCGCTTCCGCTCACTCGGTACCCCATGGAAATCAGGACCACAGCGATGGCGTTCATGCCCGCTCCACCCGCGCCCACCACGTGGATAGCTGCGCCATCGCTCAGGGGCCCCTGTGAGGGGTCGGCTGGTTTCAACGCGTGGCGTCTTTCCCATGTAACGCGATAGGTGGCATTAGGCAGTGGGTTATCACTAGATCGGCCACCCTTTCTGTTGCGTCGTCGTGTCCGACGCTGCGCTCGCGGCGCGCTATGTCGGGATCTGTATCGTTTGTAAACCTCAAAAGCATCCGCTCAATTTCATCATGAAAACGTTGCCCGTTGAGTTCTTCGTCGGGTATCAAGACTGCTAATCCTTCGTCGACCAGACGCTCGGCGTTGCGCCGCTGATGGTCATTCGGTGCGTTGGGCAGGGGGATCAGCACCGCCGGCAGTCCTAAGACTGCAATCTCCGCCACGCTGGAGCCGCCTGGCCGACAAACCACGAGATCTGAGGCCGCCATAGCTTTGGGGAGATCATCGTCGTATTCGTGGGACATCACATTGATTGGCAGGGTCGTTGGTAGATCCCGCCAATCGCGGTGACCTACCACGTGGTGGACTAATGGCAAATCACCAATTCGCGCCGCTTCCCATACTGCTTCGTTGATGCGACGAGATCCGAGGGAGCCGCCAAACACCACCACTACCGGTTGATCTTCCGGCCAGCCCAGTTCAGTACGAAGTGATCGACCTTTATGGTTTGCTTCAAGGACGGCGCGACGCACTGGGTTCCCAGTTACCACCTCGTTCTTTAGCCCGGTTCCCGAACATGGCACCGCTGCAGCTTTGGCGAACTTCGTCATAAGACGATTCGATGCTGATGCTGCGGCGTTTTGTTCTGCCAAAACCAGTGGAACTCTGCAGAGCAAGGCGCCAATGCCGGCTGGCAACGCCGCATAACCACCTAGAGACAACACGATGCTGGGACGCCTTCGTCTCACCATCCAGCTTCCCCGGAGGATCGCCCAAATAATGCCCATCAGATTCAGAAGATTTTGTAGCGAAAGCTGGCGGCCGTTGAGTCCTCGACCACTCAACGCTAGGAGTTCGTAGCCCGCTTCTGGAACCTTCTCTGCTTCAATCCCGCGAGAGCTACCCATAAAAAGCACCCCTTCAGGAGGCCATCCGCGACTAACAAGTTCATCTGCGACGGCTATCCCAGGCAACAGGTGCCCAGCAGTACCCCCGCCGGCGACCACCAAGCCCCCCTTGGAGGGTTTGCTTCGTCCCGTCTTTTTCGGTTTCATCGTGACTGTCGCGCGACGTTGAGTAGTAGCCCTGCTGCCGCCGCGTTCATTATTAACGAGGTTCCGCCGTAGGAGATAAATGGCAGGGTCACGCCCGTGACCGGAAGCAGCCGGAGCACACCGCAAAGATTGACAAGCACTTGAAGGAGGAACCAGACAGATATCCCCGCAGCTAGCAACGACCCGAAGACATCAGGCGCGATTTGCGCGGTTCGAAATCCAGTCAGGATGATCGTGCCGAGCAAAATCAGGATCGCTAATGCTCCGATAAAGCCAAGTTGTTCTCCCACCACAGCAAAGACGAAGTCCGTGTGTGCCTCAGGGACCCACCCCCATTGAGCGTGGCCGGCAGAAAGGCCTGTCCCTCTCAGTCCGCCGTTCGCCAAACTGACCAGACCCTGACTTGCTTGCCAACCTGCTCCCTCTATGTTGTCCGTAGAAGAGATAAACCCAACAATCCTGT
>DGLO01000133.1:5854-11208 GCA_002388005.1 Candidatus Neomicrothrix sp. UBA4542
GTCACCAACAAGCAAAGGTGGGTGAATGGCACGCCCGCTGCCCACATCATGCCCAAGGTAATGAAGCCGATCATGGCAGCTGTTCCCATATCTGGTTGAAGCAGAATCAAGCTGCAAATGGCGGCGACGCAGATCCCGACTGGCAACGTGACCCGATCTAGACGGTCGAGAAAATAGCGTCGCTGATCTAAAAATGACGCGATCGCGATCACTAGCGCGAATTTGGTTAGTTCCGAAGGTTGGAAGCTAAAGGGACCGAATTCGAGCCAGCTTGCGCTGCCATTAACCGCTCGTCCTCGCATGAGGACCAGAATTAAAGAAAGCCCTGCGACCACAAGGAGAATGGGCGCTAAGCGCCTCCACCTTCGGTAGTCGCGTCCGACTGCAAACAGCAAAGCGAATACCGAGATTGCTACTGAGATGGCATGTTTCGCGAATAAAGAGAAAGCGTCGCCCTCTCGGCCGATAGAGATTGGAGTCGATGCCGAAAGGACCATGACAACGCCCGTCAGCATCAGTAACAAAACAGATGCGAGCATCGCCACGTAACGCATTGGCGGCCCTTGAGATTCGCCATGTTGGTCGACATAGCCTTGTCGATAGTTCGAAAGGGCAGTCATGACTGAAGCTGCTCTCGTTCGAGTGAAAAAACTCTCTGCTTGAAGTCGTCGCCTCGTTCGTTGTAACTCTGATACCAGTCAAATGATGCACATGCTGGTGACAGCACAACGTCCCCACCGGAGACTTTCGCTATTTCTGTCGCGCTTTCAATTGCTTCTTGCATCGAATGAGCCACGGTCGTCGCAACGACACCATCGAAAACTTGACTCAACGTCTCTGCAGATTCGCCGATCGCTACGACTCCGGCAAGCTTTGGAGCGATCCTTCTGAGGTCGAAAAGATCGAGATTCTTGTTACGGCCTCCTGCGATCAATACGGCTTGCTCAAACCCGGTTATGGCAGCGACCGTGGCGTGCGGGGTCGTGGCCTTGCTGTCGTTGAAAAAGTGAATCCCGTTGATTGTTGCGACGAACTCGAGACGGTGGGCGAGCCCATCGAACTGTGCTAGCACTTCCGCGACCGATTCGATCGAGGCATTCATCGACAAGGCAAGAGCCGCTGCTGCGCATGCATTGAGTTGATCATGTGGCCGGGACCTACGAAGTTCGGAAACCTTAAGTACTCGCTCACCGTGAGCGATGAGCTCTCTCTCAGTGCAGTGCACGTCTCCTTCACCGAGTCCGAAGGTGATCAGTTGCGCTGAGATATTGCTAGTCCATGGCGCGAGCGCTGGGTCATCGTGAGGGGCTACGGCTATGTCATCTGCGCGTTGGGTCTCCCAGATCTTGGATTTAGCGGTGGCGTAAGAGCCAAAGTCTCCGTGCCAATCCAAGTGATCAGGGGAAAGATTAAGCCACGCCGCCGCGTGGGCGCGAAAGCGCTGCACCCTGTCCAAACGAAAGGATGAAGCTTCCACAACAAAGATTTCGTATCTGTTCGTTTTGTCGTCAATTGCCGCTACTAAGGGAGTTTCGGTGTTGCCGACAGCAGCTGCTCTCATCCCGGAAGCGCTAAACATTTGGGAGGTGAGTTCGGTCACTGTCGTTTTCCCGTTGGTGCCGGTGACGGCGACACAGGGCCGGTCATCCCACATGGCTGCAAGGTCGAGTTCACTCAATACTTGAGTATTCGAATTATCAGCCAACTGATACAGCAGGTGGTGGGATGGAATTCCTGGGCTTGGTACCACTGAGGTGGCGCCTAGTAGCGCCCGTTTTAGCTCTGTGGCCGAGGCAGAGTCGATGAGTTCAACTCCCAATTTCCGGGCTGTTTCCTGGACTGATTGTGGATGATCATCTACTGCAAGGACTTGATGGTTGCGGGCCTGTAAAGCCTTGATGACCGCTTGACCGGTCAGCCCCAGTCCACCGACCAGCACATGGGAAAGATTTGGAGTGTTCACAGCAACGCCCCGACGACCAGTGGGTTAGCTATGGCAGATGTATCAAGTCCGATGAAGTCGGCGTAAAACGCCCCTAAGGCAAATGCGACACAGATCCCGTTGATGATCCACATGCGAATCAGGACCGTTGTTTCTGGCCAACCGACTAACTCAAAATGATGGTGGATCGGCGCCATCCGAAAAACGCGTCGCCCGAAGATCCGATAGCTACCGACTTGGAGAATCACTGAGAGGGTTTCGAGAACGTAGAGCGCGCCAATGATCGGCAAAAGCAGATGTGTTTCGAGCAGCAATGCTAAACCGGCGAAAGCGGTACCGATCGCCAGTGACCCGGTGTCTCCCATGAAGATCCGAGCGGGGGGAGCATTCCACCAAAGAAAGCCGATACAAGCTCCAGTCATCGCAGCGGCCACGATGGCAAGGTCCAGCGCATGACTGACGTCGTAGCTAGCGGGGTGGCGAAAAATCCAGTATCCGATGATTACGAAGGCCGAAAAGCCGATCGCAGCCGAGCCACTTGCCAGTCCGTCAAGCCCATCGGTGAGATTGACGGCGTTAGCGGTAGCGATGACCAGAACCGCAGCCCAGATGACCCATGCCACTTTCCCTAGCGTGATGCCGGGCAGATCGGCTCTAGTCAGGGCGATTACGGGACTTGTTTGAGCCCAGTACATCGCGAGAATCGCGAATCCGATCGCTACTCCCAACAATCCAACGATCTTGGCAGATTTGTTGAGCCCTAGATTCCGCTCTCGGCTGACTTTGATCCAGTCGTCGACTAGCCCGACGGCACTGGCAGCGACGATGGCTAACAATAAAACTATTCCTGAACGAGTGACGATTGTTTCGGCTCGGAGGTGACTTACGAGGTATCCGGCTACTGCCCCGACAACGATCACACCCCCACCCATGGTGGGGGTCCCGGCCTTGATGTAATGACCTTCGGGGCCGTCTAAACGTATGGGTTGGCCGACGCCGCGGTCTCGTAGCCAAGGGACTAAGGCTCGCGTGCCGATCAAGCTCACTCCCATCGACACGCCTGCAGCTATTAGAAGCGCGATCATCGGCTGTCACCTTCAACCCGCTGCGAAAGAGCTTGCTGGCAGATGAGGGCATCATCGAAAGGTCGTCGCTGAGCACCGATCGTTTGGTGTGTTTCGTGGCCCTTGCCGGCTACCAGAATTAGGTCTCCCGATTTCGCTTCACCGATTACTGACCGAATTGCCTCAGCTCGATCAAGAATGATCCGAGATTTGGTGCTTCCTGCTCCTGCTCCCACAAGAATCTCGTGGGCTATGTCGCTTGGATTTTCTGAGCGGGGATTATCTGACGTGATGATCACTTCATCAGCCAAATCGTTGGCTACCTCCCCCATCAGGGGCCGTTTTTCTCGATCGCGATCACCGCCGGCTCCGAATACAACCCATACTCGTCCAGCTGCGATGCTTCGGGCAGCTTTCAGGGCTTGGGATAGTGCCTCGGGCTTATGGGAGTAATCGACCAAAACACGCAGATCAGAACCGGCAACCGATACCGGTTCCATCCTTCCTCGGACCGGGTCTACAAGCTGCAGTCCGCGCGCTATGGCTGCTGGTTCGAAGCCCAACGCGTTCAGGGTTTCAGCGGCTAGTAGTAAGTTGACCAGGTTGAAGTATCCGATGAGTGGGGTTGTTATTTCTTTCTCGCGCCAGACGAATCTGGCTCCGTTGGCTGTGATTTGAGGGTCTTGAATCAAGTTGGGATCAACTTCGACTACGTCGCGCGACGCGCTCAGAGTGTGCGCCAGACGCCTGCCCCATTCATCGCCGATCGACACGACTGCCATTTGGGATCTCTCGTCGAACAGTTTGCTCTTAACTGCGAAGTATCGGTCCATATCTCCGTGAAAATCGAGATGTTCAGGGCTCAGGTTGGTGAACATCGCGGCGACGAAGTCGGTGCCGTCAACGCGACCTAATTCAAGACCGTGCGAGGACACCTCCATGCACACCCAATCGGTTCCCCCATCGAGTAGGTGAGCAAGTGAACTCTGTAATTCGGGTGCTTCAGGGGTGGTGTGAGTTCCATCGAGCGTGCCTATAGCGGTGGCGTTCAGGCCGCAACTTCTAAGTATCTGGGTCAACGCGTGTGCGGTTGTGGTCTTTCCTGCTGTCCCTGTTACTCCCACCACCTTGAGATGTTTGGAGGGATGCCCATTAATAGTGGCGGCAATCGGGCCTAGGGCTTTACGAACGCTGGGGACGATGATCTGAGGAACCGCGCTATCGAGTTCGCGTTCGACCAGAAGTGCTGCGGCTCCCGCTTTTACGGCCTCGGTCGCATACAGATGCCCGTCGTGTTTTTCTCCGGGTATGCACGCGAAGAGATCATTATTCCTGACACCGCGACTGTCATGGCTAATCCCGAACACCCTCAGTCGGTCACTGTTTGAAGATGGTCGTCCTACAAGTTGGCCGCCGCTGTGGGCAACAATTTCTGTAAGAGAGGTCCCGTTCATCGTCGACTACTTCGTTTCCGGAATGCCGAGTTGCCTCAACGCGACGGTAGCTATCTCCGAGAACACTGGAGCTGCGGTCAATCCTGCGAGGTGTTCATCTGGTTCATCGAGGACGATGACAATCGTGACAGCTGGATCGTTAGCGGGGACAAATCCCGCAAAGATGCTCGTGTAGTCATCGCTGTAGCCAACTCCGTCTTCGCCTTTGTTGGACCATGTCTTCATTGCTGTCCCCGTCTTGCCAGCAACTGAGTAACCGCCAACTTCTGCTCGCCCTCCAGTTCCTTGTGTCACCACGTCAGTAAGCATCTCGCGCATCGTGGCTGCAGTGGTCGCGCCTATGACTTGGCGTTGCGTTGCAGGCGGAATGGGATGGATCACCCCATCGGAACCAGCTGTTCCGAGTATCAAGCTCGGTGCGACGTATTTTCCGTCGTTGGCAATGGTGTTGAACGCTGCTGCTAGTTGCATCGCTGTGACAGCGACGCCTTGGCCGAACGCTATGGTCGCTAATCCAGTTCCCTCCCATTGTTGGGGTAGGCGAAGTGTTCCTTTCGCTTCATCAGGCCACGCCGGAGCATCTGTCTGACCACTTGTGAATTGTCCGAATCCAAAATTTTTCAGGTAGTGATACAGCTTGTCTTTGCCGAGTCTTTCTGCGATGCGAATGGTTCCGATATTGGATGATTTCGCCAGTATTTCCCTTACTGACAATTGTCGATCCTCGTTGACATACGGCTCTTCGAATTCTTTATCGGAATACTGGTACCGATGGGGGACGTCAAGGATCTGGTCGTCGGAAATACTGCCTTCCTCCAAGGCTGCGGCGATGGTGAAGGGTTTGGTCGCCGATCCGGGTTCAAATACGTTTATGTAGGATCCGCTGCTGCCGGC
>DGLO01000055.1:0-17928 GCA_002388005.1 Candidatus Neomicrothrix sp. UBA4542
GTGGTGTCTGGGCTGCTCATCTGCTCTTGGGGGCTCTGTTCACTATCGTCGGTGGTCTTTTCTGGTCAAAGCGCCTGGCTTAAGCCCATCCAGTCAACACTCCAAGAGGAAAAAATGTGAACGACATCCGCGACGTCATAATCATCGGTAGCGGACCCGCCGGCCTGACAGCAGCTATTTACGCAGCACGAGCCAACATGACGCCGTTGGTAATCGAAGGCGAACCATCATCGACAAGCGATCAGCCGGGCGGCCAGTTAATGCTGACCACCGACGTTGAAAATTTTCCAGGCTTCCCTGATGGGATAATGGGCCCCGAATTAATGACGCAGTTCAGATCTCAGGCGGCAAGATTTGGAGCGGAATTCGTCACGCGCAAAGTCACACGGGTCGATTTCAGCGCGCGGCCGTTTCAGATTTGGGTCGGAGAAGACCAGTACCAAGCTCAAACTGTGATTGTTTCCACGGGTGCTCAAAGTCTGATGCTGGGACTACCAAATGAACAACGGCTTCTAGGCCATGGTCTTTCCACCTGCGCGACGTGTGACGGCTTCTTCTTTCGCGATCAGGAAATCGCTGTCGTAGGTGGCGGAGATAGCGCCGTCGAAGAGGCAACCTTTCTCACGCGATTCGCGTCAAAGGTCTATTTGATTCATCGGCGTGACGAACTCAGGGCATCCAAAATCATGCGTGACCGGGCGTTCGCGAACCCGAAACTGGAAATCCTCTGGAACAGCCAAGTTGTTGAAATTGAGGGAGACAAGAAACTGTCGGGAGTAATTCTTGAGGACACTGTTACCCACATCCGCGAATCTTTATCTCTCCAAGGTCTCTTTATCGCTATTGGACACCGTCCCAACACCGATCTCTTCCAGGACCAACTAGAACTCAAAGAAAATGGCTACCTCGTGACTGAGCCCGATACCAGCAAAACCAAAGTTGCTGGGGTTTTCGCTTGCGGAGACGTCCAAGATGATTACTACCGTCAAGCGGTTACAGCTGCTGGCTCTGGATGCATGGCGGCGATTGACGCTGAAAGATGGTTAGAAGAACACTCTCAGTAACTGTTCGCCAGCTCCGTGGTATACCGCGGGGCCAAGCCGATCAACCATGTGTGAATGCCAGTAGAGTGCCTTCACCCGAGATGAGGAGCCAAAGATGGCTGAGGGCATTACTGACCTTGACATGAATTCTTTCGATGACGCGATCGGTTCTTCAGATACTCCGGTGCTCGTTGATTTTTGGGCAGAGTGGTGCGGCCCTTGCAAGATGATTGCCCCAATTCTCGAAGAGATCGCTGCTGAACAAGAAGGCATCAAAGTGGCGAAGGTCAATGTTGACGACAGTCCGGATTTAGCTCGCCGGTATGAAATCATGAGCATTCCGGCGCTCATTGTCTTCGAAAATGGCGAACCCGCCAAGAAGCTGATCGGGGCCAAGCCGAAGGGTGCCCTGCTTGAGGAGATCGGCGAATTCCTGTAGAGCCAGCCGCTATTCGCCCGTTTGGGATCGGGTCTAAGGGCGACCACGTTCGCGACCTTCAGACCCGGCTACTGTCTCTGGGACCCTCACCCGGTGTTGTCGATGGGGAGTTTGGGGAATCAACAAAGTCGGCTCTCGAGACGTTTCAGGCACTTCGTTCTATCGACGTCGACGGGATCTGCGGTCCTCAGACGTGGAGCCAGCTCGTTGAAGCCGGACATCGTCTTGGTTCTCGTCTCCTATATCTGCAGGAGCCGGCGCTGCGGGGCGACGATGTCGCTGAACTCCAACGTCTGTTAACGACGCTGGGCTTCCCAATGGGTCATATAGACGGAATCCACGGAGACCACACCTCGGCTTCTCTGGTGGACTTCCAAATAAACGCGGGTCTAGTTCCTGACGGTGTTTGTGGCCCGATCACTATCGGATTGTTGCAGCGAGTTGGGAAACGCTTCGGACAGCCTGACGACATGACGCGTTTACAGGAGCGACAAAAGTTCTCAATGCCAAGCCCCCGATTGACCGGTTACAAAATCCTTGTAGCCGAAGGCGGAGGGTTGGATGCAGTAGTGGCCTCACTCCGACGGAACCTCACTGATGCAGGCGCCGAAGTGCTCACGGCCCACCACCCCGACTGGAGTAGCCACGCTTCGCAGGCCAATAGTTTTGGCGCCGATTTCTGTTTAGGGGTAGAGATCCGTGACGGGAGTCCCGCGATCTGTCACTTTCTTGGAGACCATTTTGAAAGCCCGGCAGGACAACAACTCGGAAACACAATTGCCTCCAATCTTCAAGAACTCTTCCCAGGGATCACATCTACGGGGATGCGGCTTCCTCTATTGAGGGAAACCCAGATGCCGGCCCTTTTGTGCCGGCTGAGTGATGTGAATAGTGTGGTTCGAGCGCATCAACAGATGGCGAAGATCATTACCGAAGCTATTCGTAGTTTCGTCCAAACAGGCCTTGATTAAGGGCCCTATGATGTTATCCACAGGCTGAGAATAACTAGAATGAGCCGGTTAATCGCCTTCACAAATGACGTCATAAATGCGCTGAAGATCACTTAGCGTGGCAAATTCGATCAGTATCTTCCCTTTACTCTGCCCGAGGCGGACACTCACTGTGGTATTTAGGTGATCAGTCAGTCGGGCCTCCACCTCCAAGACCGACGCGTCGGGAATGGGATTTTGTGTCCGACGAATTCGTGTTGACTCCCCCGCCTCCCTGGCGGAATCTTTCGCGAGTCTCTCCGTGGCTCGGACCGACAAATTTTCATCGATGATCTTCCGCAACAATTCGATTTGACGAGACGCTGACGAACAGGCCAGCAACGCGCGTGCGTGCCCGGCACTAATTTTTTCTTCCATGACTGCGGTCTGTGCAGCGGCCGGCAATTCCAACAGACGTAATGAATTGGAGATCGTTGTCCGGCCCTTGCCGAGGCGGGTCGCCAGCTCTGCATGGGTCACTTCGAAATCATCAATCAGTTGTTGGAACGCTCCTGCCTCTTCGAGAGGATTCAGATCCTCTCTCTGTACGTTTTCAACGAGTGCCTCCACCAAACTTGATTGATTGCTGGAAGTTCGTACCACGGCGGGCACGGTCTTGCGACCGGCAAGTCGAGAAGCGCGCCACCGCCGCTCTCCCGCGATCAATTCATATGTTTGGCTATCCGCCCGACGTCTAACGACGATGGGCTGCAGCACTCCGAACTGTTCGATTGATGACGCAAGACTTTCCAACGCATCTTCGGCAAACACTTGTCGGGGTTGAAGCTGGTTGACCACCACCGCATCCAATGGCAGCTCCACATAATTGCCATCGTGGACAGGGCCACCACGCCGGCCTTCTCCACGGTCGCGATCTCCAGCAGCGTCAGACGAGAGTGGCTCTGCAGTCGTGCTCGACTGCGTTGCGGGGGGGATTATCGCCCCCAAGCCTCGGCCTAGTCCTCCTTGAGGTCTGGGCATCATGAACTCCTTTCGGGCGACGCCGTTCCCGACGCTTGTTGGCTCAATATTTCCTTTGTCACTTCCCGATACGCTGCTGCCCCTCTACTGGTGGGGTCATATAACTCGATGGGCTGGCCGTAACTTGGTGCTTCGGAGAGCCGCACGGAACGAGGGACCACTGCGCGGCAAACGAGGTCCCCAAAGTGAGTCCTAACCTCATCGGCAACTTGCTCCGCCAGCCGTGTCCGAGCGTCGTACATAACCAGAACAATCGCCGCAACTTCCAGGTCAGCATTGAGGCTCTGTCGAATTAGATCGACATTGTTAAGAAGCTGACCGAGGCCCTCGAGCGCGTAATACTCACATTGAAGGGGTATCACCACTTCATGAGCAGCGGCCAAACTGTTGACGGTGAGCATTCCCAGACTCGGTGGACAGTCAATTAGGACATAGTCGTAATCGTTAACGACTAATGAAAGAGCTGAACGAAGTCGCAGTTCTCGACTGAACATGGGGACTAACTCGACCTCAGCCCCGGCGAGATCAAGGTTCGCGGGCAACAAGTCCAGGTCATCGACAATTGTTGCAGTTCGAGCCGCGCTGATGGGGAGCTGTTGAACCACCACGTTATAGGTGGAACTTTCCAATGTTCGGGGATTAACGCCTAACCCAGTTGTGGCGTTTCCTTGCGGATCCGCGTCCACAAGAAGTGTGCGATGCCCGGCTAACGCAACGTTTGTGGCGACACTAATGGCTGTTGTGGTTTTCCCTACGCCGCCCTTCTGATTAGCGATCGCGAGGATACGGGTCATGGAGTGCCATCTCTTCCAGATGGAACCGTGGATCCATCTTTGTGGTCTTTATCTCAGTCTCTTCAACCACCTGGGTCAAGGATCCGCGGCTATAGAAACCTGTTGGGAAGCTATTTCTGTCCGATAAAACCATGTTTCACGTGAAACATGGCCACGATTGTCCTCAAAACATCGGGTCTTTGCGTATTCGCGTCCATTTTCTTGGTAATCCACTGGAGGGAGCCCTAAGTAGCGATATGGAGACAAATCTGGGGGGTCCATCCAAGAAGTTAGGTTCACTGAACCCCATGGAATTCAATGCGTGGAGGTGCCATCGCTGTTGACACTGACGGGGTGGTTCACTGGCAACCAGCCTCCCCCCTACTCGTAATAACCCCGAGGCACATTCTGCCGTCGTAGCTGGCGAGCCAAAGGACCGACTTAACACCCCGTCGTAGCCTCCTCGATGAACATCTTGATGAGCGATGGCGGCCGCGTCACCATGTAGTACCTCCACATGCTCTTGGAGACCTAACCCGCGAACGGCTCGCTCCAAAAAATCCGTTCTGGTGATGGATCGATCTAAAAGAACCATATTCAAATCAGGGCGGTCGTAGGCAATAACAAGCCCTGGGAGTCCCCCGCCGGCACCGAGGTCGCACCATCTCGAGTCGCTTGTGGGACTTGCTGCGCGAAGCTGGGCTCGCGCGTGCTCGAGGTGCTCGTTAATACTCCCTGGTCCTATGTAACCGAGTAGTTGAGATTTTTCAAGGATTCCGACCAGCTCAAGCTGGCTCATTAGGACACTCAGTCGCTAGCGACGACGAGAACAACCCGTCGGCGCGGTTCGTCACCAACAGAAACCGTAGAAACCCCATCGATCTCGTTCACCGCGTCGTGCACGACTTTGCGGTCAGCTGCATTCATTGGCTCTAAGCCTTTTTCTACTCCCGATGAAACTACGTTCTGTGCCAATTCATGGACATACGCTTGCAGCGCTTCGCGTCGTCGGCTCCTATAGCCTCCGACGTCTACTCGAATGCGGGCGCGGTCCGTGCCAGCTAACTGGCGTTGCAGCATGGTCTTGCAAACTTCGTGGATCGCAGCGAGATGGTTTCCGTTGGGTCCGATGAGGAGACCCAGCTGCTTGTCGTCGCCGTTCAAATTAACCTCGAAGCTGTCCTCATCCGCAGCAACATTTTGAGCAGCCGCTTCTATACCGAACGATTTGGCTAGCCCTTCTAAGAAGTTTCCAACCATCTGTTGTTGCTCTTCTACGGTGGTTTCAATAGTCATTGCAGTCTCCTGCTTGTTATTCCGGGACTTGGTCCCTAGTGGTCGATTTTACGGGTGCGCCGATTGGTCGGCGCCTCGGGTGGTTGTTTTGTGTCGTCGGACTCAGTTATCGAACGTGTGTTCGATTGCTTGGCTTTACGGTCCTTGTCGCCCGAGTCGATGGTGCGCTTACGTCGATTGGGGGTGCCCGTCGCCGTCTGCGCCGGGTCCCCGTTCTTGTTGTCACTTGAATTTGTTGCTGGCTTCGCGGGAGTCTCGGCGATTCTTGACGGTGGTTTCTTATCTGCAGTTGAAGTGCGTTGTTTTCTCGACGCACCGGTGCTTTTCGTTTTATCTCTGCGCCCCCGACTCTTGGTCCCCTTAGGTTTTCTAGTTCTTTCGGGGCGCCGCCAATCCCGCTTCGCAGGTGGGGTGATCGGACGGACGCGGGCGCGAACCTGGGCTCGTTTTCGTCGGAACCCGAGCACCGATGACTTCGGTTCAGTTACCACTTCGAACTCCACATCTTCGAGCGGAACCGAGAGCTCATCTAAGGCCGCTTCCAGTGCGGCATCCACCGTCGAGCCTGTCGTTACGATCCAATCCATACTCACCTATTTCCGCCGCTTCTTAGTCCGACCGTCACCCGATGTCCGTTTGGATTGGATTGGCTTCGCTTCTTGCTCGTCTTCAGAGCTCTTTGGTTTAGGTGCATCGCGTCGAGTTGAGCCGTTACTTTTTCCGGTTTTGCGCCTCTGGCTGCGTTCCTCGCGGGCTTTACGGCGTTCATCATCCGCGGCTATTGCTTTCTTAGATCGCTGGTTCGGTACTTCTTTTTCGGCAGGTTCGGCCTGTTCAATCACTTCGGCTTCAATGGTGTCTGAGTCCCCCGCGATGACCGGTTTCATCGTTTTGTGAATAAAGGCTTGTTGCGCTATGCGATAGAGGCTTGAAGCGATGAAGTAGACCCCAAGCGCAGCTTGTACCACGAACGCGAAGACAGGCAGCATGTAGGGCATGATTTTCATCAGCATTTCCATCTGCGGGTTTTGCGCAGCAGCGTCGCCTCTGCGCGACTTCATCTGGGCCTGCTGTAGGAACCCCAAGACAAAGGTGACGGCAACCAGACCTAGGTAGGGGAGTCCGTCTAAGAAGCTTGCCTGTATGACGTCTTTCGCGGCTTCTGACAAATCGATCCCGAAAGAGACCATCTCTCCGCCATCTGCCACCAAGTCTTCATATAGGGCTGATTCCTTCTTCAGGTAGGCGGGATTCGGAATGCCATCGTCGCCGATTTTGGTCATCCCGTTAATGACTCGATACAAAACGATGAAGACTGGGAGCTGAACGAGCGTAGGTAGGCAACCAGCTAAGGGGTTGGCTCCGTGTTGCTTGTATAGCGCCATAGTCTCTTCGTTGAGCTTTTGACGGTCTCCTTTGTGTTTGGTTTGCAACCGCTTTAGTTCAGGCTGAAGCTCTTGTATCCGCATCATGGAGCGCGTGCCCTTGAGAGTTAAGGGGGTCAGCACCAACATGATGAGAAATGTCAAAAGGACGATCGATATTGCGTAACTGCCAGAAAAATCGTAAAACCAAGCCAGCACACGGGCAATCAAGTTGAACATCGGACCTCATCTTCTTGTGCAGGGTTTGGTACCGGGTCATATCCGTAACCACCCCATGGATGGCAACGAACGACTCGGCGAGTGGCGAGGGAAGCGCCCCGCAAGGCACCGTAAGTCTCGATGGCGTCGATCGCGTATTGCGAACAGGTTGGATCGAAACGACAAACAGGGGCCCGGCGGCTCGAAAAGAGCCGATATGTGCGGATCCCTCCTAAAATGCCTCGCTTCAGTAAATTCACGTCAATTCTCGAGTTTTCTTGATTAATTCAACAATATCCTCACGTACCTGTGGAAAAGTCACTGAAACCGCAGAAACACGGGCTCCAATAAGGTACCGCCCCCTGGGAATAGTCCCTTCAGTCTCTCGCAAAGCAGCTTGCACCTGGCGTCGCAGACGATTTCGTTGAACCGCGGTTCCACGGGTACGCCCAATGGCATACGCGACGCGGGGGTGTTGAAGTGTTGGGTCCGGAGAAAACATCATCCACAAAGCGCGACCAGATAACCGTTTTGCACGATTCAATAATGCGAAATCGGCTCGCTCGCTACAGCTTTCAATCAAGCGCTCAGCCGATGACGGCCCTTGGTGCGACGCGACTTGATGATCGCTCGACCGGCCTTACTGGACATGCGGTGGCGAAACCC
Source organism: Candidatus Neomicrothrix sp. UBA4542 (assembly GCA_002388005.1). Lineage (GTDB taxonomy): Bacteria > Actinomycetota > Acidimicrobiia > Acidimicrobiales > Poriferisodalaceae > UBA2110. The sequence continues at coordinate 7,771 of DGLO01000055.1, forward strand.
ATGACGGCGGGCCCTACGGCGGGTATTTGGCTGAAAAGTACGTTTCATAGTGACGGCCTCCGGTTCGGCCGGTTATCTGTCCGTCGTTGAGGAAGAAGAAAGAGCAGAACACTAGACGGCGACAAGATGAACTGTCGTGAGTGTGTCTAGAGTCCGAGGTTGCCTTTCAGAAGGACAACGATGTGGACGTTCGAATAGGAATTTGGATAAATCTTAGCCCGGTAGGTTATGTAACTACACCGGAACGGAACCAGCCTAGAGGGCAATGACATGAAAGAGAAACTCGAACCGGTGAAGATGGCTTTCGGGGCATTATTGCGGCGTTCTCGCGCGCAACGTGCTAATTCACCCCGGATCGCCCCTATTGCATCACGTTGAGTAGTATTTTAGGTGTTCTTCGCCACAGAGTGCTAGGTTCCACAACCCGCGAACAAGTGGATCCTAGGGTTTTACACAGCAGCCACAGGTTTTCCACACGGCTCGATTTGTGAGGCCTAGTGGCTGACGAAACCCCGCAAAATAAGGACGAAACGGACCTTAGCGAGCCTATTGGGCTGAACGCCGACTCAACTTGGACAACTTGTCGGGGTTTGGTGCGGAGCCAGGTCTCAGAGGCTGTCTGGTTGACATCATTTCGAGATCTTCACATAGTGGCAATGTCGACTGAGCGAGTCGTCTTGGTGGCACCGAGCAGTGTCATTCGAGATCGGGTGCTGAACCGCTACTTACCAATGGTTCGGGCAGCATTAGCCGACGCCGGTTGTGCAGCAGAGGTCATTGAAATCGAAGTCCAGCCAGAGCTGGACAATTCGGTAGGTGTCGCCGAATCACCACATATCCGAGAAGATCCTCCATCAGCGCCTGACCTGAGAGATCGGCTTGACAGCTCAGGGCAACCTGAAGCAGTAAGAAGCACAGGTAGAAGCGATTCATATACGGACACGATTCAACCGTTGTACACCTTTGACTCGTTTGTGACGGGCACGAGCAATCGTTTCGCTCATGCGGCAGCGTTGGCTGTCGCCGAAACTCCGGGCCGCAGTTATAACCCTCTTTTCATTCATGGAGGTGCAGGACTAGGCAAGACACATTTACTTCAGGCCATCGTTCATTACATCCGAAGCACTTACCCCAACTACACCGCACGATATGTGTCGACTGAAACGTTTCTCAATGAGTTCGTCGAAGCAATTCGAACCTCAACAACCAACACTTTCAAACGGCGGTATCGCGACATTGATGTGTTGTTGATCGACGACATTCAGTTCATGGAGGGAAAGGAAGGATTACAGGAAGAGTTTTTCCATACGTTCAATTCTCTTCACGGAGCTGGTCGTCAAGTGATCCTTTCGTCGGATCGTCCGCCGCGAAACATTGCAACGTTGGAGGACAGGCTTCGGAGCAGATTTGAGTGGGGTCTCATAACGGACATTCAACCGCCTGATGTTGAAACCAGGCTGGCGATATTACGGAAAAAAACCGAGGTGGCTCGGAGTGACGTCCCTGATGAGGCGTTGGAGTTCATTGCCGAACTCATTACGAACAACATTCGAGAACTTGAGGGTGCACTCATTCGTGTAAGCGCGTATGCCTCATTGACGGACGAACCAATAACAGTTGACTTAGCTGAACGGGTATTGGGAGACATTGTTCATAACTATGAGTCACGACCAATTACCTCTGGAGTGATTATCGATGCAACGTCGGAAATGTTCGGGTACGACGTCGAAGAACTCAAAGGAAAGCGTCGTCATCGGAGCTTGGTGCAAGCACGTCAGATCAGTATGTACGTCGTTCGCGAATTAACCGACTTAAGTTATCCCGCTATAGCGAGAGAGTTCGGGGGACGCGACCACACAACAGTGATGCACGCCGTGGAGAAGGTCGGAAACCAAATGGCTGAACGCCGACAGGTGTATGACCAAGTGAGTGCGCTGATCTCCGACATTAAGTCGCATTGAGACGTGGATAAGGTTCTGGATTGTGTTGTGGGGATACCGTGGACAATCTCGACTTATCCACATAAATCAGCAGTTTTCTTTGAACAGCAAGGTCTCTTGTGGGCAGCGGTGGACAGTAGTGTCGATAAAGAAACAATGATTGACCAGCGGGTTTACTCTGTTATCCACAATCCACAGGACCTATTGCCACTATTAGATTTTAAGAATCATAAAGAGAGAGGAAGTTCGACGTGAAGTTCCGATGTGAACGCGACGCACTCGTCGAGCAGTTAGGGACAGCCAGTAGGGCCGTGAGTAGCCGTGGTGGTGCTTTGCCTGTTCTTACAGGTATTCACCTCAGTGCCCGTGACGATGTTCTTACTATGACCGGAAGCGATCTCGAGATCACAGTGAAAGCTTCTGTTTCTGTTGCGGTGATTGAGCCAGGCGAGGCGGTACTTCCTTCGCGGATAGCGGTAGATATTGTTAGGTCACTTGAGTCTGGTGCCATTGATGTCGAGGTGTCTGGTGAAGAGGCAAAGATTTCCGGAGGGCGATCACAGTTTTCTGTGCGCACACTTCCAGTTGATGACTTTCCAACCCTTGCGGATCCGACTGGCGATGAAGTAACTGTTGCTACTGCCGATCTGGCCGCTGGTCTCAAGCAAGTAGTCAGAGCTGCAAGTGGTGATGATGCCCGACCGATATTGACTGGCGTGTTGATGTCAGCCGAGGACGGCGGTCTTCGGCTTGTCGCCACGGATTCGTACCGGTTAGCGGTTCGAGACCTTCCTGATGCGACTGTTCTGAGTGATGGCCAAAAAGTGCTTGTCCCATCGCGAGCCCTTGACGAACTCAGTCGAGCTCTGGGTGACTCGGAAGAAGTAACGGTTCGTTTAGGGGAGAAGGAAGTCACTTTCGACGTCGCCGTTGATGATGGTGCTGTTCAAGTCACCACAAGGCTCATCGAAGGTGAATTCCCCAATTATCGACAACTCATCCCGAGTAGCTACCCCAATCAGTTGACTATTGGGCGGGAACCCCTTTTGGAAGCAGTCCGACGGGTCAAACTTATGGCAAGGGATACAACTCCTTTGAGAATTACTCAAAAGTCTGACTGTGTGGAATTAATGGCCGTAACACAAGATGTTGGGCAGGCCCATGAAGAGGTGGATGCTCACTATGCAGGTGATGAACTCACGGTCGCGTTCAATCCTGATTATCTGATCCAAGGATTAGAAGCTGCGCCCGGCGACGAGGTCGTTCTTGAAACTCTTGACGCTCTCAAACCTGCGGTGCTTCGCTCAAGCGAGGGCGGAGATTTTCTGTATTTGTTGATGCCAGTCCGGGTGTCGTAACGGACACGTCGAAACGGTGATCATCAAACGTCTATGGCTCACAGACTTCCGTAACCACCGAGCTACCGACATTGAACTTGACCCCGAAATTACATTGGTGGTCGGCCTCAATGGTCATGGCAAAACGAACCTGGTCGAGGGACTATTTCTACTCAGTGGGGCCCGCTCTTTTCGTGGAGCGAAAGTTGATGCACTCGTAGCAAGTGGTCAGTCCTCCGCATACATTCGCGCTGAGGTCGACCACAACGGGCGCTCAGTGCTAGTTGAGCTTGAGTTAGCCGCAGGGGGCCGGTCACGAGCTCAAATAAATAAACAACGGGTCCAAAGATTCAAAGACCTCGGCGATGTTGTACGTACGGTGATATTTAGCCCCGATGATCTACAACTTCTCAAAGGCTCACCTGCCATGCGCCGCGCGCTGATTGATGACGTTCTCGCCAGTATTGATAGTCAATTCCGAGCGGTCAGAACTGACTTTGATCACGTTCTTCGGCAACGAAACAACCTGCTAAAGCAAGGTCGCGGTCGGCTAACGCCAGAACTTGAAGCCAACCTGAATATATGGAATGAACAGTTCGTTGAAGTAAGCAATGAAATCGGACGCTGTCGGTCAAACTTCGTCGAAAAGATCGAACCAATAGTGGCCGACTTTTATCTGCGAGTAGCTGGCACTGACGACCAGGTTTCACTCGCATTGGACGCTAACTGGCGAGAACACGGGCTTGAGAAGACTCTGTCGGAGACACAACCCGAGGAAATACGACGTGGCGTTACATTGGTGGGGCCTCACCGTGACGACCTAATCATTCTTTTGTCGCAACTTCACTCAAGAACACAGGCGTCACAAGGCGAACAACGGAGCTTGGCGCTGGCGTTGCGGTTAGCAACCCATGCGCACATTGCACAGACATGTGGCGACAGCCCCTTGGTGTTGTTGGACGATGTTTTTTCAGAACTCGACGAAGGAAGAGCTCGCCGACTTGTCGAGTGTCTTCCGGATGCACAGATTGTTTTAACGTCGGCAACAGGCACAGTCCCAGATGGAGTCAAACCAGGGCTCACATTGGAAATATTGGAAGGCAAAATCAATGCCGGCTAAGGACAGTCCAGATAGGCGCTGGGCTGAGCCACGTTCTCTCCGTGACGTCTTGAAACGGGTCGTTACAGACTTCGGTGACAACGGTGCGATGTACGCGATACACGAGCGGTGGGATGAGGCCGTAGGTTCCGCAATTTCTCAACACTGCAGACCGCGTCGTCTATCGAAGGGTGAACTTCTCGTCGAAGTCGATCATCCAGGTTGGGCCACTGAGGTTCAGTACCTTGAACAGGATTTACTCGCCAAACTGGTGCAACTACACCCCGAATTGGACCTACGGGGCATCAAAGTCCAAGTCAAACGTTCCTGAGACAACTCTTTTCTCTGAGAAGCGTTCAGAAGCGGTTTGAGGACTTTAACCCTACGTCTTTTAGCCCCCTACGGCTGGTACTATTTGGATCAGGAAACGAGGTGTCGGTGAGCGACGTCACATACCAGGCAGAAAATATTCAGGTTCTGGAAGGTTTGGAAGCGGTTCGAAAACGCCCCGGCATGTACATCGGCTCAACCGGGCCTTCTGGTCTCCACCACTTGGTCTATGAGGTGGTCGACAATTCCGTCGATGAAGCAATGGCGGGTCATTGCACCATCATTGAAATCATCATTCTTAATGACGGAAGATGCCGGGTGACAGACGATGGTCGCGGCATTCCCGTAGGCCCGCATCCCAAATTTCCCGACAAATCAGCTGCCGAAGTGGTGATGACCCTGCTTCACGCTGGCGGCAAATTCGGCGGCGGTGGCTACAAGGTTTCAGGGGGCCTCCATGGCGTCGGCGTTTCCGTCGTAAACGCCTTATCGACAAGCGTTGAACTTCTGATAGATCGTGACGGACGGAGATACAGACAGGAATTCCACAATGGGGGAGAACCGGTCGGCTCCCTCGATGACATCGGTGAAACGCCAAACTCACAGACAGGTACGAGTGTTACTTTCGCCCCTGACCCCACGGTCTTCGATTCAGTCGACTTTCGAGCTCAAACACTTTTGGAAAGATTCCAAATGATGGCGTTCTTGAATGCGGGGCTCCGTATCAAATTTCGCGACGAACGAGAGATCCCTCCCAGCGAATCAGAGTTTCAATACGAGGGCGGTATCCGAGACTTTGTCCGTTACTTGAATGACGCTAAAGACCCTCTCTTCGATGAAGTCGGCTATCTCGAGGCTGACGAAGACGGTGACGAAGTCGAAATAGCGTTCCAGTGGAATACCGGCTATCAACTTGATGGGATCCACTCGTTTGCTAATGGAATCAGCACTATTGAAGGTGGGATGCACGAAGAAGGCTTTAAAACGGCCTTGACCTCGACTGTGAATCGGTACGCCCGAGCGAAGAATCTCCTGAAAGAAAAGGAAGACAATTTACAGGGCGATGACATTCGGGAAGGCCTCACGGCGATCGTCAGTGTGCGGCTCCAAGAGCCTCAGTTTGAAGGTCAAACGAAAGCGAAACTTGGCAACACGTCGATGCGGAGTTTGGTCCAAAAAGCTACGAATGAAGCATTAAGTAATTGGCTGGAAGAACACCCAAAAGAAGCTAAGCGCACGATCGGCAAAGCCATCGATGCCCGACGAGCACGTCTTGCCGCGCAAAAAGCCAAAAACACGGTTAGAAAATCCGCGCTCGCCGGCGCCGGTTTGCCGGGGAAACTCACCGATTGTTCATCAGGCGACGCCTCTGAAACGGAGCTGTACATCGTCGAAGGTCAGTCAGCAGGCGGCTCCGCAAAAGACGCGAGAGACCCTAGAACTATGGCGATCCTTCCAATACGCGGGAAAATTCTCAACGTTGAACGCCTTGGTGGTCGGCTGGAAAAGATGTTTCAAAATACCGAGGTGCAGGCATTGATTTCGGCGATTGGTGCAGGCGTCGGCGAAGGAAACTTCGACGCGGAAAAAATTCGCTATCACAAAGTTGTTCTCCTTTGCGATGCTGACGTAGATGGCAGCCACATCCGGACCCTGCTGCTCACCTTCTTTTGGCGTCAAATGAAGGAACTTGTGTTGGGCCGCCATGTCTACATCGCACAACCGCCCCTTTATTCGACGAAGGCGGGGAATGAAACGGTATATCTGAAGGACGACAGCGCGAAAGCCGAGTTTCTGTCCGAACGACCCAACCACAAGAACGACTTTCAACGGCTCAAGGGGTTAGGCGAAATGGATGCCGACGAGTTATGGGCAACAACTATGAATCCTGACACCAGAACTCTCCTTCAGGTGACCGTCGATGAAGCAACCATCGCCGACAACATTTTCAGTGTTTTAATGGGTGAACATGTGGAGAGTCGCAAGGGGTTCATCCAAAACAACGCTCATGACGTCCGCTTCCTAGACATTTAACAAACATGGCTGATATTCCCCCCTCTGACGATGAAGTAGCTAACGGCGAATTGCACCTCTCGGTGCGACCGATCGAAATCCAAACTGAGATGGAACAGTCGTTCCTTGAATATGCGATGTCGGTCATTACAGCGCGAGCGCTGCCCGATGCCCGAGACGGTTTAAAACCGGTTCACCGCCGGATCCTGTGGTCGATGTTCTCAACTGGGATGCGTCCCGACCGACCGCATAAAAAAAGCGCGACCGTTGTCGGTGATGTGATCGGCAATTACCACCCTCACGGTGATTCAGCGATCTATGACGCAATGGTGAGAATGGGCCAATCGTTTAGCTTGGCGAACACGTTGATTGACCCCCACGGCAATTTTGGATCCCCAAATGACCCGCCGGCGGCATATCGGTACACCGAATCCAGGCTGACTGACCTAGCGATGCGAATGGTGGAAAGCATCGACGAAGACACGGTTGATCTCGTCCCAAACTTCGACGGTTCCAGTGAGGAACCAGTGGTGATGCCGGCGCGTTTCCCAAACTTATTGGTGAACGGTAGCCAAGGCATAGCGGTTGGCATGGCAACCAATATCCCCACGCACAATTTGACTGAAGTGATTGATGCGACACTCCACCTGATTGATAACCCCGAGTCAACGGTTGCCGACCTAATGGAGTTTGTTCAGGGCCCGGACTTTCCGACAGGCGGACTGATCATGGGACGCGCGGGTTTAACGAGCGCATTTACAACAGGGCGGGGTTCAATTCGAATTCGAGCACGGGCCGAAATAGTTGAAGAGGGCCGCAACACTCAAATTGTCGTCACTGAAATTCCCTACCAAACGTCAGTTGAAAATATTGAACAAAAAATCGCCGACGCCGTTGATCGAAAAATCATCGACGGTATCCGCGAACTACGAAACGAATCAGCAAAAGGCCAAACGCGGTTCGTGATCGAACTCAAACGAGACGCACCGGCCAATGTGGTGTTGAACAACTTGTTCAAACACACGCCTCTACAAAGCAGCTTCGCAGCAAACATGGTTGCGTTAGTCGACGGGGTGCCGAGGACCCTTAATCTTCTTGACGCGCTCGAAGCGTACGTCGGCCATCAAATTGACGTAGTCACGAGACGATCGGAATATCGCTTAGGGCAAGCCCGGGACCGAGCCCATATCGTTGAAGGTTTGTTGCAGGCGCTCGATCTCATTGACGAGATCATCACGCTGATACGCGGCAGCGAGGACAGGGCGTCAGCGCTCACCGGCCTGCAACGAGAACCACTGTCGTTTAGCGAACGTCAGGCGAATCACATTCTTGACATGCAGCTGGGACGTCTCACCAGGCTCGGGAGAACTCGACTTGAAGAGGAGCTCGTAGAGTTACGCAAACGGATAGAAGAACTAGAAGGCATCCTCGGCAGCGAGACACAACTCCGCAACGTTATTAAAGAAGAACTCACCGAGGTTAGATCTGAACACGACACACCTCGGAGAAGTCAGATTGTCTTCGACGCAGGTGACATGGAAGTCGAAGATCTCATCGATAACGAACCCGTCGTGATAACGCTCAGCAAGGGTGGATACGTCAAGTCCGTAGTCGCAGACGCATTCCGCACCCAGGGTCGCGGCGGGCGAGGAGTTCAAGGAGCCCGACTAAAAGAAGATGACATCTTGGTGCGCGTCCTCACCACCACTGCTCACTCGTACCTTCTTTTCTTCACCAATCGAGGGAAGGTCTACCGGCTAAAGGCCTACCAAGTTCCAATGATGGACCGAACCGCCCGCGGGACAGCTGTGGTCAACTTGTTGCAGCTAGACCCCGACGAAGTTGTTGAAGCAGTCATTGACACACAAGAATTCGCAGCCGACGAATACCTACTTTTCGTGACCCGAAAAGGCGTTGTCAAAAAGACAACATTCACCGAATATGACAAGAATCGAAGCAACGGCCTCATAGCTATCAACCTCCGCGAAGGTGATGAGCTGGTTCGCGTCATCCAAGTTTGCGAAAACGACGACATCGTGCTGGTCAGCAAAAGAGGACAAGCAATCCGGTTCTCAGGCAGTCAGGTAAGGCCCATGGGACGAAGCGCGGGAGGTGTCCGCGGAATGCGGTTGAAAGAGAACGACGTTGTTGTCGCAGCTGTAGCGACCCCAGAAAATGATCGACGGCAGCTCCTCACGGTCACCGAAGGAGGATATGGGAAACGCACCCCCATAGACGCTTACCCCCGCAAGGGACGCGGGACCATGGGAGTCAAGGGAATAAAGCTCACCGAAGCAAGGGGAACGTCTGTGGTGGGCGCCCGCATGGTGGACCTCGAAGACGAAATCATATTGGTCTCGTCCGGTGGGGTACTCATCCGCACAGCGGTGTCAGAGATAGCCGAACAGCGGCGGGACGCTACAGGGGTAAAGGTAATGAATATTGGTGACGAAGAAACCCTCGCGGCTTTGTCTCCCGTCACTATTGATGACGAAGTCGAAGAACCGGTGAACTCAGAATCAGTTAGCTGAGTCGCGACCAGACCCCAGCGAGCCTCCCGTACACTTCGACGGGTGGGCGAGTCCGATACAGAGGATCAAGAAAACGCACCCGTCGACGGTGTGGATGAGGAAACTTTCGCTCGCGCGGTCGGTCTCTCTAGCGACAACAAGGGTAAGCGAGGGTTAGGGAAACGAAGAAAATCCCATGACGAAGACTCTGATGCACCCGAACAGGCGAAGCTCCGCAACCGAGAGCGGACCGTCATTCGAAGACCCGCAGCGCAACAGCGACAACGCGATGCGATAGATGAAGACAAACCGGTCGATCAGTCCACGGGAGTTGTGCCGCTAGTTGACGTCCCTGATGTAGCTGCTGAACAAAATGCGGACCCAAGTAATCAACCGTCGGCATATCGTCCGATTCCTCCCAGCTCGCCTCCACCGTTGGAAACCGAACTCATTCCCGAGGAAGCTGATCTTGGTTGGTTAAACCGTCGGCGGGCGCGGGTCCGCAGAACACGTCGAACGATCCGCCATGTCGACCCCTGGTCGGTGCTGAAAGTGTCGGTGTTGCTGTACGCGTGCCTTTATGGAGCGACGGTATTGGCGGGGTATCTGCTGTGGGTGGCTGCAGTCCAATCCGGCGTAATTTCTAATATCGAATCGTTTATCGCTGAAGTCGGGTCCTATGAGACATGGGAGATCAACGGCGAAGAGATCTTTCGAAGGGCAACAATTATTGGGGCAGTCCTTTTTGTTGCCGGCGTCGCGTTGAATGTTCTTCTAACCATTGTTTTCAACTTGATTAGCGACCTTGTAGGTGGAGTTCGGGTCACTCTTTTGGAGGAAGATCAACCTCCAGGTCAAAGAAATTGACGTTGGCTAGTTCTCCTCTCCGCCGCTACCATCAGCAGTTCGTTCGGGGCTATAGCTCAGTT
>DGLO01000055.1:18257-22870 GCA_002388005.1 Candidatus Neomicrothrix sp. UBA4542
AGAGCGCACCCCTGATAAGGGTGAGGTCGCTGGTTCGACTCCAGCTAGCCCCACGTTCCGGACTGTTTGTTTTATGACGCGTGCATAAGGCGAATCTTTATGGCGGAGGTAGTTGTGGGAGTACTGCGCCGAGCGATATTGGCGATAGGTGTGGGGACGTTAGTTGCCGCGATTTTACGTTTACGGGGATCGGGGGGAGTCCCACCCCGACAAGGAAGCTGGCGTCAACTCAGCGGACCGGATTTTCGCTGACGTGACGACAGTTGCTGTAATAGGTACCGGTGTCGTCGGCCAGCGCGTTGCTCGTCAATTGGCGGCGTCGGGATTAGTGAAACGACTTATTCTTGGGTCACGACGCCCCCAACGGTTGCATGGGTTCGCCCGGCAGCTCATCGATATCGATATCGAAGTTATTTCGCCGGGCCCTCTCCCTACAGCTGATGTCACCGTATTGGCCCAACCGACCGGAGGTCATGCGGAGCTAGCAGAAGAAGCGCTTGGCAACGGCTCTCACATTGTTTCGGTATCTGACTCGGTGAAAGATGCCCAAGGTCTACTAGATCTTGATACTGCCGCCGTTAAAGCAGATCGATCGGTCATCATCGGTGCGGCGTTTTCTCCCGGTATGAGTTGTCTGCTTGCCCGCCACGCGGGCTCAAGATTTGACCGCGTTGAAGAAGTGCATGTTGCGCGGATGGGGACGGGCGGGCCCGCGTGTCAACGTCAACTACATCGCGCGAGAACCAAGGAATCGATTGACTGGCGAGATGGTGGTTGGAGGAAACGTCCGGGGGGAACTGGCCGCGAACTGGTTTGGTTCCCCGACCCGCTAGGGGCAAGAGACTGTTACAGGGCTGCATTGCCCGACGCTCTGTTGTTGTCTTCTAACTTCCCGGATGCGAATCGGATCACTTCGAAAGTTGCTGGGACACGGCGGGATCGTTTGACAGCGTGGTTACCTATGCTTCGAGCGCCCCATAGTGACGGCGGCCCGGGTGCTGTCCGAATAGAAATCCGAGGAGTGAGAGATGGCATCCAGACAACAGACGTGATCGGGGCCATTGACTATCCGTCTGCCGCCGCGGCGGCCGTTGCCGCGATCGGAGCGGAGTGGTCAATTCTGGGGACGTTACCGGCAGGTTCGTGGAGTTTGGGAATGCTCGACGACCCGGTCCCGTGGCTACAAGAACTGGAACAACGGGGTTTTACAGCAGCGGTGTATGAAGGAATTTCGACGAATTAATACTTGGGTCTCCAGAAATAGTGGGTGAGGATCTGTGCGCAGTTGGGAACAAGATGAACTTCACGCTTCTTGATCGTCGGCTTCACTGGAGAACGTGATGCTCGCTCTGATCCCTAGCCCGTCGACTAACTCGATCCAGATCTGGATCTTTGAGTTGCGCCTCTATGGTCTCATGATCGCCGTAGGAACAATGTTGGCCGTATGGATCACCGGTCGGCGTTATGTCGCTGCAGGCGGCGACCTCGTCATCGTTCATCGAATGGCGACCTGGTCAATACCGGCAGGCATTATCGGAGCGCGCCTATACCACGTTGCTACTGACTTCAGTCGTTTCCAAAACAACTGGTCCGAAATTCCAAAAATTTGGAAGGGTGGGCTTGGGATATGGGGTGCCGTTGCTGCGGGCGCACTTGTCACATGGTGGATCGTGCGCCGCGATGGTGGGGACGTTGCCGCGATGTTTGACGCAACCGCTGTTGGTATTCCGGTAGCCCAAGCAGTAGGTCGTGTAGGTAACTGGTTTAATCAGGAACTGTTCGGACGACCTACAACCGTGCCCTGGGGACTTGCCATCGACCCAGAACATCGGCCGCAGATGTACCGCGACTCCACCACGTTTCACCCCACATTTCTGTACGAAGCGCTATGGAACATCGGGTTAGCGGCATTCATTGCGTTTCTCGTACCGAAACTGCTACCAAATCTTAAAAAGGGTTACAGCTGGGCCGTGTATGTAGCTGGCTACACCAGTGGACGCGTATGGATTGAATTACTTAGATCCGATACGGCAACCGAAGTGCTCGGAGTCCGGATTAACGTTTGGACGTCACTCATCGTTGGAGGCGCCGCCGCCGTTTTCATTTGGTGTGGTCTTCGAAATGAACCGTCGGATGGTCGTCGAAATTCGACGCAAAGTGTTCCACACTGAATTGGGAGGCCCCGAAGGGGACCAATCGAATTGATCAGTAGGGACGCCCCCAAACATGCGAATACTCGTGACCGGTCATGGAGTTGATGCCACAGATTCCCCACTACGGTTCCAGGCAGCGGACCCGTTAAGGTTTTTGGGTCATGAAGTTCTCGCCGTAGCTCCCACGGAATCAGCGGTTCGTTGGGGTCTTGAACGGCATACGCCCGAAATGCTTGTCGTGATTCCGTCCGCTGGGGTTCTTGACCGTTCAACAGTCCGAACGTTGACAGCTGAATCTGGGACAGTGGCACTCTGCTTGCACACTGGGCCCTCCCTCATAGGGTCTCCTACAGATCTCAGCGGAATAGGTGAAGACTTACGCGAGTACGATCTCGTCGCTGTCCCCGACCGACACACCTTCGACGAATACGCGGCCTTAGGCACATTTCGGCTTTGCCTGATGGAACCAGCAGTGCACCCGCCGCCGGTGTTGGAGGCGGTGCCTTTAGATCGCAGGGGGTTCATGATCGTCGGAGATGCCGATCCAGAGAACATCGACGTCGTAACAGAGTTAGATCACCTCAATGACATAGTTGTTATGGGAAGAGGTTGGACTGATCTTCCTCTAAACGTGTCTGTCGTCGAACCGTTGCCGCTTCCAGATAGAGGCACCTTCTACGCGGGAGCTTCCCTTGTAGTGGAACTGCCGCCACCATTGGCGCACCAATCTGCTGTCGCCCGGTCGGCTTTCGAACTTGGGCTCTCGCCAGTTGTTTATGAAGCCGCGATCGTGGGGACACCCGCCGTTGTCCAAGATCGACCTGCGGTGGCCCAAGCACTCTGTCCCGGCAGTGAAGTCATCACCTATGAATCTCTCAGCGATCTCTCTCAGTTGCTGCCAATGCTGTTGGCAGACGATCCTGAACTGGCGACCATTGGAGAAGCGGCCTGGTCTCGCGTCACTGCTGAACACACCTGGTCTCGACGGTGGCGCTCACTGCTTGAACCATGGGTCATCGAACCCGAAATTGGGAGAGACGAAGAAGTTCGCTACCTCGTGCAATCGGATGTGCTTACCCGCACCGCTTGACTCTCTGCGCGAGTCGAAGACTTCTCTAGTACAGCGACGTTGATGGAGCGGTGAGCTAGTTAGCGCTCTGGAGTTGGGTGACCCAAGCCTGTAAGTCACCAATAAGTAGCTGCGGGACTTCCATGGCCGCGAAATGACCGCCGTGTCCAAATTCTGTCCATCGCTGAACGTTGTACACCTGTTCGCACCACGGTCGAGGAGGTAAGAAAATTTCGCCAGGGAAACGGGCAATGGCCACGGGAACCTCGACCATGTCAAAACTCATTGGTGATTGACGCATCTCGTAATAGATGCGGGCAGAACTCGCGGCAGTTGCGGTAAACCAATAAATCGAAATGTTCGTTAACAATTGGTCCCACGTGTAGCTCTGTAAAAGATCCCCGTCACAATCAGACCAAGTGCGGAATTTTTCTACAATCCATGCAGCTAAACCGATAGGTGAATCGTCAAGGGCGTAACCAATCGTTTGCGGCATGGTGCCCTGAATTTCTGCGTACCCGCCGTCAACATTTTTTCGAAACTCGAGCTTTTCGAAAGCAAGTAAATCGACTGAGTTGGGGTTCTCGCGGGCCTTCTGGGTGGGTCCGGCGATTGGCATCGTGATGTGGATACCCAGTAAATGATCGGCGTCGAGGCGCCCAAGTTCCGTCGTTATCACCGAACCCCAATCACCACCTTGAGCGATGTAGGAGCCGTACCCGAGGTCTGCCATGAGTTGTTTGGCCATCGCAGCCATTTTCGCTGGCGAGTTGCCCATCTTCTCAGTTGGGCCGGAAAATCCGAAACCCGGTAACGAAGGAAGAACAACGTGAAACGCGGTGTCTTCACGACCGCCGTACGCAACCGGGTTGGTGAGGGGACCGATGACATCAACAAACTCGGCGATGGAACCTGGCCAGCCATGGGTCATCAGCAGAGGGGTGGCGTGGTCGTGAGGTGATCTGATGTGTGCGTAATGAAGTTGTTCACCCTGAATGTTGCAAACAAATTGGGGCCACGCGTTGAGTCGAAGTTCCGCTGCGCGCCAATCAAATGTGCTTTCCCAATAACGACACAAATTGATTAGGGTCTCACGGTCGGTGCCTAACGTCCAAGGTTCGTCCGCGATTTGGTGAGAGAACCTGGCCTGGCTCAACCGGGTTTTGAGGTCGCTGATTGCTTGGTCTTCGATGGCGATGGTGAACGGTTGATGTGCAGTCAGATTTTCCATGTTGGTTCCATCAGTTCGACGAATCTTTCAGGGGAAATATTGCCGCCGGAGATGATGACGCCAACACGACTTCCTGTGATCTTTACGTTGTTGGCCAAGATTGCGGCTAGGGCGCACGCTCCGCTGGGTTCGACAATCTGTTTTTGGAATCGAAACAGGT
>DGLO01000095.1 GCA_002388005.1 Candidatus Neomicrothrix sp. UBA4542
GCATCCGTTTGAGGTAGGGATGGCGGGATTACACCCCGATTGCATTCCCTGGCTTCGAGAACGCGATATTTCGGTCCTTGGCTGTGACGGAGTAAGCGACGTTTTGCCAGGAAATCACCCAGATGAATGGGTTATGCCAATCCATCAAACGGTCATCGTGTCAATGGGAGTACACCTTTTAGACAACCTGCGCCTAGATCGTCTTGCTGCAGCATGTGACGAGCACGCCAAATGGAGTTTCCTGTTTACGGTCGCACCGCTGAGAGTTGAGGGCGGTACTGGGTCACCGGCAAACCCCATCGCTCTACTGTGACTTGGTGTCGGGTGCTCTAAGTGATTGCCGCTCCGTCTAACCGACCGTCCTCTCGCCAATCCTGAAGAATACGGTGGAAACGCAGTGGGCCTGCGCCGTAACTGGTGGTGAAAAAGCCGTCGGGATTGCCCGGCTTCCCCTCATTGTTGTAGTAGCCGGGAGTGCACTCAATACGGAAGCGTTCGCCCAGCTTTGACTTGTCTGCGATCTCATCAACCCACTGTTGCTCACCTTCAGCGGTCGCTTCAATGGTGGTGCCGCCTTGATCGCGGACCTGAGAAACCATGTAGGAGATGTGCATCGCTTGCTCGTTGAGAGCCTGGGGGACGTTGACAGTCACCGCAGTGTGGGTGAACCCGAGAAAAAAACAGTTCGGGAAGTCTGTTGTCTGCATTCCATGCAGGGAACGAGGGCCATCTTCCCATTTGTCGCTCAGAGTCAAGCCCCCTCTGCCGACAATGTCGTAACCCGCTCGACGGGTATAACCAGTACCGACTTCAAACCCTGTGGCGAAAATGACGCAATCAACTTCGTATTCAACGCCATTAGCAACAACGCCGTTCGGGGTAAGACGTTCCACGCCGTTGCCAACTGTGTCAACCAAGGTCACATTGGGGCGATTAAAGGTGGGAAGGTACTCGTCGTGGAAACAGGGACGTTTACAGAACTGCCGGTACCAGGGTTTTAGGGCCTCAGCTGTGGTTGGGTCATCAACGATTTCGTCCACTCGCCGTCGGATGGTGTTCATCTTTTGATAGTCGGCCATCTTCATCAGGTAACCCTTTTCGCGGCCAGTAACCCGACGACCAAGTTTTCGTCCCGCAAGCTTGGCAGCGGTCCCGGTTAAGTTCCGAAAAATATCGGTCCAACCATCTGAAACTAAATCTTCATCTTGATCGCCGCCGGCGACGAGAGTATTGAAGTTCTCCATTCGCCGATATTGCCAACCCGGCTCAAGTGATTCTGCCCATTCGTTACTGGTTTCACGGTTGTTCCGCACATCGATGGATGAAGGAGTTCGCTGGAACACGTAGAGGTGGTCCGAAGATTCGCCTAAATGGGGAATGCACTGAATGGCGGTGGCCCCCGTGCCGATAATCGCAACCTTCTTGTCGGCCAATCCGCTTAAGTCTCCGCTGTTGTCACCACCGGTGTATTGGTAATCCCATCGACTGGTGTGGAACGTGTGTCCTTCAAACTTTTCGATGCCGGGGATCCCGGGAAGCTTGGGGCGATTCAGTGGCCCATTCGCCATCGCAACGAATTGAGCCCGCATTCGGTCGCCGCGATCAGTTTCGATAACCCATTTTGAAATGCTGTCATCCCAACTCAATTTCGTGACAGAGGTACCGAAACAGGCGTTTTCGTAGAGGCCGTAATGGTGGCCAATGTTTTGGGTGTGTTCCATGATTTCGGGCGCGAACGAATACTTGTGTTTCGGCATGTAGTCGAGTTCTTCCAGCATTGGCAGATAGCAGTAGCTCTCCACATCACACATGGCTCCTGGATAGCGATTCCAATACCACGTGCCTCCGAAATCGCCTCCTCGTTCGATAACACGGATGTCTTCGAATCCGGCTTCTCGTAGGCGTCCACCCATCAGCAGGCCACCGAAACCGCCTCCAATGATGGCGATTTCCACTTCGTCGAACAGCGGTTGGCGTTCGCCTACTTCCTCGTAAGGATCATCGAGGTATCTAGCGAACTCACCAGCGGCTTCGACATACTGCTCGTTGTGGTCATGCCGGATTCGTTTATCGCGCTCAGCAAGATACTTGGCGTGCAATTCTTCGGGGTCGAAATCGATCTCACCTAAAACGGCGGTCACGGCCGCATGCATGTCGTCCATGACCCGAGATTAGCTGGAATCTAAGGGTAGTTAGTTAATCGACCAGGAATTCACGACCAAGCGATCCTCGCCCACGTCAAGGTGGAACAGTAATAGATATAGCGGCGATCTCCGCGAGAGAGAAACATTCCGGCAGAGTTCCAGTAACCGGGTTGGGCTTCATTGCGATCGAGAGATGTATTTGGCATCGAGTGGCCCACTAATCTGCTGAGTGGGAAACAGCGGATCCAGCTACTTTCAGGTTGGTGGACACTTAATGCAGCGCAGCGAGCAGATAACACAAGTAAAGGTGCTATTGGCAAGACTCGATTCAGGTACCAACGTGGACGCAGGTGGGATGAGGTTAAACCCGACCACCAGTTACACCGATACGGATATTGCAAGAATGGAACGCGAAACATTCTTCCGGAACCATCCGCAGGTGCTGGGGTTATCTGGCGATCTTCCCGAGCCAGGGACTTTCATCACCATCAACGATTTAGATGTTCGGATCCTCGCGACCCGAGATGAGAGCGGTGAATTCCACGCGTTCGTTAACGCATGTCGCCATCGGGGAGTGGCAGTTGAGGAACGAGGCAGCGGGAAGGCTCAACGTTTCACTTGCCCGTTTCACAGCTGGACCTACGACTCGCAAGGGTCATTGGTTGGGTTACCTAAGGAGGACCACTTCGGCTCGATTGACAAAGAGTGTTTCGGTCTCGTTGAGCTCCCATCCGAAGAGAAATATGGGTTCCTATTTGCGAACCCAAACCCTTCTGGATCTCTCGACATTGACGCCCTACTCGGATCGGAATTGAGCGAGGAGATGGAAGCATGGGATTTTGGGAGCCTGCGACGGCTAGGTGGCGATCGATACGAAATCGACTGCAACTGGAAGCTAGCGATGGACACATTTGGAGAGACGTACCACTTCAACTCTCTACACAAAAATACCCTTGCGGCGGTCTTCGAGGGCAACGTTCAGTGTTACGACACCTACGGTCAACATCATCGGATGATTCTTTGTCGCAAGGCAATCCATGAGATGCGGAAACTGCCCGAAGATCAATGGGATATCACCATCGCAGGCCTTCCCGTCTACTGGCTGTTCCCAAACACCATCTTGCTTCCTAACGATCTTGGCATGTACTTGGTGCGCACCTATCCCGATGAGGGTTCCCCAGGGCGCCACACCAGTGTCATAACTTTTTATATGCACTCAACTGGTGATCGTGGCGAAAACTCCGCCGAGGCGACACCAGGCCGGAGGACCCAGATCCAACTTGCCCCCACCGAAGCGCTGAAAGAAATTGCTCAGGGGTTTGCGGAAATCATCCGCGATGAAGATTATGTCGCCAGCGCAAGTCAGCAACGGTCAGCCGAAGGGGGAGCGCTGCCGAATGTGGTGTTCGGTCGCAACGAGCCCGCTCTTCATCACTACCACAACACCTATCGTTCAGCGTTAGGGCAGGACCCACTCCCTTTGATTTAATCGATTGATAGTGCTCACAGCAAGACAGGCCGGATAGACGACCAGCTCGCTCATATGTCAGTGCTTGGAGCCCATGTGGAATGAGTACCGCTCGAGATTCGCTCCGGAAGTCGAATTTGACAAACTGGGCCTTGCATCAGATCAGACGCATCAAAGACAAGTGCTTCCGAGAAGTCGTTGTCGAGATCAGACGAGAAGGTCACCAGGTAGCCATCATCCTCTGCTATCGAACCGTCTCTCGGTGCCATCACAGTTTCGCTGACGAAAACTCCCGGCTCGAATTCGTATAGTTCTTCGGTCCCGGTGTCGAGATCATGTTTGATGAGACCGTCAAACGCGAACAAACCGGGGCTGCATCGTGCGTTATAAGAATATTGATGCCGCCTACCAGCATGGCGCCCATTGATCATCGGGAATTCGGCACACGTGTCACTCATGGATTCTTCGAGACATTCGCCGGTGCGTACATTGAACTTCCAACGATGAGCGCGAGCTTGTAAGACGTTCATATCTAAGGTCTCGAAACCCTTGAGTGGACCGGCTTGCCTCTCGACGCCACGGGCAGTGGGATTGTGTTGGAAGAAACCGTCCAAGATGACCCAATCACCATCTTCATAGGCATTCGTCCAGTGAAGGACAAACGTGGGGTCCGCTTCGAACCAAAGGATGTCTTCAGTTGAGCCGTGCCGAGGGACCAAGGCAAAACGGCTCGGGAGATCACGGTCAAAGACGTTCGAGTAGTAACCGTCAGCCAGGGCGTCTGGGTTCCAAAAGAGTGGGAGGTCATTGAGAATCGACCAGTTTTCAGTGAACGCCATGTCATGGGGAAGCCGCGGTCCGGGCAGCGGAATATCGACGTGGTCAGTGAGTTCACCCGTACGGCTGACAACCCCGTAACGCATGTAGGGGGCCTCGGTGAAATAGCTGAAAAACAACAATTCCCCGGTATGTTCATCAAGTTTGGGATGAGCGGAAATGCCTTCGTCGGGAAAGAAACCATTCCAGGTGGTCTTACCCAAATTCTCCAACGTTCGTGGATCTAGGCGGTACAGCTCTCCGCATTGGTAGAAGCTCGCGAGGGCGACGCCTCCGTGAACAATCACATCGGTGGAGGCGTTATCTTTCATCAAGGTCCTAGCACCCCATCCATGGTCGGCGATCGCGTTTGATGGATGTTCGGAGATCCCCGCCCAGAGGCTGCGCTTGGCTTGTTGCTCGGCAAGAAACGCATCCGTTCGGACGAACCGATTGGCGTAGCGAGCTTCACCGTTTTCAAAGGACATGGCGTGCATCATGCTGTCACCGTCGAAGGGGTGATAGCGCTTGATGGGTTCGAATAACGGATTTTCGGTGTTGCGTAGATAGACGCCATTCAAGTCAGGGGGGATTTCGCCTACAACGTCCATATCCCAAGCGTCGTACTCCTGATGTTGGGGCTGCCATATTCCAGACCGATATGGATGGTCATCATGAGGCGGTAATCCGGGCTCAAATGTCTCGCGCAGTGTGACGGTCATAAAACCTCCCCTCGCGGATCGTACCAATGTCTGGGTCAAAGCCGTGGGGCTAGGGCAATTGTTTTCCGAAAGTGCGCGCACTCGGGGTGCATCGCGAGTACTCAAAGAATCGACGCGGTTACAAATCGTTGACAGGCGGAAAGTCGGAGGGAGGCATGATGTCAACCGTCGCTGACCGTTGTTGGGCGAGCATTCCTCCGTCAACCTTTAAGACATCTCCTGTGACGTAATTTGATTCTTCCGATGCAAGGAACAACGCCGGCCCAGTCATGTCGTACGGTTCGCCGATGCGTCCCATGGGAACATTTTCGCCTCGCAGGGCGCGTTGCTCGGCATCGAGACCGCTCGTATCGATTGAACCTGGCATTAGTGCGTTCACCCGAATTCCGTACGGACCCAGATCGAGCGCCAGGGCTCTCGTAAACGCCTCAATTCCTCCCTTTGTGGCGTCGTAGGCGGTAAAGGAACGGTGGGCTCGAGTGGCGCCTCCCGAGGACATGTTGATGATGACACCTGTTCCGGCCCGAGCCATTGCCGGGGCTGCGCGATGGCAGCAGAGGAAATGTCCAGTCAGATTGACATCTACTATTCGTCGCCACCAGGATTCGTCGGCTTCGAAAAAGTGGAGCATCGGCCCAACCAAGCCGGCGTTGTTTATTAGCACCTCGACATGGCTCCAGTGCGCTTCAATTTGGCTGAACATATTCGCCACTTGCTGACTATCGGAAACGTCGCATGGCACCGCAAGCGACGCGCCTCCAGCCGCGGTAATGGCCGCCGCCGCATCTGCGGCGGCTTCTATGTCAACATCGTTGACTGCGACTAAGGCGCCTTGGTCAGCAAAGCGATTCGCTAGGGCTCTACCAATGCCATGGCCGGCGCCTGTAACCAATACAACCTTGTCACTGAGATCTGGGTATTCGGACATTGTGTCTCCCATGGTCTGTCAGGTCGGCTACTTAGGTCGTAGCCCTTTCGGGGTTCCACCAAGATCAGAACGGACCGATCCATCGAGGCTTCGGTCCGAGACTATGTACCGGCAGATGCGTTTTCCATGTTCTGACAGCGAGTCATATATAAACCGGGGCATCGACTGAGCCATAGGTTCGCGAAACCAAGGCGCGTAGTACTCGATGTTGGGAATTGAACGCGCTTCGTCGGACAGGTTTGGTGTACCTCCATGCCAGGCCCGAGGATCGCGAATGAGAACACTTCCAGCTGGGGCTGGGCAAACGGTACTCAATTTCATCCAATCTGGTTCCTCTTCGAGCATCGGGATTGGCTCATGAGAATGTTGAGTTCCTGGAATTTGCCGCGTCGGACCATTTAACGCGGTGAAGTCGGTCATGAGGAAGTTGCAGCAAACATAAGGACATGGAAGATCGCGGAGCGTTAACAAACCTCGGGGATCCCAAAACGCTCCGGAGAATCTGCTCGCACTGCTGTCGGCTGCGGCGACGTGATCTTCTACTTCACGGCGGTCACCCACATCGCTATGCAGCGGTTGATATTCGATCGCTCCGGGCAAACAAAAGTCGCCACCACCCCCACGACAGATGTAGTCGGGTGATTCGAAGATGGCGTCAAGAATGGGAGTGACTGTTGGTAGATCAATGAGCATCGCCCACTCGGGATGGTGAACCTGGTGCCCGGTTGTGCTTGCCGACCCGAAGCTGTAGCGGTGGGATCCCCGGTTGCCCCGACGGGAGGTATCTATCTCCATGATTTCGGAGATAACGCGAGCGCACCCGCTTCTGATAGTCGCGAGTTGTTCTTCGGTGAGAGCGTCGCTCACAACGACGAATCCATCCCGATAGAAAATTCTCTTTGCGTCTTCAATTCGGTCGGGGGTGAGAATCTCAAGACCGGCAATGCCACTATTTCCGTTCAGATGTTCTCGCTGGCTTTGCAATTCGGGGGAGTGAGGATCTCGACCGACCCATCCGTAACGCGCCCCCAGGGTCAGCGCGTCATTCATCCCGAGCGGCTTTCACCAGGTTTCTTACCAAGCGGATCGCTTCATCGTGCGGCACCCTGCCACATCCGCAGGAGGTGGACAGAAGCAAACGTTCTTCGCTCACGATTTCAAGTAATAGTTCGATCCGCTCCTTTAACGCTGCGACAGGCTGGGGTTCCTGCTTCACATCTGCAATGCCCGCGATAATTTCGATCGAATCAGGGATTTCAGAAAATAGATGACGATCGGCCCACTGACCCGCATGGCTGCATTCAACATGAACTCGATCAACGAATCCGTCCAGCATTTGGAGAAGAGGCATTAGCGAAGAAAGATTTTGCACGTCGGTTCCAGGACGTCGCGAAATATCGCCAAGGCAGAAATGAATGGTGCGGGTGACATCTCCGACGTCGCCAAACGGAGCGA
>DGLO01000071.1:0-2524 GCA_002388005.1 Candidatus Neomicrothrix sp. UBA4542
TCGCATCGGCTTCGTATTTCAGGCCTTCAATTTGGTACCTACTTTGTCTGCTCAAGAAAACATCGTGTTGCCTCAGCAACTAGGGGCGAGAGCACCCGATGCTTCCTGGCTTGAACGAGTCATTGAAGCCGTAGCACTTGGCGACAGACTGAAACACCGACCTAATGAACTGTCCGGTGGCCAACAGCAGCGGGTCGCCGTCGCCAGGGCTCTGGCGGGGCAGCCCGAAATTATCTTCGCTGATGAACCCACAGGCAACCTCGATAGCAAAACAGGTGGCGAAATTCTCGAGTTCATGCAGAAGGCCGTGCGCGACCTAGGTCAAACAATTGTCCTAGTCACCCATGACCCTTCGGCCGCGGCTCACGCCGACCGCGTCGTATTTCTGGCCGATGGAAGCATCGTTCACGAACTCGCAGCGCCGTCCGCCGATCTGATCCTCGACACCATGAAACAATTAGGCGACTGAGGTGTTCAAACTCACCCTGAATTCGCTATTAGCCAGGAAGATAAGGCTGGCTTTGACCACTTTCGCGGTTGTGTTGGGTGTCTCATTCGTTTCGGGTTCGTTTATCCTCGCCGACAGCCTCCGGGCCGTATTCGACAAAATCGCTATCGAAATTGCCGGCCCTGACTGGCTTCAGGTTCGAGGAGTCGAAACAATCGAAGGGGATCCATTTAGTCGGCCGACAGTTACCCAGTCAGTCGTTGATCAAATCAACTCAACCGAGGACGTGTACGGCGCTTTAGGAGTTATTCAAGGGTTCCCAAGAATCTCAGTCGGCGAAACTCTGATTAAACCACTCGGTGGAGCTCCCACTCTGGCCTTCAACTTTGAGGAAGAAACCGAGGAGTTAAGCGGTTTTCAAACTATCGAAGGGAGAGCGCCGGGCAATGGTGAAGTCATGGTCGACGTCGATACGGCCGAAAAATACGGCATCGCTATCGGTGACACGGTCACTATCCGCTCCTTGCAACCCGCAGAGGATTTTCGGGTTACTGGCATAACTCGCTGGGGCCTAAACAACGGTGGGGGTGCCGTTTTCGTATTGATAGACACTGCGACCGCTCAACGACTCTTCAACTACCCCGATTCCTTCTTAGCTGTAACAGTTGCCGCTCAGCCGGGGATAGACGAACAACAGCTAGCCGAGAAGTTGACCAATGAGCTACCAAGCGGTTTTGAAGCGGTCACCAGTGAGGTCGTAGCAAACGAATTCAGTGATCAATTCGACACATTTATCACCATCTTTCAGAATGCCCTCTTAGTTTTTGCCGCAATCGCCCTCATTGTCAGTGCCTTCATCATCAACAACACCTTCGCAATCGTTCTCGGGCAACGTATCCGGGAGCTTGGGTTACTTCGCGCAGTAGGTGCTACGGGTCGTCAAATACGTTCCTCAGTTCTGATTGAAGCTCTACTCATAGGCATTGTTGCTTCTCTCGTTGGCGTCTTCGCTGGTATGGGGATCGCGTGGATCATCAAGGCACTTATAGCTCAAGCTGGGGACGGATCAGGTTTGCCAGACGGGCCGTTAGTCATCGCTGCGCGTACATGGATTGCGGCGGCAATAGTGGGTATCGGAATAACCCTGCTGGCAGCTATTTCACCGGCGCGGAGAGCTTCAAGGATTCCACCCATCGCTGCCTTACGAGACGACCTGACTCTCTGGTCGGGCGGTGGTCGCCGCCGAACCATCGTCGGACTTCTTTTGGGAACTGGTGGTGTTCTCGCAACCGCCTTCGGAACCACAACCGATGGTGGAGCCCTACGACAACTCGGGCTCTTGGCGGCGGGAGCGTTGCTGTTATTTATATCTATTTCTCTTCTCAGCACCCTCATTGCCAGGCCCGCAGCCCGACTCTTGGGTTGGCCTCTGACTCGGTTCGCGCGCGCATCCGGGAACTTAGCTAGAGAAAACGCGAGCAGAAACCCCCGCAGAACCGCGTCCACGGCCTCGGCCTTGATGGTTGGTCTCGCTCTAGTTGCAATGGTTCTGGTTGTCGGCACCAGTTTCAAGAAAACATTTTCTTCAATACTGGATTCCTCTTTGGGAGCAGATTTCTTCATCGATACAGAGCGAGATGGTTCGTGGGGCTTCAGCCCCCACCTCGTTGAAGAAATCAAAGAGATTGATGGTGTGGCGATAGCTGTCGGCTTTCGCGGTGGACCCGGCACCGCCCAAATGAGTGTCGCCGGTTCATCAAAAGACGTGATCGGTACCCAAGAAGAAGGTTTGGGCCGCGTAATGGACATCTCGCTGATCGAAGGCAGCTATTCAGGCTTGTCGAACGACGGTGTCCTAGTGCATAAGGATCCTGCCGAAGATCTGACCTTGGCTGTAGGCGATGTGGTGCCGGCAACATTCCCGGTTGCCGGTACGAAAGATTTACGAGTTGTCGGAATTTTTGATGACGGTGCCATTCTCGGTAACTGGGTCATCGATATGAGCACCTACGAAAGCGGCTTTGATCCGGCACGGCAGTCAGACCTTTTCGCCGCTGTAGAACTTGAAGACGGAGT
>DGLO01000071.1:2891-27550 GCA_002388005.1 Candidatus Neomicrothrix sp. UBA4542
CAACTTGATGCGATCGCCGTCAATTACCCGGAAGCGATCCTCCAAGACCGAACGGAGTACCAAGAAACAATTGAAGGTCGAATCGACAACCTGTTGATGACCGTCAACGCGCTCGTTGGATTCGCCGTGATCATTGCCGTCTTAGGGATTGTCAACACTTTGATGCTGTCAGTGTTCGAAAGAACAAGAGAAATTGGGCTCCTCAGAGCCGTCGGGATGACGCGACGTCAAACACGGCGAATGATCAGATGGGAAGCGGTAATCATCGCCGTATTCGGTGGGGTATTGGGAATACTTGTCGGAACTCTGCTCGGGTTTATCGCAGTTCAGGCCATGCCAGAGTCATTCATCACAGATTTCGGCATTCCAGTCGGCAATTTTGTCATCATTCTCGTCATGTGCATTGTTGCTGGTGTCCTAGCCGCCATTCTGCCCGCTCGACGAGCAGCACGACTTAACATCCTCGACGCGATCGCTCATTCGTGATGTCTCTAAATCCCTTAGACCTAAACGAAGACATTCAATCTTTTCTATATGAACGCCACCTCGCTTCATTGACACTCCTGCGAGCAGACGGCAGCCCTCACGTAACTGCTGTCGGATTCACCTGGGATCAGACGAACCAGTTGGTCCGTGTGATCACATGGGCCGGTTCCATGAAAAGCCAAATCTTGGCGCAATTGCCAAATACGCGAGCCGTAGTGTGTCAAATCGACGGCGGCCGGTGGCTAAGCCTCGAAGGAACCGCTGTGTTGACCGACGACGAGGACCGCTGCCGAGAAGGAACCGAACGCTACGCAGAACGCTACCGGGAACCACGAGAACGGCCGGATCGGACCGTGATCGAAATTTCGGTGGACAGGATTCTCGGCTACGCCTAGCAACCCAGTAAAGCGCGATCCTTTCTACCAGCCTGTAACAACGCTATTGAGCGAGACCAGCGGCAGGGGATCAGTTCAGTCCACCAACACACGTGGCAGCGGACGCGCATGCACTATGGCTAACCGTTTGGTTGAACGGGTGAGTGCTACGAACAGGGCGCGCAGGCCCTGGGGCTCCTCCTCAAGAATTGTGGCCGGTTCAATGACCACCGTTCCGTCAAGCTCAAGACCCTTCACGAGCTGCACCGGCACCAACGCTATCTTGGGGTGGAGAGGGCCACTGACGTTACGGCTCGCTGTGGTCGCCCGCCCAAAATCAATACCTGTTGCCTGGAGGGCTTGGTCGACCATCTCGATGAGACTGCCGGGTGCGATGACCGCAACCGAACCGCCCCCAAGCGCTTCCGACTCTTCTTGAACCATCGATACGGCTCGATCTACAAGTGATTGGACAGGAGCTATTGGTTGACCAATTACTTCGACTATCCGCGGTGGAGTCCCGACTGAACGGACTGCTTTGGGGCTAGCGAGGTCTGGTGCGGCGACTGCAAGAACCTTTTTGGCCAGTTCTAGATTGGGTGCAGGAATCCGATAGCTGAGTGTCAGTTCACGAACGCGAGGCTCAATTGTCCCCGTCGGTAAGTAGTTCAATACTTCATCCCAGTCCGCAGCGGCGCCAGGGGCTGTGGCTTGGGCGATGTCCCCCACAATGGTCATGGAACCGTTCAATGAACGTCGGGAGATCATTCGCAACGCCATTGGTGTGTGATCTTGGGTTTCGTCAACAACGATATGCCCGAAGGTACGAATTTCGGGATCTCGGGCCTTGCGTTGCCTATCCAACCTCGGACCTAAACCTGAATAGGCCTCGTCCAAAAGTGGCACGTCAGCGTCGCTCCACCGATAATCGGCTAACGACTCACCTCGCGGTCGAAACAGCGTCAACCACTCGGCCTCACAAAGATGCTCTCCCGCGGCCGACTCAATGAGAGCTTTTGAGCCAAATAAATCCCTAAGCAACTGTGCGGGAGTGAGTATTGGCCACATACGTTCGAGTGCTTCAAGGACTCTGGGGTCGCGCCGCAATCGATACCGCACATTGTCGGCATCAGGTTGAGAATGATGCGAAGCGGCAAGTGCCGCAAAGAACTCGTTTTCGACGTACCGGCGGCCAGCGTTATGTCTTCTATACCTGCGACGGGCTTCACGGACGATACGGCGACTTTGCGATACCGAAACGCGCAACCTAGCGAGACCGAACCCCACGACTAGGTCGTCGCGTAGGGCCCGTTGGCGGTCCTTGATCGCATCCGCGATCACAGGGACCATTCGTTTGTTTCCTTTTACGGCCGCCGAATCTGACGGATCGGGCAAGGTGACGCGGACGTCAGCAAAAATGTCGACGAGCAGGTCCGCCAACACTGTTAGATACACGCCAGCTTCGCCGAGACTGGGAAGAACTTGTTCGATGTAGCGCAGGAACAACCGATTGGGCCCTACAACGAGTACACCCTGACCTTCAAGCGGGAAGCGATACGTGTAGAGAAGGTAAGCAGCGCGGTGCAGTGCTACCACTGTCTTTCCGGTACCTGGGCCGCCTTGGACTATGAGCATTCCCTTAAGCGGATCGCGAATGATTTGGTCCTGTTCGCCTTGAATGGTGGCGACGATGTCGCGCAACTGCCCGTCGCGATTTTGATCTAAGGCCGCCAGCAAGGCTCCGTGCCCCTGGAAGCCCTCGTCTAGCTGGTCAAGATCAAACAACTCGTCTTCTATGTCAAGTAATTCCCGACCGCGACTCACAAAGTGTCGGCGGCGAATGAGCCCCATGGGGTCCCGCCCAGTCGCCCGATAGAAGGGCTCCGCCACAGGGGCGCGCCAGTCCACCACCACTGGCTCTTGACGTTCGTCTGAGACGGCTAGTCGTCCGATATGAAATCGGTCGTCGCTGTCTAAGTCGATTCTCCCGAAAATCAGTGATGCGGACCCAAGCTGCAATTGACCAAGCCTATTTTGGACACTGCCCTCAATCACGTCACGTTCATATCGAGCCTGAGTGGTACCACCACGTCCCACCTCGACCATTCCGCGCAACTTGAGCGCGCGGTCGCGCGCCTCGTCAAGCAGAAGATGCGCACGATCAATGTGTGCTTGTTCGGCTGCGATTTCGGGGTGAGTCACACGTATAACACCGGTTCAAAGAACAGACCAGCATACCGTTCTTAGGAGCTTTGAGTCTGTTCTACAGCCGCAACCACCGAAGAAACTAACCGCCGTGCGGCTCCAGGCATGAAGCGGCGGTAGCGTCAATGTTGAGATGCCTCTTCCCTCTAATCACCCGAGCTGCGCGTTCGACGAGAGCCCCTATCTGCGCGCGTGTCGTCTTCAACAGGTTGACCACGTTCCTGTGTGGTTCCAGCGGCAAGCAGGTCGGTCGCTGCCCGAGTACAGGCAAATTCGTGGCGAAGGAAGCATTCTTCGGACTATTGAAGACGCTTCTCTCACAGCCGAAATTACTATGCAGCCTGTGCGCCGATATGGGGTAGACGCGGCGATTTTGTTTTCCGACATAGTGGTTCCAGTGAACGCCGTGGGCTTCAAGATCGAGGTGGTCCCTGGTGTCGGACCAACAGCGGAGGATCCGTTTCGAACAAGAAATGACCTGAACCGTCTACGCCCGCTTGAACCAGAGATTGATACGCCATATGTGCTGGACGCGGTGAGCCTTCTCGTGGAACAACTCGAAGTTCCTCTAATTGGTTTCGCCGGTGCGCCTTTCACGGTCGCTAGCTACTTGATCGAAGGTCAACCTTCTCGCAATCACGCGAGAACCAAATCGTTAATGCATTCAGACCCCGCGCTGTGGCACGAATTAATGATGCGCCTATCAGATATCTCAATTTCTTCCATGCGATCTCAGGTTCTTGCTGGAGCAAGCGCAGTGCAACTGTTCGATTCGTGGGCGGGAGCTCTAGGGCCTGCTGATTACAAAGAGCATGTCCTGCCTCATAGCCGCAGGGTGTTTGAGGAGTTGGCCGACCTTGGCGTACCACGCGCCCATTTCGGGGTGGGAACTGCGGAGATTCTGTCCCTCATGGGTGAAGCAGGGGCCGATGTTGTTGGTGCCGATTGGCGTGTCCCAATAGACGAGGTGCGAAGTCGCGTTGGACCAAACACCGCCGTTCAAGGCAACCTTGACCCTGCGGTTTGCTTGGCTGATTGGCCTGTCGTGGCCAAAAAGACTCGAGAGGTCCTCAAGGCAGCTGGAGGCAAGCCAGGCCATATCTTTAATCTGGGTCACGGAGTTCTGCCAGAGACAAACCCTGCGATACTTGAGCGGGTGGTGGAATTAGTCCACGCCGAAGGTCTCAACCCAGATCTATCGGCAACATGAACAGACGTGTCGTTGTTGTCGGTGGAGGGATCGCGGGGCTGACCGCCCTTTATCGCATACGGCAGCAGTCTCCTGAGACAGAAACCATTCTCTTAGAAGCTTCTCCTCGTCTCGGCGGGAAAATTCTCACGACAACCTTTTTGGGAAGACCAATCGACGAGGCCGCTGACATGTTCATCAGCAGAGTCCCCTGGGGATTGGATTTATGCGAAGAACTTGGCGTGGAGGGCTTTCTGATTAGCCCATCAACCTCTAGTGCCTACGTCTTGATTAACGGCGAGCTACGAAAGCTCCCTGAAGCTCTTCTTCTTGGAGTACCAACGAAAATGCTTCCACTCCTACGAAGCCGGATCGTTAGTCCCCTCGGTGTACTCCGCGCGGGTTTAGATCGAATCCGGCCTGATGATTGGCCTGGCGACGACGAATCTGTTGGTGGCCTCATCAGGCGCAGGATGGGTGATCAAATAGCCGATCGACTAGTTGACCCTCTCATTGGAAGCATCAGCGCAGGCGACACGGACCATCTTGACGTCGCGTTGGCAGCACCACAGCTAGAGACCGCCTCGCGCAGACATCGCAGTTTGGTCACGGGGCTAAAGGAACAAGCAAGAAACTCTCCGGAAAATACGAAGCCGCTCTTCTTGAGTTTTGAAAATGGGATGAGTCACCTGATCCATGTGTTAGTGAAGGCTCTAGGTGATGCCGACATTCGAACTAATACCCGCGTCACCCAAGTCCGAAACGACGGCGAAGGTCTCCGCATCGTCACCAACGAAGCAACAATCGAGAGCGACGTCGTTATTCTCGCGACCCCAGCGCATCAAGCAGCAACGCTTTTGTCTGGTTGCCCTTCAGCCTCGAATCGCTTGTCGTCTATCGAACACGCGTCTGTCGCCTTAGTCACGATGGGTCTCCGTCGCAGCGACATCGGTCACCCTCTTGATGGTTCAGGGGTACTGGTACCTCGCACCGAGGGACTACTTGCAACTGCAATAAGTTGGGGTAGCTCTAAATGGCCACATTGGGCCGATGACGAACATGTCGTCCTTCGAGTGTCTGCAGGCCGTGCTGGAGACACTCGAGCATTAGCTCTTGACGATGATGCCCTCGTCGAAGCCTTGCTGACTGAGATAGGTCAAATTCTCGATGTCGACGGAAGTCTCATCGAATGGCGGGTGTCGCGCTGGATCGATGCCTTTCCCCAATACGCGCCCGGCCATGACAGATTGGTGAGCGCAGTTGAACGTGATTTGCGGTCGGAACTGCCCGGGGTTTTCTTAACAGGAGCGGGGTACAGAGGTCTCGGAGTGCCGGCCTGCATTCGGCAGGGTGGCGAATGTGCCCATACTGCCCTCGATTATCTCAACTCAATATGAGTCGGTTTGCGCCCTTTGGCCGCTTTGCTCTCGGTGCCGCTATTGCCTTATCTCTTCCTCCATATGGACTGTGGGCGTTGGCTCCTATCGGCATCGGTGTCTTTCTCAAGACTTCGCGCACTGCGAGCCACGGCCGCCGTTTGTTCGATGCCTGGAGCTTGTGGATGGGATACTTCACAATTTCTCTAGCGTGGATGATTGACCTAACCGTGCCTGGTTGGATCGTAGCGACGCCTGTTCAAGCCCTGATAATGGCACTGCCAATGGCTCTGATTCCCGCGAGCGGGGCGGGGCGTGCATTCTCTGTGCCTTCGGCCTTAGTGGTGGGCGAAGCTATTCGATGGGTAGTTCCTTTTGGCGGAGTGCCCATGTCCAACCTCGCTCTCGGCCCAATCGATACCTATCTGGCAGATGTCGTTCGCGTTGGGGGGGCTCTGCTTCTGGTGGCTTCAATCGGTATTCTTGCCGTCGGGGTCGAAGCGGCTTTGTCTGTGCGACTACGGACGGTAGTGGGCGTATTGGCCGCGACGGTGCTGCTGATCGTTATCGCCCGGGTCAGCCCTAGAGGGCATCCCGACACAGTGATTAATGCCAGCGTTGTCCAAGCCGGCGGCGCGTTAGGCACTCGGGCTGCGACGAGTGACCAGCTTGCGGTCTTCGACCGGCATCGGGAAGCCGTAGCCAGTCAGTCCGTCGATACCGATCTTATGGTCTGGTCCGAAAGCAGCGTGACGGTCGAAAGACCGTTGGAAACAAGCGACCAGTTAGCCACGATCGCTCAGCTAGCAACTGAGCTTGATGCTGTCATCATCGCCAACTTTTCTGAAATTGATGGCGACCGTTTTCGTAACGCATCAGTTTCGATCGATCCCGATACTGGATTTGTTTCGCGCTTCGACAAGGTCCATCTTGTTCCGTTCGGTGAGTACATCCCTCTTCGCGGTTTAGTAGACAATTTTGCTGATCTGTCTTTGATCTCCAGAGAAGCCATAGCGGGTGAGGGGCCGGGGATACTCAATTCGCGTCTAGGTCCCATAGGAAACGCTATTTCCTTTGAGGTGTACTTCCCTGACCGAGTTCGTAGCGGAATGCGATCAGGGGCTCGCATCCTCACTAACCCAACTTTGGCTTCGTCCTACACCACGTCGCTGGTACCAGAACAATCGCTGGCTAGTGCCCGGCTCAGAGCAATTGAAACCGGTCGCTGGGTGCTGCAAGCTTCGACTACCGGTTACTCCGCTGTCGTTTCCGCGGGTGGGGAGGTTGTGCTTAGAAGCGATCTCCGAGAGCAGACAGTCCTCACCACGTCAGTAGAACTGCGTAGTGGAAATACCTGGGCGACTGACCTCGGCAAATTACCTATTTCGTTAATTGCGGTGGGATTATTGGCGGGAAATACCTTGTCACAAATTAGACGTCGATCATCAAGGTGACGGGGCCGTCATTGTGGATCTCGACTTCCATGTGTGTTTGAAATTCGCCGCTTGACACTTTGGCTCCCAGGTCGGACAACGTCTCACAGAAACGCTGAATGAGAGGTTCGGCTATTTCTGGTCTGGCTGCGTCGATGAACGATGGGCGGCGGCCCTTTTTCGTGTCTGCGTAAAGGGTGAATTGGCTTACTACTAGAACTTCGCCGCTGACGTCGCCTACTGCCAGGTTCATCATTCTCTGATCATCTTCAAAAACGCGTAGGTTCCAAACTTTGTCTGCCAATTTTTGCACGGTACTCCCATCATCGGTATGAGTGACACCGACAAAGACGCACAGTCCACTACCAATGGCACCGACAGTCTGTTCGTAAACCGAAACTGAAGCTCGACTGACTCTCTGCACTAACGCCCGCATGCTTGCTCACTCTCAGCAACCTCAGGAACTCCCTGAGCGTTTGGAGTATTGAGCCTAGAAGTCGGGCTTTGAGGCAACGAGTTACCGGCCGGTAGCATTGAGACTTACACCTCGTTTTCAGGGAGTTGTGAAAGGGTCAAATGTCCAGCGAGCGTCCACTCCGTATCGCCTTTCTGACTTATCGAGGTCATCCCTACACCGGGGGTCAAGGTGTTTATACCCGCCATATGGCGCGCGAGTTGAAGGCCCTGGGACATCACGTTGAAGTCATCTCCGGGCCGCCTTATCCCCACACCGATGAGGATGTCCCCCTGACCAAGTTGCCCAGCCTTGATCTGTACCGGATGCCTGACCCCTTTCGCATCCCGCGGCTGAGCGAGTTCAAAGATCGTTTCGATGTATTGGAATATTTGGTTACTGCTGGGGCGACGTTCGCTGAGCCCCTTACCTTCAGTCTTCGGGCGCATCGGGAGTTAACGGGTCGGTTGGGGGAATTCGATCTAGTGCATGACAAC
This sequence comes from Candidatus Neomicrothrix sp. UBA4542, assembly GCA_002388005.1. Lineage (GTDB taxonomy): Bacteria > Actinomycetota > Acidimicrobiia > Acidimicrobiales > Poriferisodalaceae > UBA2110. Next base: position 10,906 of record DGLO01000071.1, read on the forward strand.
CAGTGTCTCGGAACTGGTATTTGGAAGATCCACGAGGCTGGTCTTCCGGTGCTGGAGACTATTCACCACCCCATAACGGTCGATCGTCGACTCGAGACAAAACACGCAACGACTCCGTGGAAACGATTTACCAAAAACCGCTTTTACGCCTTCACCGGCATGCAAACCAGGATCGCACGCCGTCTACCTCGCATTCTTACGGTGTCTTTGAACAGCTATGAAGACATCATCACCGATTACGGAGTTGACCCGGATCGTTTACATATCGTCCATGTTGGCGTTGATCCCACACAGTTCCGTCCGATGGACGACATCGAAATAGTTCCCGCGAGGCTGATGACCACGGCCAGCGCCGACGTTGCAATGAAAGGCTTAGCGTTCTTGCTTGAAGCATTGGCAAAACTGCGAACCGATGATCCCCGCGTTCATCTCGTCGTGATCGGTAAACCCAAATACGACTCGAGGGCTACTCGGCTTATCAAAGAACTCGATCTTTCCGCCAGTGTCGAATTTGTGAGTGGTGTTTCCGACGAACGCATCGTTGAGCTCTACAACCAAGCTGAAGTCGCGGTGGTGCCTTCTCTTTATGAGGGTTTCTCTCTACCGGCCATTGAGGCGATGTCTTGTGGGGTGCCGTTAGTTGCGACTACTGGCGGAGCGTTACCGGAAGTGGTGGGTCAAGACGGGGTCACCGCCCTTCAAGTGCCGCCTGGTGATAGCGACGCTCTTGCAGCCAAGATTCGATGGGCTCTAGCAGAAGCGGATTTACGAACCACTGTTGGTGCTGCAGGCAGAAGACGGGTGGAAAAAAAATTCTCGTGGAGAATTACCGCGGAGCAAACGGCGGAGCACTATTACGCGCTGTTGGATGAGATGGCGCTCTAATGCTCACGGTTGACTACGACCGGCTGGGAGCAAAGCCGGGAGATCTTGTTCTCGACATGGGTTGTGGCGGGGGTCGTCACGCGTTTGAAACTGTGCGGCGAGGTTGTCGCATTGTGGCAGTTGATCAGGATCTGCAAGAGCTAGTCGATGTTAGGAACACCTTTGCGGCGATGATCGATGCAGGGGAACTGTCAGATCAAGTTCAGGGGCAACCGGTCGGTGCTGATGCCCTCAGGTTGCCGTTTGGTGATGCCACATTCGATCGGATCATCTGCTCAGAGGTACTTGAGCACATTCCCGATGACGAAACCGCTATTGGCGAACTTGCGAGAGTGTTGCGGCCGGGCGGCAGCATCGCCGTTACCGTGCCGGCTTGGTTAGCGGAAAAGATTTGTTGGACGCTCAACGACGAATATCACGCTCCCAAAGTGCTCGGGGGACATGTCCGGATCTACCGTCGGTCGCAATTGCGTTCGAAAATCCGCCAAGTCGGTCTTGAACCTTGCGGGTGGGATCGAGCTCATGCTTTGCACTCCCCTTATTGGTGGCTGAAATGCGTAGTAGGCCCTAGTAATGACGGGCACCGATTAGTGAGGGCTTACCATCGGTTGTTGATCTGGGATATCGTCCAGAACCCGTGGCTAACCCGCATTGCGGACCGTTTACTGAACCCGATTATTGGCAAATCAATAGTGCTGTATGCGACCAAACCCAACCTGGAGGGACCGAATGCAGCCTGAATTCACCCGGGTGCTAACCGAAGATCAAATCACGGCGACTGCATCAACGATTGTTGAACAGCAATCACACGAGGGAATGATTCTCTGGTTTCCCGATGGACATGCCGATACTTGGAACCACACCGAAGCCGCCATGGCCTTATCGGCCGGTGGCTTTCTCGATGCCGCAGACCGCGCCTATGAGTGGCTGGCCAAGACCCAACGTCCTGATGGAAGCTGGCATCACTACTACCTGGTAGACGGCGTTGAGGATGCAAAAGTCGACACGAATTGTTGCGCTTATGTGGCGACGGGAGTTTGGCATCACTATCTGACGACCGAAGATCCCAGCTTTCTTAGGGATATGTGGCCAGTCGTTAGTCGCTCGTTAGATTTCGTCGCCGGACATCAAAGCGCGTCCGGGCATATTCCGTGGGCCATTCACACCAGCGGAACGCCTTGGTCCTATTCCTTAATTACCGCAACTTCTTCGACTTATCATTCCCTGCGTTGCGGGCTCGCTATTGCCCAACGGTTGGGTAAAGAACAACCCGAATGGGAGTTCGCAGCAGTGCGTCTAGTCGATCTTCTTCAACGCCACGAGGCCGAGTTTGAACCGAAGAGGCGTTGGGCTATGGACTGGTATTACCCAGTCCTCACTGGGGTACTCTCCGGCGAGGTGGCGTCGCAACGCTTAGCTGCGCGATTTGACGATTTCGTTCTTGAATCCCATGGGGTGAGGTGCGTTTCCGATCAACCGTGGGTCACGGCCGCCGAAACCTGTGAGTGCGCGATGGCGTATCTTGCTATCGGCGACGAAACTGCTGCCAGGAATCTCTTCGAAAGCATTCAACCGTTGCGAGATACCGACGGCGCGTACTTCACTGGGATGGTGTACCCGGAACGCATCACCTTCCCCGATGGCGAACGTTCAACTTATTCGAGTGCTGCCGTTGTGTTAGCTGCTGACGCCCTTGATCGCAGATCGCCGGCATCTCGCTTGATTCTCGGGGAGGGCTTACCTTCGCTGCAGTAGAACGACGAAACGTGTCTCAATGTGGGTTGCGTAACACTCGTAGGCTGCCAACGGCTACATGTTCTTCGAAGGCGTCTTCGTTTATTGCTCGCAAAAAAATTTCGTAGGGCGGTCGCCCTCCGTCTGAGGGGTCGGGAAAGACGTCGTGTATTGCCAGAAATCCTCCCGGAGCTATTTTGGACGCCCAGTCGTCGTAATCAGCATGGGCCGGGATGGGGCCGTGGCCGCCGTCGATAAAAACCATTGAAGGTGGGGTCGCCCAATGTGATGCAACAATTCGGGAATCTCCAACGACGGACACAACCGAACCTTCGAGGCCGGTTTCTTCCAAATTTCGACGCAGCTCCGGTAACGAATCGATTCTGCCTGTGTCTCGGTTCACGAGTTCCTCATCGTGATGCTCCCAACCTTCTTGCATCTCTTCGGATCCGCGATGGTGATCAATGGTGAACACCATTGAACCGATGTCCGCGGCAGCGGCAGCGATGTAGATAGTGGATTTCCCACAGTAGGAGCCCACCTCGATGATCGGGCCTTCAACCTTGATGTCCAGCACAGTTTGATAAAGACACATCCCTTCATCGTGCGGCATGAAGCCTCGCGCTGAACGCGCCGCCATTTGCAGATCACTTCTCATCACATTGAGGCCTTCTAAACAGAATTTTTTCTAACAAGAAGAACTTGCCCACCCATAGCAGGGCATATGCAACCAGGTTTGCTGACATCACGATAGGGGTGGAACTCCACCACTGATCGGCGAGGCCAACAAGAATCGACGAAATGGCGAGACCGGCAAGGCTATACATCCAAAATGGCAAGACTTCATCGCGTATTGAGTGGCGGTCGCTTCGATTCCAAACCCATGAACGGTTCAGAAGATAAGCGGGTGCGGCGGCCACCGACACCGCAAACACGTTGGCACCGACCGCCGGCCAGTCAACGATGACCAATCCAACCCATAACGAAGCTTGAGTCACGGCGATGGCAATCATTGACACGCCCGAATACCTAAGGAGCTTGACCCGCAGGTCCCATAATCGGCTGAACACGTCGCGCAGTGTAGGGGTCTAGGTGGGGGACTCTTCGTCTGCGTTGGGCCGATAGAAGCCGAGCAGCAACGCTATAGCAGAACCAACTCCACCCAATACCGTCAACACAAACCACCCGATACCGTTCCATGTCACACCCAGGGCGTTGTCGAAGGACCACGATCCGGGACCGAATAGTGCTAACGAGCTCCCGGCTGCGGCGAGCACAAACACGTATTCCCATCCCTCTCTGATGATAAAAAATCCGTTCTTTCGATGGCCGACCCAGCCGGCAACGACCATCACTCCCATATATCCCATGCAACTCAGGGGCGTGAGAAGGCCCGCTGCCATGCCGCATCCGAATATCATTTCGCTTGATGCTGCAAGATGGGCATGCAAGATGCCCGGCCTCAGGCCCTCGCTCTCGAACCATTGTCCGACCCCGCTGATGCCTCCTCGATATTTGGCGGCACCGTGAAGCGCGAGCGTTACGCCTAGCACTAGTCGCAGAAGCAATAGACCTAAATCAACGGCGCTTTGATCCATCGTTGACCCCCGTTCACGAGAACAGATTTTAGTGGGCGCGTGTCAGCCAATTCTATTTAGTCGGAACTGTTGACTAGGTGGGTAGCCGCCATAAAGAAATAGTCGAGCATTTGTTGCTGCAGGTCAGCATCGATATGACTTTCGGATAAGGCCTCGGCCATGTGCTGATACCAACGATCTCGTTCGTCGACGCCGATGCCAAAATGCATGTGCCGCATCCGAAGTCTCGGGTGTCCTCTCCTAATTGAGTAGTCCGCCGGCCCTCCCCAATATTGGGCAAGGAAAAGGGCAAGCCAATAGCGGGATGGCTCGAGGTCATCGGGGTACAGCGGCCGGAGTACTTCGTCGGTGGCGACTCGCTGATAGAAGCGGGTAGTTAAATCATGGAACCACTGCGATCCGCCGACAAGTGCATAAACACTTTTATCTGCCTGGTCGTTCAACGGTCTAGACCTCGTAGCGGTAGATATTTGTCTCTCGAGCTGCGAAACCGAGTCGTTGATACAGCCTGTTGGCGGCTTCGCGGGCTGGGCGAGAAGTGAGATCAATGGTTTGGGCGCCTCCCTCTAACGCAATTTTCATGGCCCGTCGGTTGAGCGCCTCGCCTACCCCGCGACCTCGGGCACTCTCATCAACTACAACATCTTCGATCCAGGCTCGCGTTCCCGTCGGAATCGGGAAAAGAACAAGGGTCATCGACCCCAGAATGACTCCCTCTTCTGTAGCGAGGAGAATGGTCGAAGCATCGTGGGCGACGATTTCTTTCAGGGCCGCAGCTGTAGGAGGAGAAGAAGAACCCGATAGTTGAGGGATGAGTTCGGCAAAGGCTGCGACGACCGCTTCATCTACTTCGTCGCAAACACTGATCTCAATCGTCATTGGGTCACTCCGGATCAACGCCCTTATGGTACGGATTTTGAGATCCGCAGATAGCCTTTTCGACGTGGAACACGTCGACTGGACCGAACATCCCGTCTTGGAAGACGCCGTGGTCCTCTCAGCGTTCACTGGTTGGAACGACGCCGGAGATGCTGCTACCGAGGCTGTCGGATATCTGACACGTCGTTACGACTGTCAGCAAGTAGCCACCATAGACCCTGAATACTTCTACGACTTCGCGTCAGTCCGGCCGAGCGTCAGGCTAGAGGGCGACGAGCGTCGCATTGATTGGCCAGTAAACGAGGTCCGAGTGGGGGAACTTGATGATGGCCGGCCACTCGTGACCATACTGGGAATCGAGCCCCGGCTGCGGTGGCGCACTTTCTCCGAAGCACTAGTTTCAGTCGCAGATCAGCTGTCAGCAGGAACCGTGATCACACTCGGCGCGCTACTGACCGACACTCACCATCAGGCTCCCGTCGATGTAATTGGTGCTTCCAATAACGAGGTCATAAATCTAGAACTTGGGCTGACATCTTCGCAGTACGAGGGCCCAACTGGGATTATTGGTGTCCTAAACGACGCCTTCCACCGCGGAGGTTTCGACAGCCTTTCGTTCTGGGCTGCGGTGCCTTCCTATATAGGCCACAATCCGTCACCCAAGGCCGCTCTGGCGTTAGTCCAACGAGTCGTGGACTTTCTTGACATTCCTCTTGGCGCAACTGATCTCCAAATCGCGGCAGCAAGTTATGACCGCCAAATTAACGAATTAGTCGACAGTGATCCAAACCTCGCGGAGTACGCTCAACAGCTTCTCGATGACGCAAGCGAAGAACTCAACGATATGGCAGACAACCCACAAGCCATGATCGACGACCTTGAGCGATTCCTTCGTCAACAGGACGAGTAACGCTCAGCCCCTTGCGTCATTGGTGGGGTTCCGCGTCCCATGGAAACGAGCGTGGAGGGTCAAACTCCGCTGGTTTAGCTTTTCCCTCGATCGCATCAAAGGCAGTGTCGACCCATCTTTCTAAACCTGCCAATGGTTCGGGTAATGAATTGCGCGCGAACCAGCCAACATCGCTTGTTTCCAGCGGATGGCTCTGCAGTTCGCCGCCGATCGCTCGGCAATGAAAGACCATCGAATAGAGCGGGATTCGAGTGAAGCCTTGTCGCATTCCGTCGACGATCGAAATTAGCGACACCGGTTCACAGTGAATGCCTGTTTCTTCATATACCTCTTTGATGGCCACTTCAACGGGCGAGTAACCAATATCCGCCCACCCGGTCGGGTACAGCCATACCCCACTATCAGCGCGTTGCACTAGCAAAATTTCATCGTTTTCGTTACCGACGACAGCACCGACTGCAGCTTTAGGGGTGACATAGCCGGCGACTCCTCGACCTACCATTCGCATCCATTCGTCCGCCACCGCATCTACGTCCGGGTCCTTGCTAACTGTTCCGCGAATACTGGACGCTACTTTCAGTATTTCTTCGTAACGTTCCTTTTCATAGAGGCTTTCGGTGAACCCGAGACCGGTTCGAGCAATTCCGGAAAGCGCCTCAGCCCAGCCGAGCAGGTCCTGCCCAGTAGCTCGTTCTGACATTTGGCAAAGGCTACTCGTCGCCGTCAAGAAGTCCGATCACTCGACCAATCTGAGCGAATGGCGAAGAGCGGAATCGATCTCTCTGCGGTGGAGTTCCTCCAGCATGGGACCAGAGGACCCGGTTACGTAAAATGTGTCGACGACTTCGTTGGAAATAGTCTGAATTTTTGCTGATCGAATGTCGAGACCCATTTCGGCGAGGGTTCGGGTTAGGTGATAGAGGACACCAATGTGGTCTTCGGTGCGCACTTCGATAATCGTGGCGTCGGTAGCGGACTCGATATCGAAGGCGACTCGAGTTGCAGCGGACTTTGCGGCTAGTGCTGCCCTGCGTCGATATACGCGGGCCCGTTCGGCTATACGTGCGTCAATCGCTAGGTGGCCTTTTAGGCATTCGTGAACGTCGTCGGTCACTCGACCCCAATCGACGGGTGTATCGGGTTCAGCGACGCGGAACTGAGAGACTGCCATTCCTGCATCACTGGAGTAGGCGTCCGCTTGCAATACATCTAAGCCTCGTAGCGCCAGTGCACCAGCTGCTCTGCTAAAAACCCCAGCTCGGTCGGGCGCTACCACCGTCACCGTGTCACCGGAGCCTTCAACGATTGTTTCGCCTTCAGCCATCAAGGCTTCAATGTGTTCAGTTACAAAGGATCGTCGTTTCCGGTGGGTGGCTCCATCACTAGATATGAAGTCCGCTGTGCTTTCTGTAAGAGTTTCGACTAGGTGGGCCTTCCAGTCGCCCCATGCAGTCGGACCCGTGGCGATTGAGTCAGCCTCAGTTAAAGCAGCAAGCAACTCTAGGAAATCAACAGTTTGCACTTTCTCCGCGACAGCTCGCAACGTCTGCAAGTCGTCAAGATCTCGACGCGTGGCCACGTCGGGTAACAAAAGATGATGTTCCACAAGACGAGTCAACAGTTGCGAATCAGGTTGAGAGAAACCGCAACGCGATGCGATCGGACCAACGAGCCGCATACCTACTTCGGTGTGGTCTCCGGGGTACCCCTTACCTATGTCGTGCAATAGCGCTGCCACAAGAAGAATGTCTGATCGTTGCACGCGGTGTGCCAAGCGTGCTGCTTCGGCCACCGTTTCCAATAGGTGTCGGTCAACGGTGAATCGGTGGTAGACGTTTCTCTGGGGTCGCGCTCGATTTGGTGTCCATTCGGGGAGAAGACGGCTCCAAACTTCAAAGTAATCAAGAGATTCAATAACTGGTATCGCTCGGTGTCCGTTTCTGAGTAGCGTCACAAACAGATCTCGCGCTCCATGGGGCCACGGATCAGGAAGCTCTGGTTGTCGCTCTGCCAGACGCCTAAGGGATTCTCGGGCTAAAGGAAGATCTAATTCGGCTGCGTGAACTGCAGCGTGCAGCACTAGGAGCGGGTCGGTCGAAGGATCACCAACGATGACGATTTCGTGGTCAACGATACCAAGGCCATTCACCTCGATATTTTCGGGACTTTTCTCTTTTGCATCTGAGTCGATGTGCCGCCACGTTTCATCACTCAGGTAGGCGATCCGTCTGGCCGCTGATGCGATTCGACCCATCAACACGTCAGCATCAGGGTCCCGCAGAGCGCTCGCAACGGAATCTTGCTCTTCTAGTAACAGTACGTCTCCACGTTTGCCGCTTATCCGATGCAATTCCACGCGAGCTTCAAGTAGCACGCGGTAAGCCGCGTCAAGTAGTTCCCTGTCATGAACCGTGATCTGAACTCCGGCTCGCGCAGCCCAATCGATCGCGTGCACGTCGCGTAAACCGCCCCGACCTTCTTTTAAGTCTGGCTCAAGCAGGAACGCTACCTCTCCTGCAAGTCGATGGCGGCGTGCGACATTTCGCGCGAGTTCGTCGAGTCGCTCGGAATCCTGACCCGCCCACTGCAGTTCGTTTCGAGCGAGCAGTTCTTCCACAAGTGACGAATCCCCGGTTACGAGGCGAGCGTTCAAAAGGCTTGTCGCGGTTTCAAGATCGGTCGCGGCCAACCTCAAAGTCTGATCCACTGACCGTACTGAATGACCTAGTTTGAATCCTTCGTCCCAAAGCGGATACCAGATTCGATCGGCGAGCGCGTCGATGTCGTCTCGCTCGTTATGGACCAGCATCAAATCAAGATCGCTGGAAGGTGAAAGCTCTGATCTCCCGTAGCCGCCTAAGGCGACGAGCGCGATGCCGCTGTCGCCATGAATTTCGTCGGCATAAAGTTGGCTGAGAAATCCGTCGGTCACATCGGACAATGCCCGCGGCACTTCCCAGGCGGAAAGGTTCGGGTTGTCAATGACCTTTCGCCGAAGTTCGGTGAGGCTTCCGTCAGTCATCTTCGCGTCCGATAAGCGCTGGGAGTCGTTTGAAGAAGACTGATCGAGGCAGGGCTTCAGCGCATCCTCCCGCTACCGCGGCTCGTAGGGTGTCAGCGTCGATATGGGGGGCGAACCCGATAACACGCGATCCAGGGGGGAGGTAGTCGAGCACCTCTCGACTGGATAAGTCGACCAGAATGAGGTCTGCTTCTGCTGACGCCAGATCAGATGGTTTCTTCACAATCTGAACGGTCTCTCCGAAGCGGCTTCGATCCATCAGGTTTGGGACGTAGGCAATGATCCGGGTCATCAGTTTTGGGCTTCTCGACGCTTCGAAAGATGTGTGTGAGCTTTGGCCGCTCCCCAAGCTATTCCTAATTCATGTGCGGTCTGGCCAAAGTCCAAGAAGGTGGTTGGCGTTAAGCCGTAGGCGTCATCGGGAAAGACTTTTTCGGCGAAGTCGTCTCGTTCGATGGGCGGAACACTGTGGTGTTTCAATACTTGGGTGGGGTACTTCACCGCGCCTCGAAGAATCGACATCGGGTTGGTGTTTTGCTGGTCGATGTCGGATTCCAAGAGCTCGCGTAAACGAGACCCAAGATCTGCAGCACATTGTTTTCCGGCTTCTTGAGCTTCGAGTTCTATTTCTTGGCTCCAGTCGCGCGTCCAAGCTTGGTAGATGCAGCGCACTCTCTTTTCGACCCATTCGGGAAGCACAATTTCCAGCTCCCGAGCCAGCTCGCGGCCAAGTTCGATCATTGTGGTCATCGAATTGAATGATTCAAGTTGCCGGAGCGGAAACCTTCCAGGTCCAACGTCGCATAGCGGTAGCCAACGGCTAAGACCGCATCTACGATGTCGGTTCTTCTTTCAATCACTAGTGGGAATTGGTTGAGTTCGAATTCAAGTCGAGCAACGTCGCCATAGTCTCTGACGCGAATTTGCTGAAAGCCCAATGCCTTCAATGCGGCTTCTGCTCGGTCGAGTCGTCGTAGCAAAGGAACTGTGACTTCTGTCCCGTAAGGAATGCGGGAAGCGAGACAAGCCGCAGCTGGCTTGTCCCAGATTCGGAGGCCTAATTCTTTGCTGTGCGCTCGGATGTCGAGCTTAGAGAAGCCAGCGTCGACTAACGGAAATTGTGCGTTGCGTTCTTGGGCGGCAACTTGGCCTGGTCGGTGGTCTCCGAGATCATCAAGATTGACGCCAAGCACGATGACTGCTTCGTCCCTCTCGGCGAGCGGTCCCGCGACGTCCATGAGAGCTGATTTGCAGTGGTAGCACCGATCGCTGTCATTGAGGCGGTACGCCGCATTTTCCATCTCTGAGGTTTCGATCCGACACCAATTCAGTCCCCATTCACGGGCAAGTGTCGAGCAGTCCTCTAGTTCACTGTTGGCGAGGCTTGGCGATACGGCGGTGAAACAACGAACGGCTTCTGCACCAAGGGTGTCGTTCGCGACCCATGCGAGAAAAGCGGAGTCGACTCCCCCACTGAAGGCGACTAACACGCGTTCCAAGCTTCGAAGGTTGTCGCGAAGTGCGTTCAGGTCAGCGGTCATTACAGTCGTTCATTGGGGATGGCAAAGAACAAGTCGGCGCCCCGGGTAATTGTGGTTACTAGTCCTGCAGCGGTCGGGAGGATTTGTTCGCCATAGAACATTGACGTTGTGATCTTGTCGTTGAGGAAATCTGGGTCGCCTTCGCCCGCGTCAAGAAGTTGTTGTGCGATTTGTGCTGAGCGAGCAAGGTAATACCCGCCGACTACTACGCCCGCCAAGCGCAGGAACGGCGCCGAACCTGCGGCAACGTCATTGGGTTGCGTTGCTAAACGCCCTCCCAACCAGAGCGCGGCGTCACTCATGTGTGTAACCCCGTCGGCCAGAGCAGTACCGAGCGGCGCGAGACGGTCGTTTTCGATCAGTTGTGACGCCAAATTCGTCATCTCTGACATGAACTCTTGGATGACTGCGCCCCCACCCAGGGGAAGTTTTCGGAATACCAGGTCTGCTGCCTGTATGCCGTTTGTGCCTTCGTAGATCGGGGCGATGCGGACGTCGCGCCAGTGTTGGGCCGCGCCTGTTTCTTCCACGTAGCCCATACCGCCGTGTGTCTGAATACCCAGTGATGTCATCTCAACTCCGAGATCGGTCCCCCAACCTTTGGAAATCGGTGTGAGTAACGCCGTCACGGCATCCCAATGCTCGCGTTCTGATTCGTCTGAACTGGTAATAGCGAAGTCGATGGCGGCCGCGTTCGCGTACATGACGCATCGCATAGCTTCGGCGTTAGATCGCATGGTCATGAGCATTCGACGAACGTCGGCATGATCGGCGATAGGTGATGACTCTCCAGCATCAAGTTCGGCGCCAATCGCTTTTCCCTGTTTTCGGTCGACTGAGTATTGACGAGCCTGTTGATATGACCTGTCCGTGAGTGACAAGCCTTCGAGCCCGACCGATAAGCGGGCGTTGTTCATCATGGTGAACATCGCCCGCATTCCAGTATTTTCTTCTCCGACCATCCAACCTATGGCTCCACCTTGATCGCCGTATGACATGACGCAGGTTGGGCTCGCATGAATGCCGATTTTGTGTTCACTTGATACGACTCGCACGTCGTTTCGAGCACCCAGGCTGCCGTCGTCATCCACGAGGAATTTGGGAACAATGAAGAGACTGATTCCCTTGGTTCCTGGAGGTGCTTCGGGGGTTCTCGCGAGGACCAGGTGGATGATGTTTTCGGTCAGTTCATGTTCACCGTAGGTGATGAATATCTTGGTTCCCGAGATCAACCAGGTTCCATTGTTGCCGGGAACCGCTTTCGCCGTTAGGGCACCTACGTCAGATCCGGCGTGAGGTTCGGTGAGGTTCATGGTCCCCGACCACTGGCCGCTGACCATCTTCGGGAGATAGATCTCCTTCAATGTTTCGTTCGCGTGATGACTGATCGCGTCGATTGCTCCCTGAGTAAGTAGGGGGCAAAGGCTGAAGGCCATATTGGATGCAGTCATCATTTCTTGCACTGCAAGTCCTACGCACCAGGGCATCCCGCCGCCGCCGTGATCTTCGTTCATGGAGATGCCGTTCCATCCAGCCTCCACGAATCTGGTGTATGCGTCGGCGAAACCGTCCGGATGGAATATCTTGCCATTGTCTACGACGAGACCTTCCTCGTCGCCCTTTCGGTTAAGGGGAACCAATTGCTCTTCCATGAAGCGAGCGGCTTCATCCAATAACCCCTCGACGGTGTCGAGGTCGGCGTGTTCGTAGGCGTCTCGGTCCGCCAACTGAGAAAGGCCTGCTATGTGTTCCAGGACAAACAACATGTCCGCGGTGGGTGCGCTGTATTCAGACATCGATGCCTCCTCCTCACAGGTTATTAGGCGAACGCCAATTGAGGAATCGCGAAATTCAGGTGCGAGGATAAATCTATGCATCCTGCAAAATGTCGCAAATTGCTTGTGTCACTCCGAGCTGCCGTTGGTTGGTTGTCTGTGTTGGCCCCCAATCTGATCGGGCGCGCATGGCGAATGCAGGTTCCTCTGGCCAGAGAGACGAAGTACGCGATAAGACTTTTTGGTATTCGCAATGTCGTGCTCGCGTATCAGCTCTACCAGGCCGAACGTCTAGACGCAGAAGTTGATGAGTTAGAAGAAGCGATCAGGCAAGGGATTGCCGTCGATTCTTTTGACCTTATTTTCGCCCTTGGTAGTCGAGAGCGAAGTCAAGGCGAACCCTCACCTTCGGCCGTCCCGTTCCTCGCTTCAGCGCTTGGCGTGATACTTGGGGTCCTCGGAAGGGAACCGTCCTCCACAGTCGAAGAGTCCTTCTAATCGCGTCGCGGGAGCTCCGACGAACAACTCGACAGGGTTTACTCGTGAGAGGTCATTGTCGTGGAGGTCAGTTGGTTACAACTTGTTGGACGACAATTTCAACGTCATCTAGCAGTCCGGTATAGAACGCACCGAAGGCACCGTAGATTGCTGATGCCTCGTCGTAACGCATCGTATAAACCACTTCTTTAAGATCGTCGAGGTGTGTTCCGAAGAGTGTCACGCCCCACTCGTAGTCATCAACACCTGTAGACCCCGTGACCACCTGAAGAATCCTTCCTCGAAAATTCCTTCCTGATTTACCGTGCTCATACATGAGTTCTCGTCGAGTCTCATAGGGCAGCGAGTACCAGTTAGCGTCAGGCTCACGTTTTTTCGACATCGGATAAAAACAAAACGCGTGTTTCCCTTCGGGTGGGAGTTCAGGGTGCAGTCGAGGCGTCTTCATTTCCTCCGGCAGATCCGGAGCATATTCAGAGGTCTCTGTCATCGAGACGTAGCTATCGGCGACCACCAGACCGGCTCGCTGAAGCTTGCTTTGGAGGCTTCTAAGACGCCAGAGATCGGGACCAAGAGCCATGAATCCAATATCGGCTTTGTGGCCGAATAAGGCGACGCATAGAACCTGATGGCTGCTGTCTTGGATCTCTTTCACGGCGGCGACAACCCGTTGCCCATCGGTGTGGTCGGTGACCTTGCAGAACAAATGCAGCACCCCCCAGCCGACCGCAGTAGTGACATATTGGGGTTGGGTCATGGTGCTGATCCTAGAGGTCTATTGATCAATTTGACCGGAGTACACGTTCATCGAATCGCTACGCGCAAAACCGACCAAGGTCATGTTGGCAGTCGTAGCCACATCGATCGCTAATGCGCTTGGCGCCGATACCGCCATCAGAGTGCCGAAACCGGCCACCCATGCCTTTTGAACCATCTCGAAGCTAGCTCGCCCGCTCACGAAAAGTCCTAGGTGACTAGAGGTCGGTTCATCATCTAGAACACGGCGGCCAACGATTTTGTCGACAGCGTTATGTCGGCCGATATCTTCACGGATGAGTTGAAGTGTTCCTTCGGAGTCAAATACTGCGGCTGCGTGTAGGCCACCGGTCCGAGCGAACAGTTCTTGCTGAGAACCAATGGTTTCCAAGACCGTCGCGATCGCTTCCGCCTTGAAGATAACTGGATGACGTATCGGATCGAGTCGGGTCGCGAGGTCAGTGAGGGTCGCTGATCCGCATAAGCCACAGGATGAACTCACGTTGCCGAGCCGGGGTTGAGGGACCGGCGCCTGCCCGCCGGTGTCGACTGTGACAACGTTGTATTCGAAGTCCGATGCGGGACCCTCCGCGCAGTATCGAACCTGCGTTACGGCGGCCCCTCCGAACAAGTCTTCGGTGGTACAAAACCCCACCGCGAGTTCATAGTCGTGTCCCGGTGTTCGCATCGTCGTGGCGACCAAGTTTCCGTCGAGCCGAATCTCAAGTGGCTCTTCGACGACAATTTCGTCCGGAAACCTAGTGATTTCACCGCGACGAATGCGTTGCACAAAATACTTCCGGCTCCGGCCATGTCGCATGTCGATAGGGTACTGCCGACTCGCGAATTCATCGCCGGAATCGATAGTTGCAGCTATTTCTCTTCGCGTTTAAGAGTCGCGGCGAGGTGATGCTGCATGGACAGGCCGATTGCTGCCATCGATACGTCGTAGGTCAGCGTGTCACCCTCCACTCTCAACAAGCGATGTACGCGTTGTACCGATTTGGCTGTGGGGGTAGTTCCGACGCGGATCGATTCAAGGTTGATCACGCAAGCTGATTCGTTTGACGCGAAGGAACCCTCATGGATTTCGACGATCCCGGAAGGTTGGGCGAGCACTAGCTCCAACCTCACGCCACCTATGAGACGTAAAAAACCTTGCTCCGAATGAAGCGGTTCGCCGTTGGCCGCGTTCTTAGTCTTTTGCCCGTATGTGAGGAACGGTTTACCGCTATGACCAATGATGACTTCTTCTGTGTACTCGAAGTCTTCAATGGTCGGATAATGGCCTGAACCTGCACCGCGCCATTCCCCAAGGATGAGCGCCAATGGTTCACATGCTTCATGAAGTGTTAGCTGCACTAGGACCTCGTTGGGAAACAGTTCGCAGGTTACCCATCATTTCAAACAAGGGCCGTGCCTATACATCCTCTGCTCACCGCTGTCGGTATAGGACTTGTTGGGCTAGAAGTCCATATCGGGCATCGCTGGCATTCCACCCCCGCCCTCATCGGGTTGCTCACAGATGACGGCTTCGGTTGTTAAGAATAAGGCCGCTATGGACGCCGCGTTCTGCAGTGCCGACAGAGTTACCTTTGCCGCGTCGATCACGCCAGCGTCAACAAGGTCCTCGTAGTCGCCGCTCGCCGCGTTCAGCCCCTCGGAACCCTCCAGATCTCGGACACGGCTCACAACGACACCGCCCTCAAGACCAGCGTTCTCTGCGATTTGCTTGAGGGGGCCTTCCAGTGAGCGGCCAACGATATTGGCCCCAGTAGCGACGTCACCTTCAAGACTGCTAGCTAGATCAGAAACCGCGGCTTGCGCGCGTAGCAAGGTGACTCCACCACCCGCAACGACACCTGATTCGATCGCGGCTTTGGTGGTGCTTACTGCATCTTCAATTCGATGTTTCTTCTCTTTGAGCTCAACTTCGGTGGCGGCACCTACTTTCAAAACGGCCACCCCACCGGAGAGCTTCGCCAAACGCTCTTGAAGCTTCTCGCGGTCGTAGTCGGAGTCAGTGTTGTCGATCTCGTTCTTAATTTGTTCAATGCGACCAGCTACATCAGCTTCGTCACCAGCACCTTCGATGATGGTGGTTTCATCTTTTGTCACAATGATGCGGCGCGCAGTGCCAAGAAGGTCAAGTGTTGTGTTTTCGAGCTTGAGTCCGACGTCTTCGCTAATGACCTGACCTCCGGTCAAGATAGCCATGTCCTGAAGCATTGCTTTGCGGCGATCACCAAAGCCAGGGGCTTTAACTGCGACTGATTTAAAGGTGCCACGAATCTTGTTGACGACAATCGTCGCGAGCGCTTCACCTTCTACGTCTTCTGCAATAATGACCATCGGTTTTCCGGCCTGCATCACCTTTTCCAGGACGGGAACGACGTCTCGTACAGCGGTGATCTTTCCTTGAACAAACAGGAGGTACGGTTCGTCTACGACCGCTTCTTGACGATCGGCGTCAGTGACGAAGTAAGGGGATATGTAGCCCTTGTCGAAGCGCATACCTTCCACAAGGTCCATTTCAAGCCCAAAGGTTTGACTCTCTTCCACTGTGATCACCCCATCTTTGCCAACTTTTTCGATGGCTTCGCTGATGTGATCTCCGATCTCGCGGTCAGCGGCAGAGATGGCCGCAACCTGGGCAATCTGCTCTTTGGATTCGGTCACGCTGACTGCCATACCCTCAATGGCTTCCACGGCTGCGACAACTCCAGCTTCAATACCCTTTTTAAGGGACATCGGGTTGGCTCCAGCTGCCACGTTCCGCATTCCTTCGCGCACCATTGCCCAAGCGAGCACTGTGGCTGTGGTGGTGCCGTCACCGGCGACGTCGTCAGTTTTTTTCGCGACTTCTTTCACCAACTCGGCGCCGATTCGTTCGACCGGGTCTTCAAGTTCGATCTCTTTGGCGATCGACACTCCATCATTGGTGATGGTGGGGGCACCCCATTTTTTGTCAAGAACGACGTTGCGTCCTTTGGGGCCTAGGGTTACGCGGACCGCGTCCGCGAGCTTGTTCATTCCAGTTTCGAGCG
>DGLO01000046.1 GCA_002388005.1 Candidatus Neomicrothrix sp. UBA4542
CATGTGAATTCAATGGCAGCCTCGGTCCAACACTTTCTTGATGTCTTCCCTGCCCACACAATGCGACCTGGAGATATCTACCTCACCAATGACCCATGGAAAGGGACGGGTCATCTATTCGACATAGTGGTCGTCACACCAGTTTTTCGACAAGACCAAATTGTTGCCCTGTTCGCATGCACCAGTCATGTCGTTGATATAGGCGGCGTCGGGTTCAGTTCTGCGTCCCGCGAAATCTTCCATGAGGGCCTACAGCTGCCGATAATGCGTTTCGCCGTCAACGAAATATTTGACCCCAATGTCGTTTCCATCATCGAAACGAATGTTCGCGACAGCGTGCAAGTCATGGGTGACATCTACTCCCTGGCTGCATGCAATCGTGTCGGGGCGGATCGTTTGCTTGACATGATGGCCGAATACGACCTTGAGGACTTAGAGGTTCTGGGCGATTACATAATTCGGACTTCACGGTCAGCGATGCTCGAAGAAATCCGGGCGCTCCCGCAGGGCTCTTGGACTTCTTCCATGCGAGTTGACGGCGTCGATGAACCGTTGGACATCGTGACCGAGATGTCCATCACGGGACAGGGAGTAACTATTGACTTTCAGGGAACCAGTTCCGTGCAACCCCAGGGAATCAATGTTCCGATGTCCTATACAGATGCCTACACATCGTTTGGGGTGCGCTGCATAGTTGGCCCCAATATTCCCAACAACGCTGGATCTTTAGAAGTCATCCGAGTGATCGCCCCGGAAGGCTGCATTCTCAACGCCCAAAGGCCAGCAGCGGTAAACATTCGCCACGTGATGGGGCAAATGCTTCCCGATGCCGTGTACGGATGCCTCGGCCAAGTGCTGCCGCACAAAGTCCCCGCCGAAGGCACAAGTTCACTATGGAATCTGTTGGCTAGCGGTCAATGGGACCAAGGAAGATCAGAATCCTTCATGATGATGAGCTTTAACTCGGGGGGTGCCGGCGCCCGTCCCGGCCAGGACGGGCTATCAGCCACAGCGTTTCCAAGTGGCGTGAGAAACATGCCGGTGGAAATCAACGAAGTTGTCTCACCGCTGATTTTCTGGCGAAAGGAATTTCGAGCCGATTCCGGAGGTGATGGTGAATTCAGAGGCGGTCTCGGCCAAGTCGTTGAACTCGGCCACAGAAGCGATGGAGAATTCGTCTTCAGCGCAACTTTTGAGAGAGTCCAACATCCCGCTCGCGGCCGACACGGCGGGGGGAACGGGATGACCGGGCGGTTGACACTGGACGATGGTACGCCAGTGTCAGCAAAAGGGAATACGCTCGTTCCGTCAGGACGCCATCTAATCATTGAGTTCCCAGGCGGTGGAGGCCTCGGGAACCCCAGCGAGCGCAGCAGTCAAGCTCGAGAGCGTGATCGACGGTTGGGGTACGTCACGGACGACAAGAAAGAGGCCAAGTAGGAGATGTCAAACACCACCAGTCAATTGCCTCTCGACGGTATTCGCGTTTTTGAGCTCGGGATCGCCATTGCGTCGCCCTTCTGCGGCCGGCTCATGGCCCACTTCGGCGCGGACGTAATCAAGATCGAATCCCAACTCAGTCCCGATGTGGTGCGGATTATGGGGTCGGCTTGGGTTAGAGAACGCGACGATCTCGCTGCTGCCGCACCTGATACAAGCCCATATGTGCCTGAAATGAACGCTTCAAAGCGAAGTGTCGGACTAGAGCTGAAAACCGACGCTGGACGGGACGCAGCCCTTCGCCTTATAGCCGAATGCGATGTGTTTCTCGCCAACTTCGGAGCCCGAGCTCTCGCAGAGTTGGGCCTCGACTACGAATCAGTCGCGGCAATTAACCCGAATATTGTCTACGTGCAGTTACCGGGCTTCGGAAGTGACCCCGCAATGCCCTACTACCCGTTCGTGGCATGGGGCCCCAATCAAGCACCGCTCGTGGGCCTCGACGACTTCACTGGTCATGCAGCCGATCCTCCCGCTGGAATAGCGACCGTCGCTCCCCCCGACTACATGTCGGCCCTCCACGCGACAATAGCGACGCTTTCCGGACTTGAGCAGCGAGAGATGACAGGGGAAGGAGTACACGTTGACATCAGCCAATTCGAAACCACACTCGCGCTCCTTGGCCCCTTTGTCATGGACTACGACCTAACCGGGACCGTTCACAGTCGAATCGGGAATCACTCATTGTGGGGTGCACCTCAGGGCGTATATCCGTGTGCGGGGCATGAGCGGTGGGTCGCTATTACGGCGACGGATACCGAAAGTTGGGCGGCCCTCTCATCGCTGATGGGAACTAGCGGTAACGAATTTGATGAAGCGGACCACCGAATGGCTCACCGAGAAGAGCTTGATCGGCTGATCAGTGATTGGACGAGCGGTTTCGACGCTCACGATCTCGCTCACCGACTGCAAAATGCCGGTGTAGCGGCCCACGTCGTTTCAACCAACGAAGATCTACTTCATGACACCCATACCATGAGCCGCAACTGGTACCAGGTTGCTCCACACAGTCGTCTTGGGCGAGATCTTTTCAGCGGCTGCGCCGTGAAGTTGAGTGATACCCCGGGACGTTGGACTGATGCAGGGCCCTCAATGGGTCAGCACACGCGAGAAGTATTGTCTGACGTTGCGGGCATGTCCGACAACGAGGTCTCCGAACTGGTAGCAGCGAACGGTGCGTTCGAGCAGATCGAGCCGGAAACCCTGGTTTCGCGTCCATGGAATGATTGGATTCACCTCTTCCTACCGGGCGTCGACGACGCCAGGGATCTGTAATGGCGGGCCCATATAACGGCGTGCGGGTGGTTGACACCACTGGTTTGGCAGGCGCCTACGCGACTCGCCTGTTTGCTGGACTGGGGGCAGAAGTCATTCGACTTGAGCCACCGCATGGCTCACCGCTGAGGACACTCGCACCGTTTGCCGAGTCGATCGAACCACCTGAGAACAGCCTCTGGTGGGCCTATCTCGGGATGGGAACCCAAAGTGTGGTTGTTGATCCTGACGACGGAGATGCGCTCGCACAAATATTGTCCGAAGCCGACGTCGTGTTTGAGGATCGACTGCCCGAGCAGTCACCGATAGCGGCGGACCTTCTGCCCGACACCGCCATCAGAACCACCATCGTGCCCTTTGGATTGACCGGCCCCAAACGCTCGTGGAAAACCTCCAACCTTGTCAGTTGGGCGGCCTCTGGGGTTCTGTACGCCACCGGCTTTCAAGACAGGGTGCCTGTGGCCCCAGCTGGGCACCTTCAGCTCGCCCTGCACGCATCCGCCGCTTCTGCACTAGTGGGGACACTTCTCGCCTTACGTGCGAGACGTACAAGCGGCACAGGCCAGGAGGTGGAGATCTCTATGCATGAAGCGGCCTTGATGTTCGCTCCCGAAACAGGCGTTCCCGTTTTCCTGGATGACCGAGTTCATCGGGAACGGTCGGGAAACAGACGAGATCTCGGCCGCCCTTTCGGTCTGTATCCGTGTAGCGACGGCTTCGTGTCCATCATCGTGTTAATGCCCCGGCACTGGAACGCAATGGCCGAGTGGGTAGCCGAGACGACCGGTAATGAAACCATCATGGAGGAAGTCTTCCAAGATCTTGGGGTCAGAATGGAGAGTCAAGACCTGATCGACACATGGGTAGAAGAACTGACTGTCGGTCGGACTCGACTTGAGCTGTTTACCGAAGGGCAGCGGCGCGGAATTCCTATTACACCGGTAAACACCGTCAGTGCTCTAGTCGACGATCCGCATCTTCTTGCAGCTCAGTTCTGGAGCAAAACTCAGTTACCCAACGATGTCGAAGTTACGGTTCCCGGCGCTCCGTTTAGAACCAACAGCGACTGGTGGAATATCACACCAGCGCCATTGCTTGGCCAACACACTGAGACGTATCTGGGATGAGTTCACCCCACGAGGTGGAATCGTAACCCGCTGATTTCGACGGTTTGCTCATAACACTGCAAGCCGTATTTCGCTGCACGCTCCAGAACAATCTCAGGCGTTGGCACTTTCACAGTGATGCCTCCCAGCCCTTCAGGGCGTCCATCTGATGGTTCGATAAAGGTCACCGGCCCATCGGTGGTCGGAATCGTCGGATCGCCATCGACGATTTCGGTGGAGACACCGAGCACCTCAGCCCACCTCAGCGCCAGGACCATCGGTTCAGGAGTCTGTATTTCTGCGCCGCAGATGGCGGTAGCGAATTCGGTGTTGCGGTGACTCTGCCATTCTCTTTCGACGGGCCACCAATCCCCATCCGGCTCATGTTCGTTTTCACACCATCGCAATTCAACAAGGCATCCAGGCAAGTCTTTCGGGTGAATGTGTATCGCTTCGCTTTCTTGTTCGCTGATGTCACCCGCTGCCACCACCCGCACATCAAGCTCAGCCAGACGTTGTTGATGTAGCGCATAGTCCGACCGGGGAACTTGGAACAAGAGCATGTAGCCGCCGGGTCCACCTCGTCGCTGCAAATAACGGCCACCCGCTGTTGTTGGCCCATCCTCTAGCGGCTCTACCAACTCGAGGAACTGGTTGCCGATCGGCATCACAAAGTTCCTTAGACCGAAAATACTCACTCCGGCTTCGCGGGCGGGGCGGTGTCCTGGGTCGCGGTATGCGACTCCAAGTTCGAACACTACCGAAAGTGCATCTTCGGTTCGTTCGTACTCATTGCCAATGATCGCGACTTGTCGAAGCCGTAACGTCATCTGATTCCCCCGATTTTCTTTGCCTAATTCGTTCAGTCCAGCAAGGCTAGAGCTATGACTGCAACCGCATTCGATGTGTTTGTAGTCAACAACCGTGAAAGCAATCGCTTCGAACTCTGGGAGCGGGCGCCCGAGGGCAACCGGATGGTGAGTTTCCTTGACTACGAAAGTCAAGAAAACAGGTTTGTTATCCCCTGGGTCGAAACTGACCCGGTGCGCCGAGGGGAGGGGTTCGCCGACCTTCTAATAGCCGAAGTTCTCAACCAGATCGACAGAGAAAATAGTTTGGTTGTTCCTTTGTGTCCCTTTGCTGCCAAACATATTGCTGATCGCCCTGAGCGTCATCATCTACTGGCTCCCGTCGAGGACTGAACAAGCAGTCCTCTGCCTCAACGCGTTGAGAAACCCTGAAAAACACTACTTCCGCAAAGGTGTCATCACTTCAGCGATGAACAGGTCCGCTTCTGCCGATGACTGTGGGTGCCCGAAATCCAAAACAAAGTGATTCATCCCCAGTTCGATCAACTGAGCTAAGAACTCTCGAAATTCGTTGGCTTCGGATCCATTGGTTGGCAGAGGTCGTTCTATGGTCAGTGAGAATTCGATGTCGGATTCTGATCGACCCAATCGGTCAAGCTCCTCCAAGACGATCTGCGTTTTCCTAACCAAGGACGCTGTGTCCCCTCTCCAGACGGTGTTCCATATGTCGGCATGGCGCGCTGCTAGCGGCAAGCCAATCTTTTCGCCGGAAGTCCCAATGCAGATTGGAGGGGGCACAGTGGGTAAAGGAGGCGCTGACGCCCCGTCGATGTGGAAGAACTCGCCCTCAAAGCTCGGCTCCGCTTCCGACCACATCGACCGACAAATCTTGATCGTCTCTTCAAGTTGGCGAAATCGGACACTGGGGCGAGGGAAGTCATACCCATAGGCCAAATACTCATCTTCGCGCCACCCTGCTCCAATACCCAAAATGAACCGATTGCCGCTAAGAAACTGCAATGTTGCCGCCATCTTGGCGGTAAGGGCGGGTGGTCGGTACCCGACACCGAGCACATGATGACAGAGATCGATGTCAGGGAACTTGGCCGCGCACCAAATCAACGTGGTCCAAGCCTCCAGGAAAGGGTCGGTCTTCTTGTCGAATCCATAGAAATGGTCGGCAATCCATAAGCTGTCAAATTCTGGGGTGATCGACGGGAGAATGTGTTCGCACTGGTACTGCACGATGGGTTGGTAGTCGCTCCATCTGTTGCCTATCACTGGTGATAGCCAACCAAACTTTGGAGAACTCAAACCGCTCGTCATTCACCCACCTCCACCGAGCGTCAGCTGTTAACGGTCGTTCGCCAGCCGTGCAGGTCATCGCTACGTCCATTCTGGATCGCAACGAGGCTTTCTCTGAGGCGCAGTGTGTTAGGGCCAGGCTGGCCGTCGCCGAAGACAATGTCGCTATCGCCGCCGAGAATCGTGCCGACGGGGGAAAGTACGGCTGCCGTGCCGGAAAGAAACGCTTCGCCGCGGCCCGCCCATTCCTTCAATTCGCTGAGCGCTATAGGTCGCTCGTCCACCTCATATCCCAGATCCGCAGCAAGCGCTAAAACCGATGAACGGGTGACTCCATGCAAAAACGAACTGTCGAGTTGTCTAGTTAGCACTCTTTCGTTGTCTGCCAAGAAAAAATTGGCTGCCCCGGTCTCGGTGATGTCTCCTCCGGTAGCGAACAGAATTTGGTCAACAGCAGAGTTCTGCGCCATAGCGTCCAAGGTCGGCGCAAGCGCCATGGCGTAGTTAGCGCCCGACTTCACCATTCCAAACTGTGGCGTGGTCCGCGGAATCTCTTCTTCAATCAGAAGGGTTAAGGGTCGGACGCCGCCTTTGAAATAGTCACCAACAGGGCAATTAACAATAAATAGAAGCGCCTCCGAGCTCGGTGTCGCCGCCGCCCCAATGTTGGGTTCTGTACCAATGATTGTCGGTCGAATGTAAAGCGATCCTGGTGCCGGAGGAACCTCCCCAACGTTCGCCTCCACTGAATCGACGATCATTTGCCGCAACGTCGTTGTGTCCGGGACAGGTAAGCGAAGCTGTTCAGCACTTTGCCGCATTCGGGCCACGTGATCATCGAGACGGAAAATCGCCAACGACCCATCATCTTGCCAATGAGCCTTCAACCCTTCGAAGACTGCACTCGCGTAATGGAGCGCGTGCGCGGCTGGACTGAGAGAAAAGTCACCGTAGGCCTCGACTGCTCCCCCATATTGGTAGACACCATTTTCGCTGTGGGCTGTTGCCATCCAATCGCAAAAAACTGTGCCAAATGGGACCGTCATTGGATCAGGTTTCTCAGTCACGACAACTCCCTTCGAAGGCGTGACTCTAGCTCACGGTGCGTCACAGTCGAATCGATTCGGGTGCACGGATGTACTTCAACGGGACTTTAGGTCGTTGCGTCACCTACTTTGTTCTTATGACTCAACTCACTCAATCGGTCCGGCTCGACTTCGATGACGACGTCGCGTTGATTCGTATCGACAATCCCCCAGTCAACGCGCTTAGCTATCACGTCCGTCAAGGCCTACTCGACGGAGTCACCCAAGCCGAGCAAAGCGACGCTACGTCGATTGTCGTCATTTGCGAGGGACGCACCTTCATTGCAGGTGCGGACATTACTGAATTCTCAGGGCCTCCCCAACAGCCCAGTTTGCAGGCCGCACAGGACGCTATGGAAAATTGTTCGAAACCAGTAATCGCGGCCGTGCATGGCACCGCGCTCGGCGGGGGACTAGAAGTCGCTCTATGCGCCCACTACAGAGTTGGCGTCGCGTCAAGCAAATACGGGCTTCCGGAGGTGAAGCTTGGTTTGTTGCCTGGAGCGGGAGGTACTCAACGTTTGCCGCGCATCACGGGTGCCTTGCGGGCACTAGAAATGATGACCAGTGGGGACCCGATCAACGCCGATGAGGCTTTGAATTGCGGCCTCATTGATGAAATCGTAGAAGACCTACAAGAAGGGGCAGTCACCTTTGCCAGGCGCGCCGTAGCAGAGCAGCTACCCCTGCTCCGCATTCGGGACCGTAGCGACAAACTTGCCGACA
>DGLO01000005.1:0-2412 GCA_002388005.1 Candidatus Neomicrothrix sp. UBA4542
CCGAACCCAGAACCCCTCCCCACACATTCTGTGAGATATTCCTTCACTTGCTGCACCGTTCCTGCGTCAAACGAAACCAACTCCTGATCGTAAACACGCTCAAATTCGCCATCGTCAGTGTCTCGAATTTCAAGGATGACTTGCGTCTCATAACTCCGGCCGCCACGGCCAACCAAAGCATGCCCTTGTGCAAGTTCGAGGGCCGTGATTCGGTTGGGCCAATTCAGTGTCTCTCCAAAACTTTCCCATCGACGGAAAGGCTTAAGTACTTCCGCGCTCTCGATGCGTGCCTGTTGGGCGAGAGAATGGCCGGTCTGATACATGACACGCACATGATTCCGGTCGTCTAACACGACAACGACTATTTCAGCTATCCCCGACTCCTCAGCTACTTGTTCAACAATCGCCGCTATTGCTTGTTGAGCCCCCAGGTCGAGCGTCGAGCCAACTTCTATTTGACCCTTGAGTACCGGCTCGTGCCCATTCCGTTCCACGACCTGGCCATAGATTTTCTCCAAGAACGGCTCCAGCCCCGCACCTGGTACAAGCGTCTTGACCGCTGCTTCATTTGGATTGGATATCAGCAGGTTTCCCATAGGAATCGTTCGTTGAACAACAAGTTCATCTCGGGTAATCAGCCCAGCTTCATACAGCAAGGCAAGAATTTGATCTCGCCCCGCAGGGGACTCTTTCTTTACGCCAACCCCAACCATCAAGCTGGCCAGATGGGCAGCCTGCCCAATTTCAAGATCCGACGCACTCCTTCCGTACCAAGCGAGCGACGCGGCTTCCACTCCGAAGGTCAACCTGCCAAGGGGCACCTGCGACAGGTACTGCTCCAAGAGTGCTGCTCGGGGAACAGTCCGTTCGAGATGCACAACGATCGCAGCTTCGCGCAGTGCTGCCACACGCGTGGAGGCCGATCCATTCACCAATCTCACAAAGCGTTGCGTGATTGTCGGTGAGGTGTTGGGTGAAGTAGGAGCCAGCACAATGGCGAAGAGCGGCCACGGTTCGATCCGCGTGCGCTCGAGGTATTGGGCATCGAGGGCTACCAACACAGCGTCAACAAGAATTGGTGACATTCCCTCCAACGTCACGGGAACCATGTTGTCTTCGGGATGGAATTGTCCGATCTCGGTGCCGAAGCGATCGTGAACAACTGTGCCCCCGTCGAAAGCTGCCGAAAATACGAGCGGTGTGACTCCCATGGTTCGAACTAAGAAGCCGACCCCGAGGATTGCGAGAATTAACAGAAAATATAGAGACAGCCGGAATGCTGGGGCCTTAGTCGCTTCCTTGTCTCGTACAGCCTGGCCAGGACTCTGTCGAAATCCTTGTTCGTTAGTCGATCGTTCAGCCATAGCCCTTAACTATCGGAGAGTACCCAAGGGTCACGGTCGAACAACCGCAGGACCGTGCACTGCGTTTAGCGAAGTGGGTACCGCCGGAGTAAGTGATTCCACCCACACGTCGCGCACACTTCAACTTCATAAGAAACAAAGTCACCTTGGCGGCGGGCGATTCTTTGCAATTCCTCGTCGGACACAACACATTTGCCGCCTGGCCCTAGACGCGGGCCGAAGACATACGCGACAAGGCGGAGCTCTTTCTCACTGCACAACGGACAGCTAACTCCTGTATGCGGAGCAACATTCCGAGCAACTCGGATCAACTCTGGGTGAACGTCACAGACCTCAGCTGGGTCAACTATCCCTCTCTCAACATCGCGGAGTAACCGCCGGCGTTGAAGGCGGTAGTCAACCTCGCCGAAGGAAATTTCGGTGTCATCGGTTGCTATGCCCGGATGAAACGGCACCTGAGCAGCGTAGTCAGACCTACGACGTATTTCGCCATTCCTGGATCATCGCGAGTGCTTCTTCTTTAGACATAGGCCCGTATTGCACGCGGTGTTCCATCAATCGATCGAGCATTTCGCCCACAAGCGGTCCTTCTCCACCAACAAGTTCAGCCACTTCGTGGCCATCTAAAGGAACCTGGAATTCCTTGTCACCTTCAACTACCAGAATTTGGTCAATCGCCGACAAGAGGGACGCCGAGGGTGGCTGTTTGTATGCGTTTAGCAATTCACTCGCCGAGCCTAGAGCGTGGCGGTTTCGATGGAGTAGTTGTCGAGCTGTCGATTGCTCATCGTTGTTCGCTTCAACCAAATCACGAGCAGCATCGATGACCGCGGCAGCTCCCGACGCTGTCGCGTTCGACAGTCGTAACCCGGCCAAGGCTCTCCGAGCTTCAGTTCCGTCTTGTAGAACTGGCCACAATAGACATGCCCACCGCAATTCCAGGTCAGGTCTTACAAGATCTAGCGCCCCTGAATGAAGGTCCTCGCGGGTTGCCATAACAGGAAAGAGGCGGCCCATTAGCCCAGTTCGCTGCAGTAGTCGTATCCCA
>DGLO01000005.1:2787-8563 GCA_002388005.1 Candidatus Neomicrothrix sp. UBA4542
CGACACGATGTCGAGACGCTCTGCCATGACATTCATGGCGTCTTCGACACCATCAGACAAGGTGAGTTGATAATTCGACAAGAAACGTGCCGCTCGCAGCATTCTCAACGGATCGTCGGAGAAAGCTATTTCGGGTGCTAATGGTGTTCTCAGCACTCGGTTCGTTAAGTCACTTTTCCCGTCATATGGGTCCACTAACCTCCAGTCGGGCAATTCGATGGCCATCGCGTTGATGGTGAAATCCCGTCGCGCAAGGTCTTCGTGAATCTCGCTTGAGAATTCAACCTCTGGTTTGCGCGAATCCGCATGATATTGCTCCGACCGGTGGGTCGTGATTTCGACAATCACGTTGCCCTTGCGGGCCCCGACTGTCCCGAACCGAATGCCCGGTTCCCAGGTGGAGTCCGCCCACCCTTCCAAGAGTGTTGTCGTGTCCGCCGGTGTCGCGTCGGTGGTGATATCAACGTCACCGGTGTCGGCTCCAAGAAATAGGTCTCGGACAACCCCCCCTACAACAAAAAACGCCCACCCAGCAGTAGCAAAGCGTTCGGCTAGGTCCCCCACCCGCCTGTCCACGTCATCGCGATCATCCTGTGCGATGCCGTCCATGTAACGAAACGGTACCTTCGCTTTGCTGTAAACATCGCAAGATTATCGGGTCTCTGGGGCACAAATGGTTAGTTATCGGTGCGAACTGGTTGGAGTTACGAGTTAGTCCTGGCAACCTAATAGACCCGGATTCCATGGTGGAGCCGGAATTCACAAGTTTGATGGAGTGGGCATGAAGTTCGACCTCGGCGACCGGGTGATATATCCACACCACGGGGCGGCTCTGATTACCGCGAGAGAAAAAAGGAAAGCGTTCGGCGAAGAACGTGAATACCTGATCCTTGAGACAGCCCATGGTGATTTGACGCTGTCGGTTCCGGCCGACATGGCTGACTCGGTGGGTATGAGACCTCCGATTGACGAAGACGATGTGGAAGATCTCTTCGAACTGCTGGCTAAAAAAGATATCCGGGAGCCCGCAAATTGGAGTCGTCGTTTCAAGAACCATCAAGAAAAATTGAAGTCTGGGGACATCTACCAAGTAGCCGAAGTGGTACGAAACCTCGCGTTACGCGAATCAGCAAAGGGCTTGTCGGCTGGAGAAAAATCTATGCTTGATAAATCCCGCCAAATACTGATTTCTGAACTCTCGATAAGCATGGATGTGACTGAAGACGAGGCGCTAGGTGAGGTCGAAACAAGGCTCGCTAGCTAACTCTTCAACTGAGGCGACTAAGTCTGCTTGAATCCTCCCGATAACTTCGTGTGGGGAGGGTCTAGTGCCGACAGACCAACCGCTCCACTGGGACTCCAGCGGCGTGCGCATCCGAACATCTTCTCGGCGTGGATCCGAGGCGTACCTCAGGCCAACGCGTTCCAGCAAGAAGCTGCGGTCAGACGAAATTCGTGCCGCTTTAGAAGTCCTTGCTCTGAACGGAGTAAAAAGCGTTTTCACTTCAGCGATCGGACAACCAGAACAATCATTTTTCATGAGTCTCGGGTTTGAGGTACACGAAGAATTACTGTTGTTAAGCAACGATCTCTCCATGCATGTCCCCAAGCCAGGTCGAGCCACCCGACGCGCTCTACGCTCCGACCGGGCTCACATCCTTGACATCGACACATCCGCGTTTTCCAGATTCTGGCAATTCGACACTGCAGGTCTGTCAGAGGCCATCAAAGCAACGCCTAGTAGCCGAGTTCGCGTTAACGCTGACCTTCCGCCACAGGGTTTTGCGATAACCGGCCGCGCGGGACGACAAGGTTTTCTCCAACGACTTGCTGTACATCCGACGCACCAAGGGGGCGGGCTCGGTCGTTCCTTGGTGGCCGATGCTCTGTCTTGGCTCCAAAAAAGACGGGCGACTGATGTCTTGGTCAACACTCAATTGGGCAATTTGACTGCATTGGGACTCTACGAGTCCATGGGGTTTACCCGGCAAAGCAAAGGTCTAGCGGTGTTGCGATGGGATGTGAGCGAATGAAGCATCTGTGCTGGCTCCCTGCAATCACAAGTTCCTTTTGTCTCCTCGTTCTATTTTCCGCGCCCGCCTCCGCGGTGGAAGTTGGTTCGGGAGGAATGCAAATCACTCGCCAATCCCCCACCGCTCAAGCTGGGGGGTCATTGGAGCTCGTCCTTCAATTGCCAGGTGTCGTGGCAGATGATGACCAGATCATCGTTACTGTTCATGAGCCCGTAGTTGACGAAGCCGCGTTTCTCCGATCGATCGAAGGACAAGGTTTAGGTGGGGTACTTGCTTCTCGGACTGTTGATTTATGGGATCTCGATCCTGACGCGTGGGGTCTAGTCGCAGTTGAATTCCCACTTTCGAGTAGCGACAAAAATGCCATCCGCATCGCGCGACCCGGGGTATACCCCATGACGGTGGAGATGCGGACTGGAAGCCAGGAACTGATCGGTCGCATCGTGACTCACCTAATTCGCCTCGGCGAAGAGCCCTCTCAGAAGCTGCCGGTGGTGCTTGTCACCAAGATTTCGAATTCGCCAGACAACACCGACACCTCCGATGTTGTTGCACTTTGGTTAGACGTTTTGGCAGAGCACGCAGATATTCCGGTGACCATTACTCTCCACCCCAATTTGCTTGATGACATATCAAATGGAGCAGCCGAAATAAGATTTCAAAATATAGAAACCCTGCACCAATTTGTGCATAGCTCTTTCGTGCCAACCAACGAAGCGACGCTCGAGGACGCCGGACTCAGTTTCGAACTTTCAACGCTTCTCGAACTGGGGTCGGAGCAACTGCGACGATTAGGGGCTTTGGCGCCACCCACTCTTTGGGTTGGCCACGGAAGCGCCGATGCAGCCCAAGTGGACCATCGATGGGCACGTGGCATAAGAGAGGTGATTGTCGAAGCTTCTTCGCTTTCCCCTGTCCCCCCGCAAGCGCCCCGAGGCCCAGTGGAAGTACTGGGTGCTGATGCAAATGCCAGGGCACTGATTGTTGACCGACTTTCAGTTAAGGAGAGACATGACACTTCAGCTAGTCAGGCTCACCGTCTTTTGGCGCATCTTGCAACGATCGCGTTCACTGAACAGCCAACGCCCTTAATAGTTCTAGATCTCAGTGCGGACGCTCGCGACGTTGACTTCGCCGCGGCCTTCCTTAGAGGCCTCTCCAATCTTTTTTTGGTTGAACCTGTGCCGGCAAGCGCTGCTATCACTCAGTCGTTGTTGCTTGAGGACGGGGAACTTCAGCAGTACCGACTTCGAACCCGGTTGAGTTCCACAACCGAGGACTTCACAGGCTACCGAGAAGCCCAGCGTCACTTGGCTGCGTTCCGTTCGATGATCCGCGATGAAGACGCCGCCGAACACAATGAAATGGCTCAAGACTTGCTATTCAGTTTGTCGAGCGATTCATCCCCTCTTGACCAACGAGCGCTTTGGGAATCAATCGTCAGCGATGTTAGGGGACAAACCAGTTTGATAGACATTCCCCCAGACGAGTCGATTCAGTTGACATCGCAGAAGGCATCCGTTCCGTTCAGCTTCCAGAATCGTGCTGACATTCCGCTTCGAGTTGAGTTGCGGATCATCGGAGAAAAGTTGACCGTCGAAGATTTCGACGACGGGGAGAGCACCACTTTGGTTTTGGGACCTGGTGTTACAACACACCGGTTTCAGCTTCGCGCTCTTGGTTCAGGTTCGTTCCCCGTGACAATCGAACTTCATTCTCCTGACGGGGGGCTTCTTGTCGGACGTGCACAGGCTGCTATTCGCGCGACGACTCCAACTGGAGTGGGTCTCGGGCTAACCATCGGAGCGGCTGTTTTCTTAGCGGTGTGGTGGATAATCGACACCAAGAGAAGAAAGGCTCGCCTGTCATGACTCGGTTCGGGGCGAGCGCCGCCGCCGGTGGTATCGGACTGTCAAGATTCTCAGGTGTAATCCGCGCTGCCCTAGTGACAAATATTTTGGGGATAGGGCTTGTCGGAGATGCCTTTGCTGCTGCTCAACGAATCCCCAATGTTTTGCAAAATCTTTTCGGCGAGGGAGCGCTGTCCGCTGCGTTCGTCCCCGAGTACAGCCGGTTA
Organism: Candidatus Neomicrothrix sp. UBA4542; assembly: GCA_002388005.1. GTDB lineage: Bacteria > Actinomycetota > Acidimicrobiia > Acidimicrobiales > Poriferisodalaceae > UBA2110. Next base: position 6,898 of record DGLO01000005.1, read on the forward strand.
TCCGAGGACGACCCCGAACAGGCCGGCCGCCTAGCCGGGGGCGTCGCCACGTTTTTACTTTGTTTAGTCACATGCTTGTTTGCCGTCGGGTTTCTCGCGGCCGGTCCTCTTACTCGCGCTATCGCCTGGGGATTTACAGGGGATCGGTTCGATCTGACCGTTCGCTTAGTTCGGATCATTCTGCTCGGCGCCGGTGTCTTAGTTTTGAGCGCCTGGTGTTTGGCTCTGCTCAACAGCCACCGGCGACTTTTTCTTGGGTATGCCGCGCCTGTCGTTTGGAACGCAACTCAAATCGCGGCCCTGGTTGCTTTAGCGGTCTCCGAATTCAGTGATACCTCCGCGGCAACAACTTTGGCCTGGGCGTTGGTTGCCGGATCTTTCCTGCAAGTGCTTATCCAGTTACCTGCGGTGTTCAAGGCAAATCGACATATCCGATTCAATTTGTCCTGGAAAAGCCCTGCAACTGCCATGGTGCTCAAAAGATTTGCGCCTGCGGTACTTGGCAGGGGAGCGCTCCAACTTTCATCGTTTATCGATCTTGCTTTGGCGTCTCTGTTGTCGATTGGAGCTGCGTCCTCTTTGGGGGCTGCACAAACTATTTATCTGCTTCCTATAGCTCTGATAGCGACAAGCGTTGCCGCCGCAGAATTGCCTGAACTCAGCCGCATCGACGAAGGTGGTGAAGTTGCCGAGCGGCTCTCGAAGAGATTGCTACAAATGCTCTGGCTAGTCGGGCCGATCATCGCGATGTACCTGGCAGCAGGTCCCCAGATTGCTGATGCTCTTTTTAATCTCGGCGGATTTCGCAACCGAGTTAGCACTGATGATTTGACTGTCATCGGGTTGACACTCGGCGGATACGCCCTTGGCCTACCCGCCATAATGTCATCTCGGTTGTTACAAAATCTTTGTTACAGCGTCGGCGACACCCGTAGCCCTGCTCAGATTGCGGGCCGGCGAGTGATTATCTCACTGGCTGTCGGGGCGTTCCTGATGTTTCAGTTTGAACAGATTTTGGTAGTGGATCAGAGGCTCGTAGGGTTCGGCGACGGAAATTTAGTTTGGGGGCCGATGCCTGACGCCGTCCGCAACGCGGTGGACCTCCCCGCGCGGTTAGGACCGGTTGGGTTAGCTGTCGGCTCTACGGTGGGTGCTTGGTTTGAATTTTGGCAACTCCGAAAACGAGTCTTGGAAGGTTGGCATTTGTCGGCTCTTACCAGGTCAGGTTTCTGGAAACACGTCGTGCCATGTTCAATAGCTCTCATCACCGCTATCGCATTAACGCGACTCCCGGTTAATCAGGCATTACTGCGTGTCTCGGTCATTGGCGGTGGAACGCTCCTGGCGCATCTCACGACTTCATTCGTGTTAGGCACTCAGACAATGTCAGAATTAACTTCAGGTCTTCGACCTAGCCGTTCGATTTCGGTACCCCCCACAGAGGACAAAACATCATGAGCTCCATCCAAATCGTCACTGACAGTTCTTGCGATCTCCCTGAAGATCTAGTGGCTCAACTGGGAATCAAGATCGTGCCCCTCAAGATTCGATTGGGGGATACTGAATACGTTGATCGTCTGGAATTAAGCACGGCTCAATTTTGGGAGATGTGTCGACAAAACGACGAATTGCCATCAACTGCCGCCCCGGCGCCAGGGGCATTTAT
>DGLO01000005.1:8942-10378 GCA_002388005.1 Candidatus Neomicrothrix sp. UBA4542
CTTAGCGGACAACTCTCCGCAACAATCGAAGCCGCCCAACAAGCGGCGCGCGAAGTTGAAGGCACGATAAGCGTCAAAGTGGTTGATAGTCGAACAGTGACCCTTGGCCTGGGAGCAATCGTCGTAGCTGCAGCACGAGCCGCAAAGGCAGGCGCCGACATCAACGAAATTGCAGATATCGCAGCCGACGGCGCGGCTCGGACTCACGTCCACGCAGCTTTAGACACACTCGAAAACTTAAGAAAGGGAGGGCGAATCGGCGCGGCCGGCTCTCTTCTGGGCTCGATGCTCTCGATCAAACCCCTCATTGAGGTCCGAAATGGCGTCGTCGAACCCGCGGGGAAGCAACGGACAAGAAGCAAAGCGCTCAATTATCTCGTCGAGGTGGTCAAAGAACACGCTGACAGCATCGAAAATATCTTCGTCATCCACGCGGAGTGCGACGACGTCGATTCCTTTGTCGAACAAATCAACTCGATAGTCCAACCAGAGGTGTTGGTGGGCCAAGTGGGTCCGGTAGTCGGCGCTCACGCGGGCATCGGAACCATTGGCGTGGCGTTCCAAACCGCTAGTTGATTGAGTTCGTTGGGCACCAATGACGGTCGACGATCACCCGAGATACCGCATTGATGACCGCGTTAGTTCAGGTCCTGTCGAATCGTGGATCGGCTTAGACCGAACCCTGGATAGACCGGTAACAATCAGAATTCTGGATCCTTCAACCGAAATTGGGAAGCGTGTCCAACTTCAGGCACGTTCTTTAACGCGGCTCGAACATCCGGCGTTGTTGCATGTCCTTGACACCATTGACCTTGGGGAACGTTTCGGGGTGGTGACGGAATTACTGCCCGAAGAAACCCTCGAAGACCAGCTATCCGAAGTAGGTCACTTTTCTGCTCAAGAAACAACAAGCATCGGCATCCAGCTTGGCGAAGCATTGGCAACGCTTCACAACGCCGGGTTTGCGCTTGGTGCGCTACAGAGCTCCCACGTAGGGCGAAGAAAGGACGGATCGGTCGTCATCATTGAAGGTCCCCCTACCAGCGACGCTACCGACATCCCTGCTCGACCTAGCGCGGACATAACGGCGCTGGGCGAGCTCCTTCACTCACTACTCGTCGGCTCCAGGCCACAGATTGATCATCAGGGTCAATATGAGCTTCACACCGCTATACCCGCGCAACTGAGGCAAGTAATCAGACGATCAGTCGACCAAGACAGCCGGTGGTCCGATGCAACGGCACTCGTCTTAGCTCTCAGATCACTTCAGCAGGATCCCGGGCCGCTGTCCGACGACGCGCAGACTACTCAAGCTGACTATTTACAGGCTGAGCGGACCTGGTTGGCCCCTGCCGCGATTATCGCCGTTCTCGCTGGGTTAGTGATCATCACGGGTCTGTTGGCGACCCGAACCCAGACCAGTTCTCCAGTTGCTG
>DGLO01000005.1:10772-11155 GCA_002388005.1 Candidatus Neomicrothrix sp. UBA4542
CTTCACCGGACGAGACTCCGGTCACTTCACGTCCACCATCTGTTTCATCACTACTGGAAATTACTCTCATCGTTCCTTTTGACCCCGCGGGCGATAACGACCGACAAGAACACCCTGAAAAGACGGATCTCATCAACAACGATGACGCCAGCACCGGTTGGTACACCGAGCGATACACGACGAGTAATTTTGGAAACTTAAAGGACGGAGTTGGCCTCATCATCAAGTTAGGGCCGCCCCAACACATCGACCGACTCCGGATTAGTTCACCAACTATCAATTGGTCGTTCGAGATTTTTGCCTCGCAAGACAGCACAGGAGCGTTACACAGGTGGGGTCAGGCGATAGCCAGCCGCACTGATATCAGTGGAAGTCTCACCGTT
>DGLO01000005.1:11462-11689 GCA_002388005.1 Candidatus Neomicrothrix sp. UBA4542
GTGGAAGTCTCACCGTTAATCTGGATGGAGCCGAGGCGGCCACCCTCTTGTTGTGGATAACGGATTTGGGAAAAGAATTACCTGCAGGAGGACACCGAGTAACAATCACCGAACTCCAGGTCTTCGGTCGGCCTTTATACGGGTAGATGTGTTGCCGGCTTCCTTTGCCCAAAAAGTCCTGGGTAGGATCCTCCTGTGACTTCTCCATCCCTTGAAAAGTCAGTAGA
>DGLO01000086.1 GCA_002388005.1 Candidatus Neomicrothrix sp. UBA4542
CGCACACTAACGAAATATCGACCCGGCACGAATTTCTAGCTTTTTTGGGGCTTTATCAGGTTCAATGAACCTATGGATTTGCCGCACGGCTCGTCGATTTCGATCAACGGAGCGAGGCTTCTCGAACGTATCGCCGAGCTTGCCCAAATTGGAGCGATCGAGAACACCCAAGGGTGTTCACGGTTGGCGTTTAGCGACGCTGATCGCGAAGGACGTGACTTGGTTGTTACTTGGATGCACGACCTGGGTCTCGCAGTGACGACCGACACCGTGGGCAACGTAGTGGCATCCACCAGTGACGACGGTGCCTCTGGTGCCGTGATGGCTGGATCACACATCGACACAGTAGGAACCGGAGGCCGGTACGACGGCAATCTCGGCGTCTTGGCTGGCTTAGAAGTCATCGAGGCCACGCTTGCTGCCGGAATCGACCTGCAACGTCCCTTAGCAGTGGCGTTCTTTTCAAATGAAGAGGGGTCCCGGTATCCGCCGGACATGATGGGAAGTCTCGCCTATGTCGGCGGGATGAGCGTCGAATCAGTGCTGAACGTAGAAGGTGCCGATGGAACTGTGGTGGGGGAGGAACTAGAACGCATCGGTTACCGAGGTTCAGCACCATGCCCGGGAGCGATCCCCCACGCCTACGTGGAGTTGCATATCGAGCAAGGGCCGGTGTTGGACCAAGCAGGGCTTCAAATTGGTGTGGTTGAAGGCGTCCAAGGCATCTCCTGGACTGAATTAGTTATCACCGGTCAATCAAACCACGCAGGGACAACACCAATGGCGCTTCGTCGCGATTCAATGGTGGTCGCGGGGCAAGTCACGGTCGCGGCTCGCGCTATTGCTCTTGAACTCGGCGGGAGCCAAGTTGCGACCGTGGGTTCATTGACCCCCCATCCCAATCTCGTCAACGTTGTCCCCGCCCATACCACCATGACTGTCGATCTGCGCAACACGGATGAGAAGTCCCTTCAGTTAGCTGAAGACCAGTTGCGACAACGAACAGCGGAGTTAGCTGAAGCTGAAGGCGTGGAGATCAACAGCCGAACGCTCGCCCGCTTCGAACCCGTCGAGTTTGATGACAGAGTGGTGGATCGAATTGAACAATTGGCGACACAACGTGGTTTATCAACAAAGCGGATGCCATCTGGTGCTGGGCATGACGCGCAGATGATGGCCCGAATTTGTCCGACAGGCATGATCTTTGTTCCTAGCGTTGATGGGGTCAGCCACAACCCAGCCGAACATACCGACGAGGAAGATCTGATAGCCGGAACCCAATTGTTGGCGGACACGCTGCTTGCCTTAACGGAGGTGGCGTGGTGAGATCTCTGAGAATTGGAGCGGCACAACTGGGCCCGATCGCCAGAGATACTGGAAGAGATGAGGTTGTAGACCGCCTTGTGGCCCTAATGAGACAAGGCAGTGATGCCGGATGTCAACTAGTCGCCTTCCCCGAATTAGCACTGACTACCTTTTTCCCTCGCTGGTATTTAGACGATGTTCCCGAGGAACTTGACTCCTATTACGAAACCGAAATGCCCGGGCCTCAGACTCAACGTCTTTTTGACGAGGCACAGTCGCTTGGAGTCGGGTTTTATCTCGGTTACGCGGAACTAACTTCCGACGGACAGCGCTACAACAGTTCGGTTCTCGTTGAGCGAGACGGGTCGATTGTCGGCCGGTACCGCAAGGTTCACCTACCCGGGCATGAAGAACACGAACCGGATCGACCATTTCAACATCTGGAACGACGCTACTTCGAAGAGGGCCCAGACGGATTCAGTGTCTGGGAGGCCTTTGATGGGATAATCGGGATGGCGCTATGTAACGACCGACGTTGGCCCGAGACATACCGTGTCATGGCACTCCAAGGCGTTGAGATGGTGCTCATTGGCTACAACACTCCGCTCCATTACGCACCCGATCCGTCACAAAATCCTTTGCAGTCCTTCCACAACCGCCTCGTCATGCAAGCAGGCGCGTATCAGAACGGAACCTGGGTTATTGGAGTTGCTAAGGGTGGCGTCGAGGAAGGGGTCGAGTCGTTGGCGCAATCGATGATCATTGCGCCGTCAGGACAGGTTGTCGCCGAAGCTGAAACAACAGACGACGAACTTGTGGTCGCCGATTGCGATTTGGACTGGTGTAAGCATTACAAAGACACCCTTTTTGACTTCAACCGTTATCGACGCCCTGAGATGTACAACTTGATTACCCAACCCAAGAGCGAACTATGACTTCGTTTAGGTTGAACGGCCAGCCCGTTCACGTATCGGATGAACACGAACACTTGCTCGCCGCGCTGCGCGACGAACTTACTGTGATCTCCCCGAAAGATGGCTGCGCTCCTTCAGGACAATGCGGTAGTTGCACGGTCCTTGTAGGAAACAAGGCCCGAGTGGCATGTCAGACATCTCTTGAACGTGCCACAGATGAAGACATAACCACCCTTGAGGGATTTGACAGTGCGGAACTCCAACGCTACTGCGAAGCCTTTGCGGTCCATGGAGCGCTGCAATGCGGGTTTTGCATCCCCGGGATCATCGTTCGCGCGAAAGCTTTGATCAACAAGAAAGGTGCGGCGTTATCCCGTGACGAAAGCGCACGTCATCTCGGGGCCCACCTGTGTCGATGCACCGGATATGTGAAAATCCTCGACGCGATTCAAGACTTGGCTGTGGGAGTGGAACACGAACCGGAGGCACCGAAAGGAGTGGGGTCACGAGGAATCAAATATGAAGCCGAGGCGCTCGCCGCTGGAACCAGACCCTTTATTGACGATCTGCGGGTCGACGGTTTACTTCACGGTGCGCTGAAGCTCAGCGATCATGCAAGAGCGGATGTTTTGACGATTGATACTGAAGCTGCCCTAGCTGTTGAAGGCGTAGCAGCGGTGTTCACAGCGGCGGATATCCCCGGCGAACTGCGTGTCGGTCTGATCCATAAGGACTGGCCAGTCATGATTCCCGAAGGTGGACGAACTTCCTATCTTGGAGACGTCGTGGCGATAGTTGTCGCTCACGACCGTGCCACCGCTATCCGCGCCACCGATTTGGTGCGCGTTGGCTACCAAGTCCATGAACCTAAAACCGACCCGGTTCGAGTGGTAGTCGATGAGGAAGACGCGGTATGGGGTCTGGATGGAAACGTCTTGTCGACTTCCGCGTATCGTCGAGGTGACGTCGATGCGGCTCTGCAAACTGCGGCGCATGTCGTCACCGAAACGTTTCAAACCCAAAGAGTTGAGCACGCCTTTCTTGAACCTGAGTCCACCCTCGCGGTTCCCGTCGACCACGGCCTTCATGTCTACACCGGAGGTCAAGGAATCTGGGACGATCGTGATGATATAGCTCGTGTTCTCGGTGTTGAACCCAGCGTGATCACCACTGAACTAGTTAGCAACGG
>DGLO01000080.1:0-293 GCA_002388005.1 Candidatus Neomicrothrix sp. UBA4542
GGGACTTCGAAGAGATTGCCTGACGCCCGGCACCGAAATTATCGTTGATGGATATCAAGCGAAGGACCACTCGCTCAAACGCGCTAATGGCCGCGATGTGACCTTCACTGATGGCAACAAGATCTTCATGGGGTCTTCAGGCACAGGCGCCCCTGATGATGCACAGCGGAAGAGGATTGAGCGCGGACGCTGCTAGGTGCTGGTGAGAGAAGCCGCTAGGTGGGCTAGGAAGAAAAACCGATCCAGCGGCCGGCAGCAGCCACTGTGAACCAAAGTGCGATGGAGGTGGCACC